>CP032508.2:647000-970500 GCA_009497875.2 gamma proteobacterium SS-5 | reverse complement strand
CTGGCGCGGGGAGATCCTGACCCAGGGCGGCCTGTATCTGGCTTGTCTGGAGCTGGAGCTGAGCCTGGATGAGGTGTATCAGGACCTAGCAAATTAGAAAATTAGGGGACAGAGCCCAATTATGCCCTCTGACTAGGAGCCTGTCGGGTTTAGGTGCCCGTGGCGAGCAAGGTGGGAGAGCGAGAACAAATTTTCACGATTTTGACGCGCATAGTTGGCCTACGCAACGAAAAATCGGGGCCAATGTTTAAAATAATTCTGGGCCGTTCTTCCCACCGGCGCAGTAGGAGCATCCTAAATCCGACAGGCTCCTAGAGAACATGAATTGTGTAATTTAGTAAACTGTCACCGTAATTCTTTTCACAGCAAGGACTCTACCTCAAACCCCACCAGATTACGCTGCTCTTTGCTGAATTCGATGCCGATGAGATGGATCGGCTGCTTGAGGCTCAGATATTTTTCAGCGTAATGCTTGGCCTTCAGCTGTTCCAGCGCCTTGCCCTCCGGCACCAGCTCCACCACCTTGAACTCGAACAGCCAGACCTGGCCGTTGAATAGCAGCGCCATGTCCAGTCGGCCCTGATTGGTGGCGTCTTCCAGGCGAATATCCAGCCCCAGGGCGGCGAAGTGGCTGTAGAAGACGCTGGCCCAGTAGCCTTCGTAGTGGGTGATGGGGTTGTTGCGGTACCAGTCGTGGGGGATGCTGGCGTATAGGCTGTGAACGTGCTGGTGCAGTTGCTCAAAATCGCCGCTCATCAAGGTATCGTAAAGACGGCTGACGGACTCGCTGGCCAGGCTGGCGTTGCCGTAGAGCCGGCTGAGCAGGGCCTCGTTGAGGGCGCTTTCCACCTCCAGATTGGGATAGCCGAGCCGGTATTCGACGCGGGCAGCGCCCACCTGACGCTGACCGTGGATGGTCAAGTACCCGGTCTGCCAGAGCAGGGCCTCGGTGGCCATGTCGTCCACATCAAAGCGCGATAGCAGGGCCTCGGTGGCGTGCCAGTCGCTGATCTTGGGGCTGAAGGTCTGGCGCTGGGTGAGTACGTCGATGAGGAAGGTCGGCGTGCCGGTTTCAAACCAGTAGGCGCGAAATTGACGGTTACGCAGTAACAACAACAGGTCGAAAGGGTTATACACCGCCTCTCCGGTCCAGTTGTAGCCGTTGTACCAATCGCGGATTTGCTGCCGGTCCAGGCCTTCCAGCTCGGGGGCGAATACCTCATCCAGGTCATCCTCGGTATAGCCACAGATCGCCGAATAGCCGGCATTCAGGGTGATGTCTTCCAGGTTGTTCAGGCCGGAGAAGATGCTCACCTTGCTGAACTTGGACACGCCGGTGATGAAGGCGAATTTGATCTGGGCGTCGTTGTCCTTGATCACGGAATAGAGGTTACGCAGACCATCGCGCATCTCGCGGGCCAGCTCGGGTTGGGTCAGGTTATCGACGATGGGCTTGTCGTATTCGTCCACCAGAATGACCACGCGCTGGCCGTATTTTTGCTCGGCGCTCTGGATCAGCTCGGCAAAACAGCCCGGAGCGGTGGGTTGGCGGCAGGTGATGCCCAGCTTGGCCTGGTTGATATCGAGCAATTCGCGGAACTTGGCCTCTAGCTGTGCCCGATCGCGCATCAGGCCACCGCCAAAGCTCAGCCGAATGACAGGGTATTGGATCGACCAATCCCAGTGCTCATGGGCATGGAGGCCACGAAACAGCGGCTCATTGGCCTGAAACAGCTCGGCCAGGGTATCGAGAAAAAGGGATTTGCCAAAGCGGCGCGGGCGGGAGAGGAAGTAGTATTTTCCCTCATCGACCAGCCGCAGGGCATAGGCGGTTTTGTCCACATAGTAATGATCCTCCTCGCGCATCTCGCGGAGGTTGGCAATACCGGTGGGGAGTTTTTTGCGTTTCATGCCACCATGATAGCACCGAAAATTAGCGAAAATTAGGGGACAGACCCCAATTATCCTAAAAAGAGCATTTGGCCACAGAGCCACAGAGTACACAGAGTACACAGAGAAAAATCAATGTGTTGGAAAGCGAACATTCAACACCTTCTGGGTGAGTCCAGTCTGATAGGTAACTCATTGAAACAACTCTGTGATCTCTGTGTCTCTGTGGCTTAACTGAGGAATATAGGATTATGCACTCGACAGCTGTTCCAGACGCTGTTCTACCTCCTGCATCGGGCCTACAGGGAGGTAGGTCATGCCAAACCGATGACGGGATCATCGGTGAACCGCAGATTTCACCGATTTACACCGATTTTTCAGTGTGTTTACCAAGTGCACACACTCACCCAGCGGGTGACTGGCCAAATTACTCTAACCACATAAAAATACATAATTTAATCTGCGACAATCGGCGTAATCTGCGGTTTATAGATTTAAAAACCGGGCGCAAAGCGCCCTCAACCCTCTGTCCTTTTTCATCTGTCATCTGTCATCTGTCTTCTGAACACTTAGCCTGGCCTCCACGCAGGGGTCTATGGCGTCCACCAGCAACTGCGCCAGCTGGGGCAGTTTCCGGTTGGCCGGTAGGGTCATCAGGCCCTGGGCCAGCACCCCTCGGGGATGAAAATTCCACTCGGTGGGGGCGAGGATGCGGTAGTCGGCAATCCGGCCCTGGCGCAGATCCAGCCAGTGCACCAACCGCCCACGGGCGGCCTCGACCTGGGCCAGGCCCTGACCCGAGGGGCGCAGGGCCTGACCGCCGGGCCGGGCCGGGGCCAGGTTGTTCACCAGTTCGCCCATGCGCTCCAGGCCCTGGACCAGTTCACACAGACGCGCCAGCTGGCGGCAGAGCAGGCCCGTGCCATGGGCCTGGCGCACGGGCTGTAACAGGGGCTGGGCCTGTTGCCGCTGCAGGGCACCGGTCTCCCGCACCTGGCCCTGCCAGAGCGGTGCAGCGACAAACTCGGCGGCCCCCTCGGCCTGCAACAGGGCGCTCAGCCGGGCGGGATCCAAAGGGGGTAGCGGCATTACAGAAACCGCGCCCATTTGCGCCAGTCCTTGCTGCATTATCTGGCGACAGAATCGCTGGGCCAGGCGATCCCCGCTTTGGGCCCAAGCCTGAATCTCGGCCAGGGAACCCAGCCCAAGCCAGTCCGCCGGGCCCAGCCCCAGGAGGTCCCGCAACAACCGCTCCTGTCCTTGCAACATGGCCTGAAGCCGGGTTCGGTCCGGCTGCAGACGACCACCACCCGGTCTGAAGCCATCCCCCTGGGGATAGAGGGCCGGCACCAGGTCGCCACGCAGACGCCCAAGCTCCCCCAGCGCGGCCCCATCGGGCTCGGCCCCCAGCCAGGCGGACCAACCCAGCAGTACGCGGAACAGGTGCTCGCGCTGTGTCTCCGCCAGCAAGAGCAACTCCCGCGCCCGCTCCTGCGCTGGGTCCAGGTCCAGCCCTGCGGCCTGCTCCAGCGCTTGGCTGGCCGCTACCGATTGGGCCGTGGCGCAAACGCTGAACACCAGGGGGACCAGGGCCTGCACCTGCTCACTGCCACGACCGCGAAACAGCCGCTGACTGAGATTGGTGGGGCGACTGGAGTCGAGATCCACGGCAATCACCCGCTCTGCATTGGTGGTCAATTGCAGATGGATGGCACCGGCGGGGTTGGGGGTCATGGCGGTTTTCCGGTTGAGGATTGAGCTTGGGCGCGATTAACACAGGTTAAATCCTCTTTTAAGGCCAGCCAAGCTGGCCAAAGCGGCAGGTGGAAGGAAAGCGTTGTTCGTGCAGGAGTCGGGGGCGCTTTTGCGATATGATCGGCGGCTGATTACCCAGCAGTGAACCTCGATCATGGCCACAGAACCCAGCAAGACCCTCGAAACCTTCGCCAACCCCCATCCCGAGCGGGACTACAGTATCCGTATCCGCATACCGGAATTCACCTGCCTGTGTCCCAAGACAGGCCAGCCGGACTTTGCCGAACTGCTGCTGGAGTATGTACCTGACCAGAAATGCCTGGAGCTGAAATCACTCAAGCTCTACATCTGGTCATTCCGCAATGAAGGCGGTTTTCATGAAGACGTCACCAACCGCATGCTCAACGCCATGGCGGCAGCGGCAGAGCCCAAATTCATGCGCCTGAGCGCCGACTTCAAGGTGCGCGGCGGCATCTACACCCTGATCACTGCCGAACACCGAACCCCCGGCTGGCAGGCCCCCGAACCGGTCCAGCTGCATGGGGCAACCGTTGGGCAAGGCCTCCCCGGATGATCGCCAACAGCAGGTTGTTTCACAGTAAATCCTTCAGCTAAGCCACAGAGACACAGATGGCTCTACGGAAGGAGGTGGTAGAGCGAGGCCTGGAGCCGGGACTCGACAGTGGCCAAATGCCCCTTTTTGGTTTAACGGTCTGACCGATGAGGCTCGCCCATCAGCTCGGGCTAATTGCGGCTGGGCGCTTCACTTGAGCGGGCTGGAGTGATACAAAGTCGTCTTATTCACGAGGAGTGTCCCATGAATTCAAGCCCCATTGGCCGTCGTCATCTGCTGCGTTGCCTGGCTGGCCTGGGCCTTGCGGCCGCTCTGCCTGCCCTGGCCCACCATACCGAGACCCACATGGAGGACGACTCCCTGCACCATGTGGTCTTCCAGTGCAACAAGGCGGATGACGATTACCTGGGCCATGTCCTGTTTTCCGCCGGTGAGATGATCCGCAAATACGGTGATGACGTGGAGGTGGTGATCTCTTGCAGCGGTGCCGGTCTGCACCTGCTGGGCAAGAAGCCGGGGCGGCCCGTGGCCGAGATCCATCAACAACGCGCCGCCTCCCTGGCCACCTACGGCGTTGCCTTCCATGCCTGCGGCAACACCCTGGAGGGCCTGGGCTGGAGCAAGGAAGACCTGCTGCCCTTCGCCAAGGTAGTGCCCATAGGCGCAGTGGACCTGATGCTGCTGCAAGAACGGGGCTTTGCCTACATCAGTTGGTGATTCAGGGGCAACCCTTGCGGCCGCCGCATTCAAAGCAGTGGCGTTCGGCCTTGAGGCGGCGTAGCTCCTCGATCTGATCCTCGGCCTCGGCGATGCGCTTGTTCTCCTGTCCGCCCAGGTAGCTGCTCCAGCCCAGACCGGCGTACAGCGGCCAGGCCACCAGGGCACCGCCGAGCACGGAGATGCCGGTGATGGGGTCGTTGTAGGGGTTGGGTTTGTAGCTGTAGGTCATTTTACGCAGGTAGTTGATCTCCCGCTGCAGATCGGCGCAGCTCATGCCCATGTCCTTGAGGTCGGAGTCGATCACCACCGGCTGGCGGTAGGGGTTGGGCAGACGGAACTTGCGCTGCCCCGCCTGGGCCTGGATATCGGCAATGGGATCTTCGCAATACCCACCGGCCTTGACGTTGGAATAGCACTCGGCCAAGGTCGGCCCGGCCAGCAGGGCGAGCAGAGATAAGACAACAAGGCGGATCGATTTCATGGTTTGATTCCGGCAAAACACTGAACACGGCCAGGGTGATGCAAAAACCAAACCACACTTCGGCTTCGCTCAGTGAACGGGACTCAATTATCTGCCCTCTGTCTTCTATCCTCTGTCTTCTGATAGGCCAGCACCGGCTTGCATCTGGGGTGGATGGCGGGGGGCCTGGGCTTGGCGATCTTGACCGGTTTCTTCGCCGCTTGTTTCTCCGGCTTCTGCGCGGGCTTTACCACGGGCTTGGGTTTGAACCAGGAGGCCAGTTCGACACCGCAGCCGCTGCCCTTGCCGATGGGCGGTTGGGACTCACACTGGGGGCTGTCCTTGGGGCAGTTCAGGCGCACATGGAAATGGGCATCGTGGCCCCACCAGGGGCGCAGTTTGCGCAGCCATTCCGCCTCCACCCCCTGCGAGGCGCAGAGCGCCAGCTTGATGCCGGGGTTGACGAAGATGCGCGCCACGGCCGGGTCCTGGGCCGCCGTCTTGAGCAGGAATATCTGGTCCTCTCCCCAGTGCTTGCTGACCAGACGCTTGTCCTTTTGCAACATGCTGGGGGGGTCATTGCCTTCGGGTGCCAGTTTTTTGGCGTCTTTTGCCGATGAGGTCAGGGTCAGCCAGACATCCACGTCCACGCCGTTCTGATGACTGCGGTGCATGGAGTCCATGCGCCCACCTCGGGGCTGGGACAGGTCACCGATCATGATCAGCCGATCCGGACGGCGTTCATGCATCGCCTGGCCCAGCCGCTGCACCAGTTCCAGGGTGGCGGGATGGGCATAGTATCTGTTGCGCTTGCGGCGGATGCTGACGTAGCCCGTGCCTGTCTCGGCCAGGGCCTGGGCCCCGCCGATACAGCCCAGGGAGACCTTGCCGATCACCTGCGTCGGCCCCGGCGTGCTGGTTTTAAGCCGCGCCCAGGGCGAGGCCACGGCCACCCCGGTCAACCCGACCAGCACCAGCGCCAGCGTCAGGCCCCGTACCCGCCCCGCCGCCGGGCCTGGTGATAGATTCCTCGTATTCACACCGCTCCTCCAAACTGTTTTCCCGCCCAGGGCCCAGGCCCTGGCTTGATTGATAGGGCGGATACTTTGCCAGATTGCGGCCTGCAGGTCGAACCCGGCGGGGTGCGGCAATCCACCAGGTTCAAGGTTGGCGAATCGGCACGAAGCCTGGGCAAATGCTATGATTCGCGCTGTTTTACCCCATTCAGACTATAGTCAGAGACATCCGTGCCCCAGTTTCCCGCCCTGCCCCTGCTGCAACTGCTGCTGCCCCTGCTGCTGCTCGGCCTGAGCGCCTGCAGCAGCCAGGAGACCATCGACCAGGCAGAGGCGATCCAGGTGGTAGGCGGCAAGGGCCTGCCGCGGCTGGCCGATGCCGGGCAGGCGCTGAGCTTTACCGGCCTGATCGGACAGCTGTTGCAGGAAGACGTTATCTTTATTGGCGAGATTCACTCGGAGTACGGCCACCAGAGGATGCAGCTGGCCCTGCTGGAGGCCCTGCACCGGCGCAAGGTCAAGCTGGCCATAGGCGTGGAATGGATACAACGGCCGTTTCAGCAGCACCTGGATGACTTCATCGCCGATCGCATCGACGAGGCGGAGATGCTGCGCCGCACCCAATACTTCTCCCGCTGGGGGCATGATTACCGACACTACCGCCCCATAGTGCAGTTTGCCAAACGCGAGGGGCTGCCGCTGATCGCGCTTAACGCCCCCTCTGAGCTGATCCAGGCCATCATGCAGGGTGGCCTGAAGGGCCTGGATGACTTCTATGTGGCGCAGCTGCCAGAGGAATACTATTTCACCAACGAGACCTACAAACAGCGGCTGCAGCGGATCTATGCCCGCCATCAGGGCATCAAGGGCTCGTTCGGTAACTTCTACGAGGTGCAGCTGACCTGGGATGAGACCATGGCCGAACAGGTCACCCGTTTTCTGGAAAACGACAGCGAGACCACATTGGTGGTGCTGGCCGGGGTCGGTCATCTGGAATACGGCCACGGCATCCCCGACCGGGTGGAACGGCGCACCGAACTGCTGGGCAAGACACTGCTACCGACCCTGGATGGGGAACTCGACCCGCAGCTGGCGGACTTTCTGCTCAGCGCGCCCCAGGCCGAGCTGCCGCCCATCGGCCAGCTCGGCGTGGAGCTGCGCCACACCCCGCAGCAGTCGGTGGTGGTGGAGATCGACCCCAAGGGCCCGGCACACAGGGCCGGGCTGCGCAAGGGTGATCGCATCCTGAAATTGGACCAGCAGCCGATCAGGGATTTCACCGACCTCAAGCTGGCCCTGCTCGACAAGCCCCCCGGCACCCAGATCAGCCTGGAGGTGGCGGCCGAGGCGCAAGACAGCCCAAGCCGCCTGCTGCAACTGACCCTGGCCAAGCCCACGCAGCGTAAAAAGGCTAAATTATGAAATTTTTAGGCAAATACCTGCGGCATCTGCTGGTCAGCTGCCTGTTGCTGCTACCCGCCCTGACCGGGGCGGATGAGCAGCGCGGTGCCAGCGAGGTGCGCGAGCTGTTGCAGCTATCCGGGGCCGAGCGGCAATACAGCCAGCTGCTGCAGGTGATGACGCGCAACATCCAGACCAGCTTCAGCACCGGCCTGGCCGAGGCCCTCAAGCAACGCCCGCTGGGGGAGCGCAAGCGCAGCCAGGCCAAGGCGATTTTGGATCGCAACTTCGGCCAATTCATCACCCGCTTCCAGACCCTGATGAAGCAGACCATGCCCTGGGAGCGCCTGGTGCGGGATGTCTATATCCCGGTCTATCTGCGCCACTTCAGCCAACGCGAACTGCAGGACCTGGTGGCCTTCTACCGCTCACCCACCGGACGCAAATTCGCCCGCAACAACGGTCAACTGGTGCAGGACGCCACCCGCGCCATCAAGCATGAATACGGCAAGCAACTGCAACAAAGGGCCGAGCAACTCAGCCAGCAAACCCTGAGACAAATCACCCAAGAGCTGGACCAACTGGCCAGCGGAGGCTGATTTCTTTGAGGTTGATCTCCCCCTTTGCAAAAGGGGGGTTGTGTTGGCATACCCCTTTGTAAAGGGGGATTGTATTGGCCTCCCCCTTTGCCAAAGGGGGACCTCTGACCTCTGACCTCTGACCTCTGAACCCTATGCCCACACTGATCGACTTCATCCGCCATGGCGAGCCCGAAGGGGGGCGCCGCTACCGGGGTCACCGCATCGATGACCCCCTTTCGACCAGGGGCTGGGGGCAGCTTTGGGCCGCTGTGCCGGATCAGGCACCCTGGCAGGGCATTATCAGCTCCCCCCTGCTGCGCTGCCGGGCCTTTGCCGAGCGCCTGAGCCAGCGCCATGGCCTGCCGCTGGCGATCGAGCCCGACTTTCGCGAGGTCGGCTTTGGCTGCTGGGAGGGCCTCAGCCCCGACCAGGTGGCCGAGCAGCAACCCCAGGCCTACGCGGCCTTTTACCAAGACCCCCTGCGCAACCGCCCCGAGGGTGCCGAGGACCTGGAGGGATTCAGCCAGCGCGTATCCACCGCCCTGGAGCGCGCCGTGGAGCGCCATGCGGGTGAACACCTGCTGGTGGTGGCCCATGCCGGGGTGATTCGCGCCGTGCTCGGCCTGGCCCTGCAGGCCCCGCCCAGCGCCTGGTACAGGGCCCGCATCGACACCGCCGGTATCAGCCGCTTCCGCCGCGACGAAAACGGCCTGGAGCCTGGCGGCATCCGGCTGGAATTCCATAATCGGCAAGGACTCGACTGAGCCTGGATCGTACACTATATGTACAGAACAAAGACAAAAAATGCCTATCTGCCTATGATTGGCCCCAGGACCTGATCTCATAATAAATATCAACTTACTGAATATAAAGTAAATATCAAAACGGCACGGATTCTGACAGCAAGTGTTCACCACAACCTGACAGGAGAAGCCATCATGTCCCTTATCCAACGCATCACCACCAGCCTGCGCGCCAACATCGAGCAGGCGGTTGACCAGATCGAAAACCAGGATGCCCTGATCGAGGCCGCCATCGGCGAGATGCGGCAGGCCAATGCCCGTGCCCGCGCCCGCCTGGGCCGGGTACAGCGCGACCGCCAGACCCTGCAGAGCCGACGCGATGAGTTGCAACAGGCCGCCGAGCAGTGGCGGCAGCGGGCCCTGCGCTCGGCGGCGGACGAGACCACCGCCCTGGCCTGCCTGCAGCGGCACAACCGTTGTACCGAGCAATGCCAACAGCTGGAGCAGGATCTGGCCCAGCAACGGCTGGAGGAAGACAGGCTGCGCGCCCGGCTGGAGCAGAACGAGCGGCGCATCGGCCAGCTGAGCCAGCGCCGCCACCTGCTGCGCACCCGCGAGAGCAGCCTGCAGGCCGAGCGGCTGATGCAGCCGAGGCAGGATGGCCCGATCGATGTGGAGTCCGTGTTCGAGCGCTGGGAGGGGCGGCTGATCGAGGCCGAGCCCGTGTCGGCCTCATGCAGCCCGCTGGACTCGGATCTGGGCGTGGAATTTGGCCCGGAATTCGGTCCAGAGGCAGGTGTTGCAGCGGCCGACCCCCTGGCCCAGCGCTTTGCCCGTGAGGAGCAGGACAAGGCCCTGCGCCGGCAACTGCAGGTGCTGCTGAGTAAGGAGCAGGGCGATGAATGAGCAGAGCATCAAGTCACGCATCCTCTCCCTGCCCCGGCCCCGTTTGCCAAGCCTGGCGCAGTTGCTGCGCTGGATCGGGGTGGCCGCCCTGAGTGGGGCCTTCATCACCTTTTTGTTTCAGGAATGGCAGGGCGGCAACGACCTGCTGCGTTACCTGATGCTGCTGGGCCTGACCCTGGGGCTGGGGGCCGGGGGCCTGATCAACGGCCTCTGGCTGAAGGAGCAGAAGGGCGCGCGTACCTTCCTCGCCCTGGCGCTGGCCTCGCTGCCGGTCAATTTTGCCGTGCTCGGGGCCTTTATCTACCAGCACTTCGGCCTGGACGGCAGCCTGCCCCAGTATCCGCCCAGCGCCCTTTGGCAGGTGGACAATCCAGCCACGGCGCTGATCCTGTTCGCCCTGGCCAGCCCCCTGCTGGCGGCCCTGGCGCACTTTGCCTTCAAGGTCCATGCCCGTGGCCTGGAGACCCGCCTGGGCCTGACCTACCTGGTCGCCAACCTGGCCATCGCCATCCCCAGTCGCTCCCCGGAGCTTAGCGGCCTGCTCGCCCTGATCATGATCATGGGCCTGCTCTGGCTGCTGCCGCGCAGGCTGCAAGCGGCCCGCCTGGCTGGCACCTTCGAGGGCTGGCTGGCCCTGGCGGTACTTTTTCTGCCCGCCGCCCTGCTGGTCGGTCGCGGCCTCTGGCTGTATGGCGGCAACGAGCTGTTTGTCCTGCTCAGCCTGGCCGGGGTGCATCTATTGCTGCGCTCCTGCGCCCATCACCTGGAGGGCTGGAGCAGGCGCTTTGCCGATCTGCTGGGCCTGGCCAGCGCCCTGCTGGTGACCCTGGCCCTGTTCGATCTGGTCGAACACAAAGAGGCCTGGGTATTGCCTCTGCTGGCCCCCCTGCTGGCAGCTATGCTCTATGAGATCGGCCTGCGCTGGCTGGCCAGCCTGGTGCTGCTGTTCGGCCTGGGGCTGGATCTGCTGCTGTTCACTGGCCTGGGACACGGCCTGTTCAGCCTGGCCCTGGGTCTGGGCCTGCTCGGCTGGGGCCTGCGTCGGCAGCAAAGGCTCATCCTGGGCACGGGTGCCCTGCTGGTGATCCTCAGCCTGCTGCGCCAGATCGCCCTGGCCCTGACCAGCTTCAGCCTCGACAGCTGGGGCAGCCTGACGGCCATCGGCGTGGTCGCGGTCATCACCGCCTCGCTGTTGGAACGGAGCAGGGGACAGAGGTCAGAAGACTGAGGACGGGGGACGGGGGACGGGGGACGGGGGACGGGGGACAGAATTTTGCGTCGCTGCGCGACAGATCAATAAACCTGGCGTGAAGCACCTCTGTCATCTGTCATCTGTCATCTGTCCTCTGTTTTGCAGGGCGTCAAGCAGCCGATCCACCTGCTCCGGGCTGTGTTCCGCGCTCAGGGTGATGCGCAGGCGGGAGGCCCCCTGCGGCACCGTTGGCGGGCGGATGGCGCTGACCAGGATACCGGCCTGCTCCAGCCCCCGGCTCCAGGCCAGGGCGCGGGCCTCGCTGCCCAGCAGCAGGGGCTGGATCGGCGTCGTTGAGGCCATCAGCGGCAACCCGATCTGTTCGGCCCCCTGACGGAAGCGGGCGATCAAGGCCTGCAAGTGCTCCCGCCGCCAGTGCTCACTGGCCAGCAGGCGCAGAGCGGCGCGGCTGGCCTCGGCGTTGGCCGGCGGGCTGGCCGTGGTGAAGATGTAGGGCCGCGCCCGCTGGATCAGGGTCTCGATCACCGCCTCGCTGGCCACCACCGCCGCGCCAAAGGTACCCAGTGCCTTGCCCAGGGTGATCATCTGAATCAGATCATCCGTTGCCGTCAGGCCGTAATGGGCCGCCGTGCCCCGGCCTTTGCCGAGTACGCCAAAGCCGTGGGCATCGTCCAGCAACAGCCAGCTGTGGTGCTGGCTACACAGGCACTGCAATTCGGCCAGCGGGGCCAGGTCACCGTCCATGCTGAACACGCCATCGGTCGCCAGCAGGGTCGCGCCGCTGCCGGTCTGCGTCAGGCGTTGCCGCGCATCGGCCAGGTCGGCATGGGCATAGCGCTTGAGCCTGGCCCGCGACAGCTGCGCCCCATCCAGCAGGGAGGCGTGATTGAGCCTGTCCTGAACGACCCAGTCGCCCCGCCCGAGCAGGGTCGAGATGAGCGCCAGATTGGCCATGTAGCCGGTGGAGAACAGCAGCGCCCGGGGGCGGCCGAGAAACTCGGCCAATTCCTCCTCCAGGGCCTGATGGGCCGGGCCGTGGCCATTGATCAGGTGGGCCGCGCCGCTGCCGACGCCATAACGCTCGGCCCCGCGCTGGAATGCGGCCACCACCTGGGGGTGCTGGGACAGGCCCAGATAGTCGTTGCTGCAAAAGGCCAGCAGTTCGCGGCCATCCTCGGTGCGGCAGATCACCCCATCCCGTTGCAGCACCCGATTGCTACGATAGCGCTGCTGCTGGCGCGTCTGCTGTAGATCGGCGCTGAGGTCTTTCACCCTAAATGTCCCAGTTAAGCCATGGAGCCACAGATTTAGACCGAGGCCATTTCCGCCCCGCCCTCCGCCTGCGGCTGCATGTGCAGGCCAAGGCGTTGGAACAGTTGCCGATCCTTGTCGGTGGCGCTGTTGTCGGTGGTCAACAGGCGCTCGCCGTAGAAGATGGAGTTGGCCCCGGCGAGGAAGCACAGGGCCTGCATCTCATCGCTCATCTCGCCCCGACCGGCGGACAGGCGCACCAGGGAGGCGGGCATGATGATGCGCGCCACGGCCACGGTGCGAACGAATTCCAGCGGGTCCAGGGCATCGGTGCCGAACAGGGGCGTGCCCTCCACCTGCACCAGCAGGTTGATCGGCACCGAATCCGGGTGGCGGGGCAGGTTGGCCAGCTCCTGCAACAGGCTGGCGCGATCAGAGCGCGACTCACCCATGCCAAGGATGCCGCCGGAACAGACATGGATGCCGGCCTTGCGCACATGGGCCAGGGTGTCCAGACGGTCCTGGAAGCGGCGCGTGCTGATCACCTGGCCATAGAACTCCGGCGAGGTGTCCAGATTGTGGTTGTAGTAATCCAGCCCGGCCTGTTTCAGGCGCTGTGCCTGTTCCTCCTCCAGCATACCCAGGGTGATGCAGGTCTCCAGGCCCAGATCGTGCACCGCCTGCACCATCTCGATCACCCGCTCCAGGTTTTTGTCGCTGGGGTTGCGCCAGGCCGCGCCCATGCAGAAGCGGCTGGCACCCTTGGCCTTGGCCGCCTCGGCGGCGCTGATTACCTCGTCCAGCGGCAGCAGGCGTTCCTTCTCCAGGCCGGTGTTGTACTTGGCGCTCTGCGAGCAGTAGCCGCAGTCTTCGGAGCAGGCCCCGGTCTTGATGCTGAGCAGGGAGCTGACCTGGATGCGATTGGGGTCGAAACCGGCCCTGTGTACCTGCTGGGCGCGAAACATCAGGTCATTGAAGGGCAGGTCCAACAGGGCCTCGATCTCATCGCGGGCCCAATCGTGTCTCAGCGGGGTATCCGACATGGCGGTCTCCAGTAGCAGTCTCCAGGGCCTGGCATGATCGACAGCCCTCGGCCCGCTGTCAACCTAAATGACCCGCCTGGGTTGACTGCCGACAAGGGCGACCGGGACAGGAAGGGTAAAATCCCGGTTGAAATCCCCGCGCAAGTCGATATAATGCCCGGCTTCGCACGATTGCGCCCCCCTTTAACCCATTTGGACAGAGACATGAAGGCCGATATTCATCCCAACTACAGCGAGATCAAGGTTGTCTGCAGCTGCGGCAACAGCTTCACCACCCGATCCACCCTGGGTCAGGAAGATCTGCAGGTGGAAGTCTGCTCGTCCTGTCACCCCTTCTACACCGGCAAGCAAAAGATTGTTGACACCGCTGGCCGGGTTGACAAGTTCCGCCGCAAATACGCCCGCAGCTGAGCCCACAACACCCCGCAAAAAGGCACCGCAAGGTGCCTTTTTTGTTGCTGCGCTGGGCAAGGGGCGGGCGATGGGCAAGATTACCCCAGGATGGTTCGTTTCTTCACCCCGGTTAATGCCTGAATTCGATCTTCAGGCTCGGGTCGGTCTCAACCGCATCGATGATGGCGTTGTAGCGCATGACCAGATCATCCACGGCGATGCGCCGTCCCTCTGCGCCGAACTTGCCCAGCTCGTAGAGATTAAGCGCGATAAACTGCTCTATCTCAAACACATCGATACGCTCACCCAGACCGGCCTTGATCAAATCGTCCATCTTCATGCTGCCTTCCGCCGACTTGGCTGTATCTGTGCCAGCAAGGGTTCAAGGATATGTTCGGCCAGGAAACGCACCACGGGCACGGCCACGCCATCACCGGCCAGGTGGTAGGCATCGTTGTAGTTCTTCGGCAGGGTATAGGAGTCTGGCAGTCCCATGAGCCGAGCCGCTTCACGCGAACTGAGCAGGCGCGAACGAACCGAATTGCCCTCTACGATCATCACTGTCTGGCGACTGGAACCGCCGGAAGGGGTGCGCAGACAGCCGGCCAGGTCATCGAAACGAATCTCGGCGCGCTGCACCTTTTCACCATTGGGGCCATTGCGCCGGGTACGCTTGTACAGGGTGCCAACCATGCGCCGACCGGCCTTTCTGGCCTGTTCGACTTTGGCTTGATGCAGTGGACTCATCATCTGCAGCAGGCCCTGGGTGGTCTCCGGCTCATGCCAGCAGACATCATCCGGTTGGTCCACAAGCAGATCGGCAAAAACACGAGCGCATGATGGTGCTGCGGGCAAACGCCACCACACCCAAGCGGCCTTGGCGGCTGGACTCAATCTATCCTGGGCCTGTATCAGCGCGCGGGGATGCCAGGGCTCAAGGGGGGCAGGGGTCTGCAACAAGGTCGGCAAGGGCAAGGCCGGGGCAAGGGCGGCAACGATGAACAGGCGCGGCCGGGATTGGGGAACAAAATGCGCCGCATCCATGATCAGGGCACCGACGCGATAGCCCAGGTCGGCAAGTGCCAGGCAGATTGCATTAAAGTCTTGGCCAGCATGGGAGCCAAGGGCACCTGAGACATTCTCCAGCACCACCAGGGGCGGCGCGCGATTCTCCGTGCCCAGCGCGTCCATGAGCCGCCAGAAGGACCAGAAGGAGCCCGAGCGGGCCCCTTTCAGGCCAGCGCCGGTGCCTGCCAGGGAAAGGTCCTGGCAAGGAAAGGAGGCCCAGGCGAGATCGGCGTGGCCAGGCAGGCTGTCTGTAGTCAACGAGGCCACATCGGCAATCAGTAGTTCTCGGCCAGGGTTCCAGTTGTAGCGGTAAATCTGCCCCTTTTTGGGGTCGAAATCATTAGCAAACAGACAGCGCCAAGTATCCCCAAGGCCGGCCCACGCCATGCCTCCGCCTGCAAAAAATTCATAAAAAGTCGGCATCCCGAACCCCTTGTCGGCACCCAGGCCCTGATCTGTTGTTAAAGCCGCCAACCCCAAAGGATGGCAGGGGAATCTAGCATGTCCTGAGCGCCTGATCCATCCAACCCTCTGCGTCCTTTTTGGTTCTGGCTTCGCTGGGTTGGGTACTTTCACTCCAGCTTGGGTACAATGTCCGCTCCATTCACTCGGGGTAAGCAGATGACCACAACCACCGCCGATAGCAGCCATCTCGATGACGACATCAACCAGGCCGCGCTGGCCTATCATGCCGAGCCGGTGCCGGGCAAACTCAGCGTCACCCTGACCAAGCCCGCCGAGACCCAGCACGACCTGTCCCTGGCCTACACCCCTGGGGTGGCCGAACCGGTGCGCCGCATCGCCGATGACCCGGAAGATGCCTACAAGTACACCGGCAAGGGCAATCTGGTGGCGGTGATCACCGATGGCACCGCGGTGCTTGGCCTGGGCAACGTGGGTGCCCTGGCGGGCAAGCCGGTGATGGAGGGCAAGGGCGTGCTGTTCAAACGCTTTGCCGATATCGACGTGTTCGACATCGAGGTGGATGCCGAGACACCGGAGCAGTTCATCGACACGGTCACGCGCATCGCATCCACCTTCGGCGGCATCAATCTGGAGGACATAGCCGCGCCGCACTGCTTCGAGATCGAGCGCGTGCTCAGTGAGCGCCTGAACATACCGGTATTCCACGACGACCAGCACGGCACCGCCATCATCACCGCCGCCGGCCTGCTCAACGCCCTGGAGTTGCAGGGCAAGGAGCTGGAGCAGGCGCGCATTGTGGTGCTGGGTGCCGGTGCCGCCGGGATTGCCGGGATTCATCTGCTGATCAATCTGGGGGCGCGGCCGGAGAATATCCTGGCGGTGGACCGCAAGGGCGTGATCCATCCTGGTCGGGACGATCTCAACAGCTACAAGCAGGCCGTCGCCGTGACCACGGACCGGCGCAGCCTGGCCGATGCCCTGAGCGGGGCCGATGTGCTGATCGGCGTGTCCGGGCCGGACCTGGTCAGTGGCGAGATGCTTCAGGCCATGGCACCCCGGCCGGTGGTATTCGCCATGTCCAATCCCATCCCGGAGATTCGGCCGCAGGTGGCCCTGGCCCTGCGCGATGACCTGATCATGGCCACCGGTCGCAGCGATTACCCCAATCAGGTGAACAATGTGCTGGGCTTCCCTTTCATCTTCCGTGGTGCCCTGGATGTACGCGCCAGCGCCATCAACCGGGAGATGCAGGTGGCTGCGGTATATGCCCTGCGCGATCTGACCCGTGAGCCCACGCCGCAAGCGGTGCTGGATGCCTACGGCCTGAACCGGCTGGAATTCGGCCCCGATTACATTATCCCCAAGCCCCTGGATCCGCGCCTAAAGTTGCAGGTGTCCGGTGCCGTGGCGCGGGCGGCGGTGGCCAGCGGCGTGGCACACAAGGAACTGCCGGCGATCTATCGGCAGTAGTTTAAACAGCCATAAGGACGCAGAGAACGCTGAGTAGCGCAGAGAACGCAGAGATTATTTATTTGCAGACTGGGCAGTGCCTTGCTGTTGCAAGCGTTGATTGTCCACAGCGCGGACCTGCTGCATTCCCACGCGGCGCGTGGGAACGAGAAAGAAAGCCATAAGGACGCAGAGAACGCTGAGTAGCGCAGAGAACGCAGAGATTTCTGGTTCCCACGCGCTGCGTGGGAACCCTGGGTGATCCGCGCTGCGGATCGTTTTCGGGCTGAGCTGGGCTATGCTGTTGCAGGCGTTGGTTGTCCGCAGCGCGGACCTGCTACATTCCCACGCGGCGCGTGGGAACGAGAAAGAAAGCCATAAGGACGCAGAGAACGCTGAGTAGCGCAGAGAACGCAGAGATTTCGGGTTCCCCACGCGCTGCGTGGGAACCCTGGGTGATCCGCGCTGCGGATCGTTTTCGGGCTGAGCTGGGCTATGCTGTTGCAGGCGTTGGTTGTCCGCAGCGCGGACCTGCTGCATTCCCACGCGGCGCGTGGGAACGAGAAAGACTCAGCGCTCTCTGCGCTTCTTGGCGTCCTCTGCGTCCTTTTTAGTCCCGGCTGTGCCGGCTTAGGAGAACCGCTCCATGAACGATAAACTGGTCAAACTGAACCGGCCTGACGCAGGCGTTGACCTGGATCTGCCCCTGCTGGAAGGCAGCGAAGGCCCCGATGTATTTGATATCTCCCGGCTCTACCGGGATAGCGGCATGTTCACCTTCGACCCCGGCTTTCTCTCCACCGCCAGTTGCCGCAGTGCCATCACCTACATCGATGGCGACCAGGGCGTGCTGCGCTACCGGGGCTATCCCATCGAGCAGCTGGCGGAGTATTCTGATTTTCTGGAAGTGGCCTATCTGCTGCTCTACGGCGAGCTGCCCACGACCCAGGAATACCAGGAATTCAGCCACATCATCCTGCACCACACCATGCTCAACCAGGGCCTGCTGCGCTTCTTCGAGGGCTTCAACTACGACGCCCATCCCATGGCCATGATGGTGGGCATGGCCGGTTCCCTGTCCGCCTTCTACCACGACTCCCTGGACATCAATGACCCGGACCACAGGGAGATCTGCGCCCACCGCATGATCGCCAAGATGCCCACCATCGCCGCCGCTACCTACAAGCACAACATCGGCGAGCCCATCATCTACCCGCGCAATGACCTTTCCTACTGCGCCAACTTCCTGCACATGATGTTCGCCACCCCCTGTGAGGAGTATAAGGTTACACCGCTGGCGGAGCGGGCCCTGAATCTGCTGTTTATCCTCCATGCCGACCACGAGCAGAACGCCTCCACCTCCACTGTGCGCCTGGCGGGCAGTTCCGGGGCCAACCCCTTCGCCTGCGTCGCCGCCGGTATTGCCTCACTGTGGGGGCCCGCCCACGGTGGTGCCAACGAGGCGGTGATCGCCATGCTCGATGAGATCGGCAGCGTCAGGAACATCGAAAAATACGTCGCCAAGGCCAAGGACAAGGACGACCCCTTCCGCCTCATGGGCTTTGGTCACAGGGTCTATAAGAACTATGACCCGCGCGCCAAGATCATCCGTTCGGTCTGTCATGAGATCCTCAATACCCAGGTCAACGACAACCCCCTGTTCGAGCTGGCCATGCGTCTGGAGGAGATTGCCCTGCAGGATGAATACTTCGTCGAGCGCCAGCTCTACCCCAATGTGGACTTCTACTCCGGCATCATCTACCGCGCCCTGGGCATACCCACCACCATGTTCACCGTGATGTTCGCCATCGCCCGCACCACCGGTTGGGTCTCGCACTGGATGGAGATGATCGGCGACCCGGCCCACCGCATCGGCCGCCCGCGCCAGCTCTATGTTGGCCACGGCAAGCGTGACTACCCGCCCCGCGCCCAGCGCTGAGGCCGGGCATTGGGCTATTTCGGGGTATAGCTGCTTGCTCCATGAAGATTACTGTGAAACATCCGTGGCAACTCACCAGTACCGAGTCCCGAGTCCCGGAGCCAGCAAGAGATGTTTCATGTTCTGGGGTAGTGCTGCCCGCTCGATGAAGATTAGCCTAAAGTCGCTGCCATGAACCCGGCCCACCTACGCAGCCTGAGCCACTTCAGCGCCCACCTGATTGCCCGTTACCGGGCGCTCGATGCCGACAACCCCGCCCTGTTGTCGCTGATCTACGCCAACGGCCTGCTGCTCAAGGCCCAGCAGCGCAACCCCCTGCCGCCGCAGCTGGCCGTGATCGGTCCCACCCAGGTGGGCAAGAGCAGCCTGGTCAACCTGCTGCTGGGCGGCGAGCAGGCCGGGGTCAGCGCCCTGGCCGGTTACACCCGCCATGCCCAGGGCTTCAGCCAGCTGGGCCTGGACCTGCGCCAGCGTGAACAGATCGACGCCCTGCTGCCGGGACTGACCCCGGCCCAGCCGGAGCAGCTGTTCCCCGACCGGGTCGGCTACTACAGCCTGATCGAGCTGGCCGAGGGGCATAGGGCTGGCCCCCTGCCGCCCCTGCTGGTATGGGACAGCCCGGACTTTGACTCGGTCAGCTCGCGTCATTACCGCACCACGGTACCTGCCCTGTGCGCCCTGGCCGATCTGCTGCTGGTGCTGGTGAGCAAGGAGAAATACGCCGATCAGAGCGTCTGGCAGCTGCTGCGCCTGATCGTACCGGCCGGGCTGCCCCTGGTATTGGTGGTGAACAAGGTCCCAGGTGGCGCGGCCGAGACCCTACAGGGCATCATCGCCGACAAGTTCCACGCCGAGGGCCTGGCCCCGCCGCCGATCTTCTGCCTGCCCTATCTGGCCCAGCCCCAGGCCGAGCTGGCCTCGGACCCGGCGGCCCAGCAGCTGCTCCAGGCCCTGCGCCCCCTGCTCGACGACCTGGCCCGGCCCGGCTCGGCCCAGCTGGGCGGCTTGCTGCGCCGGCACTGGCCGGACTGGACCGGGCCCCTGCGGCAGGAGCTGGACGCCGGGCGCACCTGGCAGGAGCGGGTAAAGACCGAGCTGCGCAGCGCCGAGCAGCAGTTCGAGCGTGATTACCTGAAGAACCCCGACTACCGCGAGAGCCTGGATCAGGCCATATTGCAGCTGTTGGAGCTGCTGGAACTGCCCGGCCTGGCCGCGCCCCTGGCCCGCGCCCGCGAGTTGGTCACCTGGCCGGTGCGCAAGGCCGTGAGCCTGTTCCACAGCGCCCGTGGTGCCGATCCGGGCAGGCCCTCGGTGGAGCACAAGCTGCTGCTGGAGGCCCTGCGCCAGGCGCGCACCCGACTGCTGCACCAGGCCACGGTGCAGGCCAGCCAGAGCCGGGGTCGGCAACAGCTCTGGTGGCAGCACCTCTGGGGCCTGTTGCAGCAGCAGGATGCCCAGCTGCAAGCACGGACCCTGGCCCTGATCGAGGACCACCAGCGCCAATTCCAGCCCGAGATCGACCGCGCCGCCAGCCGCCTGTTGGGGCATCTGCAGGGGCATCCGCGCACCCTCAACACCCTGCGTGCCACCCGCGCCTCGGCCGATGCCGCCGCCGTGGCCTTCGCCCTGAAGAGCGGCGGCATCGGCCTGAGTGATCTGGTCTTCACCCCGGCCATGCTCGCCTTCAGCTCATTGCTTACCGAGGGGGCGGTGGGCCAGTACATGGAGGGCATCGCCAAGGACCTGAAACAGGCCCAGCAGGACTCCATCCACGAACGGGTATTTCTGCCCCTGCGGCAACAGCTGCTGGAACTCGACGCCGAGCTGCCGGGAGACCTGCTGTTCGGCCTGGATGCCAAGACCCTGGAGCGGGCCGAACAGGCCCGTACCGGCCTGGAGGAGGCAGGATCATGAAGCACGACGAACAACAGGCCCTGCGTGCCTGGATCAAACAAGGCATCGAACAGGGCTGGCTGGCCGCCGAAACCCTCCAGCAGCTGGACCGGCAGGAGCGTCAGCAGGCCGAGGACCTGTTCCGCGACCGCAGTCACCGGCCCCTGCTGGTGGCCCTGTTCGGCGGCACCGGGGTGGGCAAGAGCAGCCTGCTCAACCGCCTGGCCAGGGCAGAGATTGCCCGTACCGGCCTGCAGCGGCCGACCTCCCAGGAGGTCAGCCTCTACCTGCACCGGGACTTTCAGCTCGACCTGCTGCCGCCCCAGCTGCCCATGGCGCAGACCCGTATCGCCTATCACGACGAAAAGGACCGTCGTCTGCTGGCCTGGATCGACATGCCCGACATGGATAGTACCGCCCTGGCCAACCGCCAGCTGGTGGAGGCCTGGCTGCCCTACATCGACTGGATCATCTACGTCGTCAGCCCAGAGCGCTACCACGACGACCTGGGCTGGCGCTTCCTGCAACAGCGCGGCCAGCGCCATGCCTGGATCTTCGTCATGAATCAGTGGGATCAGGGCCGCCCGGAGCAGATGCAAGACTTTCGCCAGCGCCTGGCCAGGGAAGGCTTCAGCGACCCGGTGGTGCTGCGCAGCAGCTGTCTGGCCTCTCAGGGTCAAGGTCAGGGTCAAGTCCAGAATCAGGGCGAGGACGACTTCGACCAGCTGGAACGGCGCATCAACCAGGCCATCCAGGAACACAGCCTGGAGCTGCTGCAACAGCTGGGGCAGGGTGCCCGGCGTCAGGAGCAGCGCCAGCTGCTGCGCCAGATCGGCCGCCAGCTGGGGGACGACAATCGCTGGCAGCAGGCCCGCCAGGAGTGGTTCGAACAACTGGATCAGGGGCTGGATGCCATCGCCTTGGAGCTGCGCGCCAGCGCCCAGCGCCAGCTCGCCGAGGTGGCCGGGGAGAGGTCGGCCGAGGCGGGGCTGGCGGCCCGCTTCGAGCCCCTCAGCCAGGCCCTGGCCAGCCCCAGAACCCTGGACCAGGTCAGCGGCCTGCAACTACAGCTGCTCAACGGCCTGGCCAGCAAAGACCTGCCCCAGCCCCCCTTTGCCCAGGCCCTGGAGCAGCTACCCCCCGCCGCCCCGCTGCTGCGCCGCCTGCTCAATGAACAGCTGGATCAGGCCCTGCTCAAGCCCGGTCACTGGCTGCAACGCCGCCTGCATGCCCTATCCCGCCAGCTGGAATGGTTGCTGCCCCTGGCCGCCAGCGGCTGGGCCATCCAACACGCCCTGGTGCAGTACTATCTGGGCACCCGCGAGCAGGGCGATTTTCTCGGCCTGGACTTCGCCATCCACTCCCTGCTGCTGATTGGCCTGGGCTGGCTCATCCCCCGCCTGCTGCGGCAAAGGTCCCAGCCCAGCGCCAGCGGCATACTGCAGCAGGGCCTCAAGCGGGGCATTGCGGCCTTCAGCGCGGCGCAACGGGCCCAGCAAGAGGACCTCTGGCAGCGGCTGGATGAGCAAAGGCAAGGGCTGCAAGAGGAGCTGGAAGAGCGCTTTCAACAACCCCTGCAACAACAAACAGGGCCCAAGGCCCCGGAGGCGGGCGCGCTTACCCCGGAGCCGGTGAGGGAAGGCTGATCGGCCCTGACTCGACAGCGCAACCCTGGCGCGGGTCGTTGCGCGAGCATGGATAATCCGCTGCATATCCCTGATAATCCATAGCCAGTAAGCATCCCCTCAACCGAGCACCTTGCCGATGGACGATATCGAACTCTACGAGACCATTGCCCTGAACCTGGGGCTGACGGCGCTGATGGGCTATATGTTGTTCATCATCTGGCAGCTGTCGCGGGAGTCGAAGGCGGGCAAGTTTGGCACCTTCATCCTGTTCCTGGCCCTGGCCACCGGCATGGTGGGCTTTATCGCCAAGCAGGTGATTCAGCTGTTCATGGATATCTGAGGCAATCAGGGTGCTGCGTTTTCTTCTATTGCTGCTGCTGTTTCTGCCGGGCTGGACCAGTGCGGGGGAAGAGGCCGGGGCAGGGCAGGCGGATAAACAGCCAGATAACCGGGTTGAGCTGCATTTTTTCTGGTCCAGCAACTGCCCCCACTGCCAACAGGCACAGCCCTTTGTCGCCCAGCTGGAGCGCGACTACCCCTGGCTGCGGCTGCGCAGCTATGGCCTTGGCGACAACCCGGCCCATGCCCAGCGCTATCAGCGAATGGCGGCGGCCCTGGGGGAGACGGCCCGCTCGGTACCGGCCTTTTTTATCTGTGATCGGCTCTATGTGGGCTTTGACCACGCCGATGGGGTGGGTGCCCAGCTGCGCCAGGCCCTGCTTGACTGCCGTGCCGGACTGGCCCCGAGCGGGTCTGAGGTGCCCGAGCTGCCCGCCGGGCTGGACCCGCAAACACTCTCCCTGCCCCTGTTCACCCTCACCCTGGCGGCGCTGGATGCCTTCAACCCCTGCGCCTTCTTCGTCCTGCTGTTTCTGCTCAGCCTGATGGTCAATGCCCGCAACCGGCGTCGCATGTTGCTTATCGGCGGGGTCTTTGTGCTGGTCTCCGGGCTCTTGTATTTCCTCTTCATGGCCGCCTGGCTGGAGCTGTTCCTGCTGGTCGGTGCGGTCTCCTGGGTGACCCTGGCGGCAGGGTTTCTGGCCCTGCTCATGGGCGGGCTGAACATCAAGGACTACTTCCTGTTCCGCCAAGGCCCCAGCCTGAGCCTGAGCGATAGCGCCCGCCGGCGCCTGTTTGGCCGCATGAGGGCGCTGCTCTCGGGGGATAATCTGGGCATGATGCTGCTTGGCACCCTGACCCTGGCGCTGGCGGCAAACAGCTACGAGCTGCTCTGTACCGCCGGTTTCCCCATGGTCTATACCCGCGTGCTGACCCTGCAGGCCGGCTCCGACGGGGCCTATTACGCCTATCTGCTGCTCTACAACCTGATCTACATCACCCCCCTGCTGCTGATTGTGCTGCTGTTTACCCTGACCATGGGGCGGCGCAAGCTCAGTGAGCAAGAGGGCAAGGGCCTGAAGCTGCTCTCTGGCATCATGATGACCCTGCTCGGCCTGATCCTGCTGTTCTGGCCCGAGGCGCTCAACAGCCTCTACACCGGTGTGCTGCTTCTGCTGTTGGCCCTGGGCCTGACCTGGCTCATGCCCCGGTTGGTAGATTGGGCCTTTTCCCGCCGCTAGTGGTAGGATTTGCCCACAAACCCCAAAAGGGCTGCAAAACCGAGGATTGCACAGGGTTACGCCCATTGTTCAGGCCCTTGGCCCAGCGTGCCCATTGCCTTGGCAGGTGATTGACTGAAATATTATAAGCAAATGAAAAAAAAGCATTTAATCTGTGATGATCGGCGCAATCTGCGGTTTATAGAATGAGGTTCCTGCCCTGGACATTGCTGCTGCTGTTCGCCCTTTGCGATCTGCAGGCCGCCTTCATCACCGACCAGATCCGCGTCGGCCTCTACCCGGAGCCAAACACCCAGGGCAAGCCGCTGAAGGTGCTGCGCAGCGGTGAGGAGATCAGGCTGCTGGAGCAGCAGGGCAGCTTTTACCGGGTAGAGCTGAAGGATGGCAGCACCGGCTGGATCGGCCGCCAGTATCTGAGTGAAGAGGAACCGGCGGTACGCTCCCTGCTGACCAGCCGCAAGGAGCTGGCGCAGGTGCGCATGGAGCTGGAGCAGGCCCGTCAGGAGCTGAACACCCTGCAGCAGGAATTGAGTCAGGGCAACGAGGAGAATATTCTCAAGGAGGCCCTGGCAGCGGCCAATCTCAAGGTCAAGGAGCTGGAGCAACGGCTGCAACAACGGCTCAACCTGGGCAAGGAGGGCCAACCCAGCTGCGAGCAGACGCTGGACAAAATGGAGGCCAAGCAGCTGCAATGCCAGGTGCGTCTGGCCCGGCTTACCCAAGAGGAACAAGAGGGCCTGGCGGCAGAGAATGAACGTCTGCGTGAGGTCATGCAGCAGGCGGCCAAGCTGCTGGACCTGCCCCCCAGCGGCGAGGTGCCTGTGCTGATCCCGGCCTCCGCCTTCACCACCACCCGTATCATCCCCCGCCCGCCACCCCCCCCGGTCGAGCCCGAGAGACCGGCCTCCAGCGCCCAACCCGAGGCCAGCACGGAGCAGGTTCTGCCGGTATGGATCTACCTGGTACTGGCCCTGACCCTGCTCACCGGCATCATCGCCGGCTTTGCCCTGTTCGACTTCCGTTCCCGTTACCGTTACAACGTGCGCCTGTGAACTACCGCGACCTGAGAGACTTCATCACCCAGCTGGAGGCGCGCGGCGAGCTGAAGCGAATTTCGCTCGAAGTCGATCCCTTCCTGGAGATCACCGAGATCTGCGACCGCACCCTGCGCGCCGGCGGCCCGGCGCTGCTGTTCGAGCGGGTCAAGGGCTCGGCCATGCCCCTGCTGGGTAACCTATTCGGCACCCCGCAGCGGGTGGCCCTGGGCATGGGCGAGGAATCCGTCAGCGCCCTGCGTAAGGTGGGCCAACTGCTGGCCCAGCTCAAGGAGCCCGAGCCGCCCAGGGGCCTGAAAGACGCCTGGGACAAGCTGCCGATGTTCAAAAAGGTGCTGGACATGGCACCCAAGCCGCGCAGCAATGCCCCCTGTCAGGAGCGGGTAGTTGAGGGCGATGCCGTCGATCTGGGCCAGCTGCCGGTGCAAACCTGCTGGCCGGGGGATGCCGGACCGCTGATCACCTGGGGCCTGGTGATCACCCGCGGGCCCGACAAACCCCGGCAGAACCTGGGCATCTACCGCATGCAGGTGATCGGCTGCAACCGCGTGATCATGCGCTGGCTGGCCCATCGCGGTGGTGCCCTGGATTATCGGGACTGGCAGCGCAAATACCCCGGCCAGCCCTTTCCCATCAGCGTGGCCTTGGGCGCGGACCCGGCCACCATCCTCGGCGCCGTCACCCCGGTGCCGGATAGCCTGTCGGAATACGCCTTCGCCGGTCTGTTGCGCGGCAGCCGCACCGAGGTATGCAAGAGCCTGGGCAACGACCTGCAGGTGCCGGCCAGCGCCGAGATCGTCCTCGAAGGCCACCTGCACCCCGGTGATCTGGCCGATGAAGGGCCCTTTGGCGACCACACCGGCTATTACAACGAGGTCGATCGCTTCTCCGTCTTCACCATCGACCGCATCAGCAGCCGTCGTGACCCCATCTACCACTCCACCTACACCGGCCGCCCACCGGATGAGCCCGCCGTGCTGGGGGTGGCGTTGAACGAGGTATTCGTGCCCATCCTGTGCAAGCAGTTCCCCGAGATCGTCGATTTCTATCTGCCACCGGAAGGCTGCTCCTACCGCATGGCCATAGTCTCGATGAAAAAACAGTACCCCGGCCATGCCAAGCGGGTGATGTTCGGCGTCTGGTCCTTCCTGCGTCAGTTCATGTACACCAAGTTCGTCATCGTGGTGGATGACGACATCAACACCCGCGACTGGAACGACGTCATCTGGGCCATGACCACGCGCATGGACCCGGTGCGCGACACCACCCTGGTGGCCAACACCCCCATCGACTACCTGGACTTCGCCTCGCCGGTATCCGGCTTGGGCGGCAAGATCGGCCTGGACGCCACCAATAAATGGCCCGGCGAGACCGAGCGCGAATGGGGCCGGCCCATCGCCCGCGACCCCAATGTGGTGGCACGGGTGGATCAGATCTGGGGGGAGTTGGGGATTTAGCTTTTGGAGCGCTAACCTCTCCCCCCAGAAAAAAAAAGGGGGGGGGATTTACCAGAGGGAAATCAAAAGGCCCGCCAAGGTTCATGCAGGGCTGAGGCGGGCACTCGGAAGCTAGATCGGGCAGGGTTGCCGTGGGCGATGTGGACTGTTTCTGACCAGCTGTGAGTGGAGTTACTTATGTTATTGAATTCAAATAAATCCTATGTGTTTCAGGGGCTGCTGACCGGGCTGCTCTTGCTGTTGGCCCCTGGGCTGCAGGCGCGAGATCAGGGCTATTATCCGGTGGAGGAGTTGCTGGTGACCGGCAAGACGGTGGTGGGCGAGGAGATCCTTTACCCCAGCACGGGCGCGGCCAAGATCACGGTTGCCTTGGTGACGGTGAAGCCTGGGGCCCCGGCCGCCTTTCATCGGCATCCGGTGCCCCTGGTGGCCTACATCCTGGAGGGCGAACTCAGCGTAGATTATGGACCCAAGGGGGTAAGGACCTACCGTCAGGGCGATGCCCTGGTGGAGGCCATGGATGTCCCCCATCGGGGCATGAATCGGGGTACGGAGACGGTTCGCTTGTTGGCGGTCTATGTCGGTGCCGAGGGCCTGGCCAATGTCGAGTTAGAGAAGACGCCCTGACCTCTCTGCGGGCGGCCTTTACTGTCATTAGGGGTGGTGATCTGTCGCACCCTGAAACGCACGGGTAGGTGACCTATGAAATTGAGTGAAAAGATAGACCATCTGAAAAACCTGTTGGTCAATGAATCGGATTTTCACAAGACCATTGTGTATTTTTTTGATGTCCTGGCGGCGGATGACCGCTTTGTCCAGCAAAGCACGTCGTTAAAAAACAAGGATAGCAGAAGCAAGATACAGACCCTGACCCAGTTGGTAACAGAAAACGCCCTGAGTTTCGTCGACCCGCCCAGCAGGCACCAAAAACCCAAGGTCAAGTTTCGCGATATCATGGGCCTGGACAAGTACCAGTTGGTACACGGCTATTATTCTTATGGCCAGCACGGGGGCGTGTTGTTTTACTTTATGGACCTACAGATGGGTCTGACCTCCATCAAGAACCTGGTGACCGGCAGCGGCATGACGCACTTTGCTCGGCTCAGCGCCCAGGAGGTGAGGGGTAAAGGTGCCAACATCCATTTTGATCGTTCGGGCCACCGGCATTAGCAACAACAAAAAAGGCACCGAAGCGCCTTTTTTGTTTTTATCTTGACCGCCTAAGGCCCCCTGCCCCCTCCCACCAGGCCGCACCGGGCCGACCTGCCCGATTGGCCAAGCCTTGTGGGTAATCAGGAAACCCCTTGGCCTCAGTTGACCTGTGGGTCCAGTTCGCCGGCCTTGTAGCGTCCTGCCATCTTTTCCAGCGACAGGGCGCGGATCTTGGATGCGTTGCCGGCGGCACCGAAGGCCTCGTAGCGGGACTTGCAGATGTCGCGCATGGCGTCCTGGGCCACTTTCAGGTACTTGCGCGGGTCGAAGTTGGCCTTGTTGTCGTTGAGGTGCTTGCGGATTGAGCCGGTGGAGGCCATACGCAGGTCGGTGTCGATGTTGACCTTGCGCACGCCGGACTTGATGCCCTCGACGATCTCTTCGACCGGCACGCCATAGGTCTGGCCCATGTCACCGCCGTAGTTGTTGATGATCGCCAGCCACTCCTGGGGTACCGAGGAGGAACCGTGCATGACCAGATGGACACTGGGGATGCGCTCGTGGATCTCCTTGACGCGGTCGATACGCAGGATCTTGCCGGTGGGCTGGGTGGTGAACTTGTAGGCACCGTGGCTGGTACCAATGGCGATGGCCAGGGCATCCACGCCGGTCTTCTTGACGAAGTCGGCGGCCTCGTTGGGGTCGGTCAGCAGCTGATCCATGTCCAGCTTGCCTTCGGCACCGTGGCCGTCTTCCTCGCCCATTTC
The DNA here is from genome assembly GCA_009497875.2 of gamma proteobacterium SS-5. Lineage (NCBI taxonomy): Bacteria > Pseudomonadati > Pseudomonadota > Gammaproteobacteria > Chromatiales > Sedimenticolaceae > Magnetovirga > Magnetovirga frankeli. The sequence continues at coordinate 942,140 of CP032508.2, read as the reverse complement.
ACCGGTCTCCAGGGAGCCCAGGCAGCCCAGTTCACCCTCTACCGAGACACCGCAGGCGTGGGCCATTTCCACCACCTTGCGGCTGACCTCGACGTTGTATTCGTAGCTGGAGGGGGTCTTGCCGTCTTCCTTCAGGGAGCCGTCCATCATCACCGAGCTGAAGCCGGACTGGATGGCGTTGACGCAGACCGCCGGGCTGGCGCCGTGGTCCTGGTGCATGCACACCGGGATGTGCGGGTAGGCCTCCAGGGCGGCGTTGATCAGATGGCGCAGGAAGGGTTCACCGGCGTACTTGCGGGCACCGGCGGAGCCTTGCAGGATGACCGGGGAGTCGGTGGCATCGGCCGCCTCCATGATCGCCTTGACCTGTTCCATGTTGTTGACGTTGAAGGCCGGCAGGCCGTAGCCATGTTCGGCGGCATGATCGAGAAGCTGACGCAGGGAAATCAGAGACATGTGGTTCTCCTTGGGTTGGTGATGAGGAAAGACATCAATCCGCCGGGACGATCGTATGTTCGCCGACGCGCATAATCTTGAGTATATTGGTCTGGCCTTCCACCCCGGAGCGGTCGCCCTTGGTGATCAACACCAGATCCTTGTCGCGTACCGTACCACGACGCAGCAGTTCTTCTATGACCTCTTCGTTAACCGCGTTGACGTCGGTACTGGATACGTCAAAACTGACCGGATAAACGCCGCGATACAGGGTCACCTTGCGCCGTGTGGCCACATGCCGGGTGAGGGCATAGATAGGGATGCCGGAGCTGATGCGCGACATCCATTTCACCGTGGAGCCGGACTCGGTGAGGGCGGCGATGGCCTTCACCCCCAGGTGATTGGCGGTGTACATGGCGGCCATGGCGATGGCCTCGTCCACCCGGCCGAAGACCGAGTCGAGCCGGTGGCTGGAGGTGCGAACCTCGGCCTGCTTTTCCGCCTCGCGGCAGACCCGGCCCATGGCCTCCACCGCCTTGACCGGGTACTTGCCGGCTGCGGTTTCGGCGGAGAGCATGACCGCATCGGTGCCGTCGATCACGGCATTGGCTACGTCGAACACCTCGGCCCGGGTGGGCATGGGGCTGGCGATCATGGATTGCATCATCTGCGTGGCGGTGATCACCACGCAGTTCTTCGCCCGCGCCAGCTTGATCAGCCGCTTCTGCACCGAGGGCAGCTCGGCATCGCCGATCTCCACCCCCAGATCGCCACGGGCCAGCATGATGGCATCCGAGGCCTCGATGATGGCCTCGATATTATCCAGGGCCTCGGCCCGCTCGATCTTGGAGACTATGCCGCCCTGACCACCGGCGGCGCGCAACAGCTCGCGGGCCTGGATCACGTCTTCGGCGCTGCGCACGAAGGATACGGCCAGATAATCCGCCTCTACGGCGGCGGCAAACTTGATGTCTTCCTTGTCCTTCTCGGTCAGGGCATTGGCCGACAGGCCGCCGCCCTGTTTGTTGATGCCCTTGTTGTTGGACAGCTCGCCGCCCACCACCACCTTGCACTGGATCTGGGTCTCGCCCACCTCTTCCACCCAGAGCACTATGGCCCCGTCGTCCAGCAGCAGGGTATCGCCCCGCTTGACGTCATCCACCAGGCGGGTGAAGGTGATGCCCACCGATTGCTCGTCGCCCTGATCCAGGGGCCGCTGGGTGTCCAGGCAGAAGGAGTCGCCCTCATTGAGGTTGACCTTGTCCTGCCGGAAACGGCCGATACGGATCTTGGGCCCCTGCAGATCGGCCAACAGGCCCACCTGACGACCGCTGGCGCGGGCACGGTCACGCACCACATCGGCCCGCTGGCGGTGTTCCTCGTGGTTGCCGTGGGACAGATTGATGCGCACCACGTCCACCCCGGCATGGATGAGATCATCCAATACCTTGGGGTCCTGGGTGGCCGGGCCGAGGGTGGCGAGTATCTTGGTGCGTCTGAGCATGGTCGGATTTCAGCCCTTGGCCTTTTCTTCCAGCATGGCCACGGCGGGCAGCGTCTTGCCTTCCAGGTATTCCAGGAAGGCACCGCCGGCGGTAGAGATATAGGACACCTTGTCGTAGATGTCGTACTTCTGGATGGCGGCAATGGTGTCGCCGCCGCCGGCCAGGGAGAAGCAGTCCGAATTGGCTATGGCCAGTGAGACGGTCTTGGTGCCCGCGCCGAACTGATCGAACTCAAACACGCCCAGCGGGCCATTCCACACCACAGTACCGGCCTTGGCGATGATATCGGCCAGCTCCTGAGCGGATTTGGGGCCGATATCGAAGATCATGTCGTCATCGGCCACCTCGCTGGCGTCCTTCAGGGTGGCCTCGGCGGTCTCGGAGAACTCCTTACCGCAGACCACATCCACCGCGATCGGGATATGGGCACCACGGGCCTGCATCTTTTCGATCAGGGCCTTGGCGGTATTCACCAGGTCGTCCTCGCACAGCGACTTACCGACGTTATGCCCCATGGCCTTGAGGAAGGTGTTGGCGATGCCGCCGCCGACCACCAGCTGATCGACCTTTTCCGACAGGGCCTCCAGCACGGTGAGCTTGGTGGAGACCTTGGAGCCGCCGACAATGGCCACCATGGGCCGGGCCGGTTTGGCCAGGGCCTTGGCCAGGTTTTCCAGCTCATCGGCCAGCAGCAGACCGGCGCAGGCCACAGGGGCGAACTTGCCGGCCCCATGGGTGGAGGCCTGGGCGCGGTGGGCGGTGCCGAAGGCGTCCATGACGAAGACATCACAGAGGGCGGCGTACCGCTTCGCCAGTTCCTCGTTGTCCTTCTTCTCGCCGTTGTTGAAGCGGACATTCTCCAGCAGCACCACCTCGCCCTCGGCGACCTCGAAGCCGCCGTCGAGGTAGTCCTTGATCAGACGCACGTCCTTGCCCAGCTTGGCGCTCATGTCGGCGGCGATGGGGGCCATGGAGTTCTCTTCGTCATACACCCCCTCTTCCGGACGGCCACGGTGGGACATGACCATGACCCGGGCACCGGCCTTGGCGCAGTGCTCCATGGTGGGCATGGAGGCGCTGATGCGGGCATCTGAGGTGACCTTGCCATCCTTGACCGGGACATTGAGATCGGCGCGAATCAGTACGCGCTTGCCGGCCAGATCGAGATCGGTGAGTTTGATAAACGCCATGGGACGCTCCTTGGATGCAGATGGAAGAGAAAAAAGCATTCAGATCAGGCCAGGGTGTTGACAGCGGCCTAAGCTCAAAGCTCTTGGGCGACGGGCTAGTGGCTACCCACCCCCATCCCCTCTCCCCTGGGGGAGAGGGGGTGAGGGGGGTGGCAACCTGGCCTTAGTTGGCCGCTACATGCTCGACAAAACGCAGCATGTTGCAGGTATAGCCGTACTCGTTGTCGTACCAGGAGACGACCTTGATGAAGGTCTTGTCCAGGGCGATACCGGCACCGGCATCGAAGATGGACGGGGTGCCGTGGCCACGGAAGTCGGTGGAGACCACCTTGTCTTCGGTGTAGGCCAGCACGCCGGCCAGGTCGCCGGACTCGGAGGCAGACTTCATGGCGGCGCAGATCTCCGCGTAGTCGGCATCCTTGTTCAGTTCCACCGTGAGATCGACCACGGAGACGTCGGAGGTGGGCACGCGGAAGGCCATGCCGGTGAGCAGGCCGTTGAGTTCCGGCAGCACCTTGCCCACGGCCTTGGCCGCGCCGGTGGAGGAGGGGATGATGTTCTCCAGGATGCCGCGGCCACCGCGCCAGTCCTTCTGCGAGGGACCATCGACGGTCTTCTGGGTGGCGGTGGCGGCATGTACCGTGGTCATCAGGCCACGCTTGATGCCCCAGTTGTCGTGCAGCACCTTGGCCACAGGGGCCAGGCAGTTGGTGGTACAGGAGGCGGCGGAGACCACGGCCTGACCGGCATAGGTCTTGTGGTTGACGCCATAGACGAACATGGGGGTGGCATCCTTGGAGGGGGCGGACTGCACCACCTTCTTGGCACCGGCCTTGATGTGCGCCTGGCAGGATTCGTCGGTGAGGAAGAAGCCGGTGCACTCGATCACCAGCTCGGCACCCACTTCGTCCCACTTCAGGTTGGCGGGATCACGCTCGGCGGTGAGGCGAATCTTCTTGCCGTTGACGATCATGCTGTTGCCTTCCACGGCGATGTCGCCGGGGAAATTGCCGTGTACGGAGTCGTACTTGAGCATGTAGGCCAGATAATCGGGGTCGAGCAGGTCGTTGATGCCGACCACTTCGATGTTGGGGAAATCCTTGCTGATGGCGCGGAACGCCATGCGGCCGATGCGGCCAAAACCATTGATACCGACTTTAAGAGCCATAATTTTCTCCTGATTTTTCAGTGGGAAAAGTGGGCGGCTGAGCGAGAAGTCGCGCAACCTGATGCCCGCTTGAATTTAGTCTCAAACCTTACCCGGCAAAGCCGGAACCAAAAAGGACGCAGAGGACGCAAAGCAGCGCGGAGATCGCAGAGTTGTGGAGGAGTTTAAAAGAGAAAAAATATTTTCCTCCGCGCCCTCTGCGCTTCTCGGCTCGGGCATCCTGCTTCACCCTACCTCCTGCATCCGTGCAGTCGTCCGCGGTCTCTGCGTCCTCAAATGTTGGCACTAAAGAACCGCTTCGACCGCCTGAACCACGTTCTCCACGGTGAAGCCGAATTCCTTGAACAGCTGACCGGCCGGGGCCGATTCACCAAAGCGGTTGATGCCGATCACCTTGCCGTTCATGCCGACGTACTTATACCAGCCATCGGTGACAGCGGCCTCGACGGCGACGCGGGCGGTGCAGGCGGCCGGTAGCACGGATTCCTTGTAGGCCGCATCCTGGGCCTCGAACACATCGGTGCTGGGCATGGAGACCACGCGCACCCTTTTGCCGCTCATGGCCTCGGCGGCGGCCACGGCCAGTTCCACCTCCGAGCCGGTGGCGATGATGATGGCCTCAGGCGCGCCATCGCAATCCCGCAGCACATAGCCGCCACGGGCGATATCGGCCAGTTGCTCATCGCTGCGCGGCATGGGGGTCAGGGCCTGACGGGTGAAGATCAGGCAGCTGGGGCCGTCCTTGCGCTCGATCGCCGCCTTCCAGGCCACGGCGGTTTCGGTGCCGTCACAGGGCCGCCAGTTGCTCATGTTGGGGATCATGCGCAGGGTGGGGATCTGCTCGATGGGCTGGTGGGTGGGGCCGTCCTCGCCCAGACCGATGGAGTCGTGGGTATAGACGAAGATCGGGTTGATCTTCATCAGTGCCGCCATGCGCAGGGCGTTGCGGGCGTATTCGGAGAACATCAGGAAGGTGGCACCGTAGGGGCGCACGCCGCCGTGCAGGGTCATGCCGTTCATGATGGCGGACATGCCGAACTCGCGTACCCCGTAGCTGAGGTAGTTGCCGCCGAAGTCCATCGGCTTGCCGTGACCCGGATTGATATATCTGGAGCTGCTGTTGAAGGTGTTGTTGGACGGGGTCAGGTCGGCAGAGCCGCCGACAAACTCCGGCAGCAGGGCAGCATAGCCGTCCAGGGAGGCCTTGGAGTGCTGGCGGGTGGCCTTTTTCTCGGCCTTTTCCTGTACCGATTTGATAAAGGCACTGGCCTTTTCCTGCCAATCGGCGGGCAGCTCGCCGACCATGCGGCGTTCAAATTCAGCGGCCAGGTCGGGGTGGGCGGCGCGATAGGCGGCAAACCGCTCGGTCCAGCCCTGTTCCGCCTCGGCTCCCTTGGCCTTGGCATCCCAGCCGGCATAGACCTCGTCGGGAATGACAAAGGGCTCGTGCTTCCAGCCCAGCTTTTCCCGCGTCAGCTTGATCTCTTCGTCCCCCAGGGGGGCACCGTGGCAGTCGTGGCTGCCGCACAGGTTGGGCGACCCAAAGCCGATCACGGTCTTGCAGCAGATCAGGGTTGGCTTGCCGGTCTCGGTCTTGGCCTGCTGAATGGCGGCATCGATGGCGGCGGCATCGTGGCCGTCCACGTCGCGGATTACCTGCCAGCCGTAGGCCTCGAAACGGGCCGGGGTGTTGTCGGTGAACCAGCCATCCACATCGCCGTCGATGGTGATGCCGTTGTCGTCCCAGAAGGCGATCAGCTTGCCCAGGCCCAGGGTGCCGGCAAAGGCGCAGGACTCGTGGGAGACGCCTTCCATCATGCAGCCATCGCCGAGAAAGACGTAGGTGTGATGATCGACGATCGCATGGCCAGGACGGTTGAACTGCTCGGCCAGGATCTTCTCCGCCAGGGCCATGCCGACGCCATTGGAAATACCCTGACCCAGGGGGCCGGTGGTGGTCTCGATGCCGGGGGCATAGCCGTATTCCGGGTGACCTGGGGTGCGCGAGTGCAGCTGACGGAAGTTCTTCAGGTCGTCCATGCTCAGGTCGTAGCCGGTCAGGTGCAGCAGGGAGTAGATCAGCATGGAGCCGTGGCCATTGGAGAGCACGAAGCGGTCACGGTCGGCCCACTTGGGGTTGGCCGGGTTGTGCTTCAGGTGGCCGTTCCACAGCACCTCGGCAATATCCGCCATGCCCATGGGCGCGCCGGGGTGGCCGGAGTTCGCCTTCTGCACGGCATCCATGCTGAGGGCGCGAATGGCATTTGCTAGCTCTTTGCGTGACGACATAGGTTGTCTCCCCTAATCTATATTTTGAGTACTGAAAAAACGGGTTGTTGACCTCTGTAGGCCGCCGCCACGGGGCAGCAGCCAGGAAATTCGTGTCTGATTGCGCGCTCGGGCAGGGCCCGCCCACCGAGACGCAAGGGGCCGCCATTCTCACCTATGAATCGGCTTTGAGCAACCGAAGCAAGGCCTCATTGCCTCTATGCGCCTATAAAAACAACGGAGCTTATCTCGGCTGGATTATTAAGTTATTTGTGTAATTTATTGATTTTATTTTATTGACTTATTATTGTTTAGCTGAATACTCAGTATTGTTTTCACGCTGAATCCGGCGCTCAACGGTCAGTGGACAGCCCCCTGTCCTACATGCCGTTTTTGAATTTGGCGTTAAAGGTGCCCTCGGCAGCCCGCACCGGGCGCAGGGCCTGGGCGTATTGCTCCAGCAACCCCAGGGCGAAGGCGCTGCGTTCGCGGTAATAGGTATCGGCCTCGGTGTCGTTCTCCCCCGATTCATTGAGCACCTGCTCGACGTTGCGGATGATCAGATGCTCGGGGATGTAGCACAGACGGTTGTTCTTGCTGCTGTTCATGCGCAGCTCGGCCACCGGGTAGGTGCCACCGACGCTGGAGGAGACGCCGACGATCAGGGCCGGCTTGTGCGCCAGCTCGTTGTTACCCCACAGCAGGAGGAAGTTCTTCAGCCCCGAGGGGGCCATGCCGTGCCACTCGGGGGCGATGATGATAAAGCCATCGCTACTGGCCAGCTGGGCGGACAGGGGTGTCAGCAGCTGTTGCCATTTGGCATCCCCCGACCAGATGCCCTCATCCCACAGGGGCAGGGGGTTGTCGGTGAGATCAAAGCGCCAGATCTCATCCGCCAGCCGGAGCTGCTCCAGCTGCCCGGCCAAAAAGCCCGCCACCTTGGCGCTCTGCGCGTTGTGCCGATGACTGCCATTGATGATGCTGATTTTCATGGGTATTGCCTTTGTTGGGGGTGAGTTTGAGGTCTGCGTATGGGCGATCAGCCAGAAGCGGTTTGTTTTACGCGCATCCGCAGGGCATACTTGTTCAACTTTCTGAACAAGTAGAGCCGCCATGAAGGTCGTTACCTATTCTCATGCACGCAATGCGCTCAAGTCCATTTTGGATGGGGTGGTGCAAGACGCCGATGTGACCATCATCAGTCGCCGTGACGCTGAGGGTGATGCGGTGATCATGTCGCTGGATAGCTATAACAGCATCATGGAGACCCTGCATTTGACCAGCAATCCGGCAAATGCGGCGGCCTTGGCCAGGGCCATTGCCCAGGATAAGGCCGGTCTGGCGCAAACTCGCCAGCTTTTACCGGCTGAATAAGCGTGCGCAGCGTGCGTTTCGTGCCCGATGCCTGGGCCGACTACCTGTACTGGCAAGCGCAGGACAAGAAGACGCTGAAACGCCTGAATGGGTTGATTACCGCCGCTGCGCGTGAGCCCTTCGTGGTTATTGGCAAACCTGAGCCCCTGCGAGGCGAATTATCCGGCTACTGGTCTAGGCGCATGGATGAAACAAACCGTCTGGTTTACCGAGTAACTGATACCGAACTGGTCATCATCGCTTGCCGTTTTCACTATGACAGCTAGGCCTTGCCCGCACCCTTCTGCAGCGCGGCATAGCCCGCCAGAAGTTCATCCCAGGTGGAGCAAGTATCCAACATCCCCCAGCTGATTGAGCTTACTGTGAAAATCGCGAAGCGCTCGGTTGCTTCCTTGCGCCCTCAACCCTCCCGCAGCCAGGAGCCGGACTTGCCGCCGTGCTTCTCCAGTAGGCGCACCTGTTCTATGACCATGCCCCGGTCCACCGCCTTGCACATGTCATAGATGGTCAGCAGGGCGATCTGCACCCCGGTCAGGGCCTCCATCTCCACCCCGGTCTGACCGTGGGTCTCGGCCTTGACCGCGCACTGCACCCCAGGCAGGGCGTGATCGACATGAAAATCCACCGCCACATGGGTCAGCCCCAGCGGGTGACAGAGGGGAATCAGCTCACCGGTACGCTTGGTGGCCATGATGCCGGCGATGCGGGCAATGCCCAGCACATCGCCCTTCTTGTGGCTGCCGGACTCGATCAGGGCCAGGGTCTCGGGCTGCATACGGATCTGGCCGGCGGCGATGGCGCTGCGGTGGCTGGGACTCTTGCCCCCCACATCCACCATGTGCGCCTCGCCCTGGCTGTTGAAATGGGTCAGGTTGTTCATAAGGCTCAACTCCGTCGTTAATCGATGCAGAAAGGGACGCAGAGTGCGCAAAGTAGCGCAGAGCACACAGAGATTTAATTCCGTCGCGACCGATAATAAATCCAACGGACAGGGATCGGAAAGCGCCACCCCGGCACATGAAACATCTCTTGGCCGTTTCGGGATTCGGAGCTCGGGACTCGGCAGCCCCTGTAGCCCGGATGCAGCGAAGCGGAATCCGGGGAGGCGCTGCGCAGCATACAAACGCCTGTCCAGCGGCCAACCCGGATTAGGTTGCACTCCATCCAGGCTACAGGGATTCAACCCCTCCGAGCCAGCGCTCGGAGCTCCCAGGTGATCATGGCGTTCTCCACATCCATGATTTCTTAGCCCGCCAGCTCGCTGTAGCCCTGTTCGATCAGCTTGGGCACTTGCTGCGGCTGAAAGTCCATGGCCTCCAGGTCGGCCAGGATCCAGGTGGCCGGGGCGCGGCCGACGCCGCCGATGGTGCCCGGATTGACCAGGGGCGTGCTGCCGCCCTTGGCGTTGGTCACCTGTTCTATGGTCAGCTCATGGCTGTGGCCGCAGCAGACCAGATCCCAGTCGCCGGTAGCGGCCATGGCGCGGGCATAGTGGGGGTAGTGCACCAGAAAGATGCGCTTGCCCGCCAGGGTTACCCCCGCGTCCATGCCGTGGTAGTGGAACTGGTTGTCCGCCTGCGCCGCCATGGTGGTCAGCACATAAAGATCACCGCTGTTGTTACCGTGGATAAAGTGCACCGGCAACTCGTGCTTTTTCAGACAGCGCAAGGTGCTGGGGGCGACGATGTCGCCGCAGTGCAGTACCGCCTCAACGCCCAACTCCTTGGCCTGGGCCACGGCGGCGTCCAGCAGGGGGATATGATCATGGCTGTCGGAGAGGATGCAGGCCTTCATCAGCCTTGACTCAGAAATTCGGCTTTTCTGGGGCATCATCATACAGGCGCACCGAGTCCATGATCTCCTGCTTGGCCTCCTCCAGGCCGTACCAACCATCTACCCGCACCCATTTGCCCTCGTCCAGATCCTTGTAGTGTTCGAAGAAATGGGCGATGCGGTTGAGGATCTCGCCGGGCAGGTCGCGGAAGTTAGTCACCGCTCGATAGGTCTTGCACAGCTTGTCGATGGGCACCGCCAGCACCTTGGCATCGTCGCCGGATTCGTCGGTCATCTTCAGCACGCCCACCGGCCGGGCCTTGATCACCGAGCCGGAGATCAGCGGATAGGGGGTGAGCACCAGCACATCCACCGGGTCGCCGTCCTTGGACAGGGTACGCGGTACATAGCCGTAGTTGCAGGGGTAGTGCATGGCGCTGGACATGAAACGATCGACAAACATAGCGCCGGTGGCCTTGTCCAGTTCGTACTTGACCGGGTCCGAGTGGGCCGGTATTTCAATGATGACGTTGATCTGATTGGGGATGTCTGAACCTGGGCCGACGCGATCGAGATTCATGGGGTCTCCTGCTGCATGGGTAATGGGGATGGCCCATCATAACCTGCATTGAGCCCAGAGAAAAAAAGCCCCGGTACTTGGGGGGGTGTACCGGGGCAACCTTCGCTCCACAAACCGGAGCAGGCTGTCCAAGCGGGGGGTTCTGACAGCCTTTTCCTCTCGTCGTTCATGGCATAAGACCGGGGTCGTTGGCAAAAGTTCAGAGCCCCAGGCCCCGTTGGCCCGGCTGCCAGTTGACCAGATCCAGCCGGGCGTTACCCAGGCCCAAGGCGCGAATCCACTTGGCGGCGCTGTCCAGGGAGGTCCAGATCTTGGCCGTGCCCTTCAGGGTCAGGGCGGTGAAGGAATCGTTGGGGGTGTCGATCCTGACGTAGAAGTGGCCGCCGTTGGCAATGATATGCACCCGTTTGACCGCCCCGGCGGCGATCAAGGCCTTGAGGGTTTTTTCATCCATGCTGGCGTTTCCGGATGGACATGGGGCTCTCCGCTGGGCTGGGTTAGGCTGTACTTGACAGGGGCAATGTAGCGCGTTGCGGGCCTGTTTGTCGATCAGCCCCTGAGTTGCCGGCCGCTGCGGGCGTCACGGATCGGCGTGGGCTGCGCCAGCCCACCCAGCGGGCCGCTGAGCAGATAGTCGATGCGCCGCGCAAACTGCAAGCGCACCTGGGTCGGGCTGCGCGCCGGGGGCAGGTTGCTGATGTTGGCGCTGGTGGAGATCAGTGGGCCGCCGAAACCGCGACAGAGCGCCGCCACCAGGGGGTGGGCGCTGACCCGCACGGCCAGGCTGTCATGCTGGCCGCGCACCCAGCGCGGTACCCAGGGCTGGGCCTGCAGCAGCCAGGTGTGGGGGCCGGGCCAGCTGGCCAACAGCGGGGCCATCTGCTCCGGCGGCAGGGGTTCAATCCAGTCCAGCAGGGGATCAAAGCGGTCACAGACCAGGATCAGGCCCTTGCGCCAGGGGCGTTGCTTGAGCGCCAGCAGGCGCGCCACGCTATCCCCCCTGATCGGGTTGCAACCCAGTCCATACACCGCCTCTGTGGGGTAGGCGATGATGCCACCGGAATCCAGCACACGCTGGGCTTGGCGCAGGCGATAGTGCATGGAATTGGACCTCATCTGACCTCTTGGAGCGACCCCAGAAAATGAAACAACCGCATAACATGTCAGGACTCGTGAGTTGCCACGGATATTTCACAGTAACCGCCAGCTCCATGATGGGTGGGAGTGCATGGGGCCGCCCGTGGCCGCTGTACCCGTGCCAGGGGCAAGCCTCATTGCTGTGGCTTGGCGGCGGGCGTGGCCCGCCCTATGCCGCACGGCAGGCCAGTCACTGCCGCGAGTTTCACAGTAAACTAAAAAACCGCCCGAAGGCGGCTTTCCAGTGGACATCCAGGGGCCAGAATCAGCTCAGTTTATAGATGCCGTGACTGATGGAGGTTACTTCACCGCGCTTCTTCAGATAGGCCATGCTTTGGGATAGGTTCTTGGCCTCGAAGCCGGCCTCTTGCAGCTTCTGGTTGATCTCCTTGGTGCTGATTTCACCGGCCTCACGAATGATATCAACGATCTTGGAGGAGATGCCCGCAGAACGGCTGTTACCTCGGCCCTTGCCTGAACTGCCGGGCTTACCGGTGAGCTTGGCAATTTCATTTTCCAGCGCTAAACGATCTTTGCGGTACTGGGTATCCAGCTTGCGGATCTCGGCGCGGACCTCGGCTACTTGTTGCTTTACCGCCTCCTGGCGTTTGGCCTCTTCTTCTTGTTTGCGCTGCTCGGCCAGCTTGAACAGTTCTTCGGAGCTTAGCTCTTGTATTGTCTCACTCATGTTTGATTTCACCTGTCTGTTTATACCAACGGCCGTTAGGATAACATGAGTTTTACAATATACAAGTGCGATTGTGTTGTTGGGGCTGATTTTGCTGTCCGCCCGTTCCGCCTGACCGGGCCCCGTTCGGCACGCTCAAACCCATAGCCCGCTGGCCTGCAATTCACGCAGTTCATCACGGATTCGAGCCGCCTGCTCAAACTCCAGATTGCGCGCCTTCTCATACATCTCCTGTTCTAGTTGTCGAATGCGTTTGTGCATCTGTTCCGGGCTCAGGGCCTTGAATTGGGCGACCTGCTCGGCCACCTTGGCATACTTTTTTGCTGGCAGGGGGGCACCGGGATAGGCCCCCTCCATGATGTCCGTTACCTTCTTCAGTATGCTTTTGGGGGTGATGTTGTGGGCCAGGTTATGGGCGATCTGCTTCTTTCGTCGGCGCTCGGTTTCGTCCATCGCCCGCTGCATCGAGCCTGTGATTTTGTCGGCATAGAGGATTGCCTTGCCTCGCACATTGCGCGCCGCCCGGCCTATGGTCTGGATGAGTGAGGATTCGGAGCGCAGAAAGCCCTCCTTGTCCGCATCCAATATCGCCACCAGGGAGACCTCGGGCATGTCCAGGCCCTCGCGCAGCAGGTTGATGCCCACCAGCACGTCGAACTCGCCCAGGCGCAGGTCGCGGATGATCTCCACCCGTTCGACCGTATCTATGTCCGAGTGCAGATAGCGCACCTTGACATCGTGCTCCATCAGGTAATCCGTCAGATCCTCGGCCATGCGCTTGGTCAGGGTGGTGACCAGCACGCGATCACCCTGGGCGGTACGCTGGTGGATTTCCGAGAGCAGATCGTCCACCTGGGTGGTCGCCGGGCGCACCTCGATCTGCGGGTCCACCAGGCCGGTGGGGCGCACCACCTGCTCGACAATGGCGCCGGAGTGCTGGATTTCGTAGTCACGCGGGGTGGCGCTGACATAAATGGTTTGAGGTGCACGGCGCTCGAATTCCTCGAAGCGCATGGGTCGGTTGTCCAGCGCCGAGGGCAGGCGGAAGCCGTATTCCACCAGGGTTTCCTTGCGCGAGCGGTCGCCACGGAACATGCCGCCGATCTGCGGCACGGTGACGTGGCTTTCGTCGATCACCAGCAGGGCGTTGTCCGGCAGGTAGTCGAACAGGGTCGGCGGCGGCTCGCCGGCGGCGCGGCCGGACAGATAGCGCGAGTAGTTCTCCACCCCGGAGCAGTAGCCCAGCTCCAGCATCATTTCGATGTCGAAGCGGGTACGTTGCTCCAGCCGCTGCGCCTCCACCAGCTTGTTCAGATCGCGCAGCTGGTCCAGCCGCTGCTTCAGCTCGACCTTGATCTGCTCTATGGCCTCCAGGATGGTCTCGCGTGGGGTGACATAATGGCTCTTGGGATAGACGGTGTAGCGCGGCACCTTGCGCAGCACCTCGCCGGTGAGGGGGTCGAACACGGCGATGGCCTCGATCTCGTCATCGAACAGCTGAACGCGGATCGCCTCGCCGTCGGATTCCGCCGGGTAGATATCGATGACATCGCCGCGTACCCGGTAGGTGGCGCGGTGCAACTCAACCTCGTTGCGGGTGTACTGCAGCTCCGCCAGGCGGCGCAGCATGGCGCGCTGATCTAAGCGATCGCCGCGCACCAGATGCAGCACCATGCTCAGGTACTGGCGCGGGTCACCCAGGCCGTAGATACAGGAGACGGTGGCGACGATGATGCTGTCCGGCCGCTCCAGCAGGGCCTTGGTGGCGGACAGGCGCATCTGCTCGATGTGCTCGTTGATGGATGAGTCCTTCTCGATGAAGGTATCCGAGGCCGGCACATAGGCCTCCGGCTGGTAATAATCATAATAGGAGACGAAATACTCCACCGCGTTGTCGGGAAAATAGGCCTTGAACTCGCCATAGAGCTGTGCCGCCAGGGTCTTGTTGTGCGCCATGATCAGGGTCGGTCGCTGGGTCTGGGCAATCAGGTTGGCGATGGTGAAGGTCTTGCCCGAGCCGGTCACACCCAGCAGGGTCATGCCCGCCTCGCCGTCCTGCAACCCCTCCAGCAGGCGGGCGATGGCCTCTGGCTGATCACCGGCCGGCCGGTAGAGGGTTTCCAACTCGAATTTTTTTGTCATGAACCTTATACTGCTCGCCAGTTGTCTTGGGCTATTATGCAGGGCTGAACAGACAGAGGTGCCGATTTAAGCGCCCCTCAGCAGACGTTAATTTTCCGGGGCAAGCAGCCCCCTGATTGCAAGCGGGATCATCTAATGACCATCAGGCTATCGCAGCGCGTAACCACCATCAAACCCTCGCCCACCCTGGCGATCACCGCCCGTGCTGCGGAAATGCGCGCCGCCGGTCAGGATGTCATCGGCCTGGGTGCCGGTGAACCGGACTTCGACACCCCGCAGCATATCAAACAGGCCGCCATCCAGGCCATCAACGACGGCTTCACCAAATACACCGCCGTGGCCGGCACCCCGCAACTCAAACAGGCGGTGGCAGATAAATTCAAGCGCGACAACGGGCTGGACTACAAGCCAGAAGAAATACTGGTCTCCTGCGGTGGCAAGCAAAGCTTCTTCAACATGGCCCAGGCCCTGTTCAACCCCGGCGACGAGGTGATCATCCCCTCGCCCTATTGGGTATCCTACCCGGATATGTGCCTGCTGGCCGGTGCCGCCCCCGTGTACATACAAACCGGCCCCGCCCAGCGCTACAAGATCAGCCCGCAACAACTGCGTGCCGTGATCAGCCACAACACCCGACTGTTCGTCATCAACAGCCCCTCCAACCCCTCGGGCATGGCCTACAGCAAGCAGGAACTGCTCGCCCTGGGTGAGGTACTGCTGGAACACCCGCGTGTGCTCATCGCCACCGACGACATGTACGAGCACATCCGCTGGGGCGATGCACCCTTCGTCAACATCCTCAACGCCTGCCCTGCGCTGAAGGACCGCACCCTGGTACTCAACGGCGTCTCCAAGGCCTACTCCATGACCGGCTGGCGCATCGGCTATGCCGCCGGCCCGCTGGAAATCATCAAGGCCATGACCAAGATCCAGTCGCAAAGCACCTCCAACCCCACCTCCATCTCCCAGGTGGCGGCCCAGGCCGCCCTGGAGGGGCCGCAGGAGTGCATCGGCGAAATGATCGTCCACTTCAAACAACGCCACGACTACGTGGTCGAACGCCTCAACCGGATCCCCGGCTTCAACTGCCAGCCCTCGGACGGCACCTTCTACTGCTTCCCCAGCGTACAAGAGGCGATAGACAACATCCCCAGCATCAAGGACGACCTGGCCCTGGCCGAATACCTGATCGAAAAGGCCGGCGTGGCCCTGATTCCCGGCTCCGCCTTCGGCACCCCAGGCCACATCCGCCTGTCCATCGCCACCAGCATGGACAACCTGGAAAAGGCCCTGGACCGGGTTGAAAAGGCCTTCACGCGGTTGACATAAAGCCGAAGCCCTATATAATGCCGCCTTCTTTTCCCCGGTAGCTCAGTCGGTAGAGCGGGTGACTGTTAATCACTAGGTCGGCGGTTCGAGCCCGTCCCGGGGAGCCAGACACAGAAGAAGGCTTGCAGCTCGCTGTCAGGCCTTTTTTCTTGCCCGCCTTGGTGCAATGCCCGGTGGGAGACCTATTGGAGAGGTGCCGGAGTGGTCGAACGGGCCTGACTCGAAATCAGGTGAACTCGCAAGAGTTCCGTGGGTTCGAATCCCACCTTCTCCGCCATTCACCTTCTTCTACAAGCACTTAGCTCGGATACGGGCACACTCCTCATATACATCCATCTCCAAGCCTTTCGGACCTTGGTTCGGAAGCAGGCTCGGTATTACGGCCACCGAGTTTTCGGGGACTGACCTACCCTATCGACCATAAGTTTCATTTTTCCAGCATAAAAACATTCTGTGCCATGTAGGCCTAGGCTTACAGCCCTGTAGGCGAAGGCCTACAGACGACTGATTCAACACGATGTATAGTCGGTGACGCTCCGAGCTACTTTAGATTGGTAAGCTACCGCCAAACCTCACGCTAAAAATGGAAATAGACTCAATGGCAACAGCAGATTTCGTCAAGCAACTCTACACCAACCTCCTCGGCCGCGAAGCCTAGACATCTGCCTAGGCCTTGTAGGACGAGCAGGCCAATGGCGGCTCCGCGAGTAACTGAAGTACCGGGCGACATGACTCTGGCAACGCCCTGCGTGGGGTAATTGCGACTTGAATCCGGCGTTATGAAGCAAGTAGCCCGGACGTGCTGCCACAGCGCCAAAACTCAGGGAGCTCAATCAATTCTCAGCCCTCAAGGGGACTGGCAGCCCTGGTGGAGCTGGCGGCGGCGCTTACAAATTGTCGACAGCCAAAAGAATACACAGGAGATCGCGCATGAAATTTAGCATTAATTCTCGACATATTGGAATGGCACTTATAGTGCTATACCTCATAATAATGACTTCAAATTCATACTCTGCAGGCCTGCTTGACTGCAAAGTGAACGATCCGGATAATGGGGAGTTCTATAGTGGTGACTGTAAAAACGGCTTGGCCGATGGAGTAGGAGTGGCACGAGGAAGAGACGAGTACGAGGGTTCATTCAAGGCCGGTGTACAACATGGAAGAGGAAAATATATTTGGGGGGAAAACTCCGACTGGCCTGGCGATATCTATGAAGGCGATTGGCTAAATGGTCAGCGTACCGGCCAAGGAAAATACACATGGGCCAATGGAATTGTTTTTGAGGGGACTTTCAAAAAAGGTTTCAAAATGGGATTTGGGTCCGAAAAAATACCGCTTGCTGAATTCCGTAAGAGAGAGATGAATGATGAAGACGGGGGTATCTGGAAAGGCAATTACTATGAGCGGACAGGCCTGTTTTGGTCAAACAAATTCATTGGTAAATGTGATAGCAAATCAGCATGCTTTGATGTGTTGCTAGCTTATAAAACTAACGAAGAAGATGAAATGAGGAAGGAGCTTAATCAGGTCTCTTCCGAAATGCAGACTCTAATTGATCAGACTAGCCAGGCTATCGACCAAAAAATAATGCAGAAAGAGCAAGAGGAGGAGCGACTCAGCAATAGCAAGCGGGAGGAGGAGCGAAGACAAAGAGAACTGGAAGCAAAGCGGCACAAGCAAATTTGTTTGGCTCAAAGAGAAACCTGCAGAGCATCATGCCCTGGAGGTAATCATGTGGAGGCACGCAGATGTCGGAGTATATGTAGCGATAGGATAAAGTGTAACTGAATAAATTTTCCTGAATTTGATCGGCTGATTTGTTGAGTTGAGAAAGAGGGTAAATAATGAACAGACTCTGGTATGCGCTTGTTTTACTGTTATTGGTTAACATGTTTTTCTTTTACGATGCCGCAATAGATAGTTCTTATCGCATCCTAATTGTTAAGATTGAGGATCGAGATTCGGAGATATCTGAAATTCCGGTTATTTTAGAATCATTGCGAAAAGGAGGAATGATAAATATAAATGTAGAGATTGCTAGAAAAATAAAACCAAATTTTGATGAACTCTATGCGATTACTGATTCTGAAGGAATGTTCAGAGGTGGGCCTGCACTATTAAACTGGGTTTCTGATCATGGATGGAAGTTCACAAGCACAACTATGGGCGATTCTGTATTCACAAAAAAATGGTCAATACTTAGTCTAGATAGACTTAGATGACTAAAGCCAACTTGCGTGGATGTGGTATAGAAATAAAGTAAAACAACTTATCCAATAATCCTATAGATCAGCAATGCTCTTGTTTTATAACTGACGGCCCTTATACAATCAGGCTATCATTACTTGCAAACAAAATTAGCAAGATCACTTTTGCTTGAGCCAGGCAGTAATTCGAACCACTTTGTTGGGTCTTCTTTGATTTTAGATGGTGATTGCTCGCTATAGCCTATTTCACGCATTTTCATAGTGGCGCAGTTTGTTTCAGTTATAGTGTATACAACACTGTCTACACCCTCGCGCTTATGTAAAACACGGACAATGTCTCCGCTTCTCGTCTTCTCGATGAGAAAATATTTTCCTTTGTCACCTGAAACGCTACGAGGTATTAATATCCCATCATCTTTTTGTACTTTTGAATCACCTGTCTGCTGCCGAGGTGTGGCGCAAAACTTGTTCCAGAGTTTGACAAATTCATTATAATCTTTGAATTGCTCTTCGAGAAATGTAAGGTCAGATTCCCCGGCAGACATGAACTTCTGATAATCACCATACCCGCCAAAACTGTTTTTAGAGCTAACTTCGCCGCAAGTCATAGGGACATTGTCGGAACCTCTATGAAAATAAACATTTCTGAATTTAGCTGAACTTGGATCTCTCAATTTTTCCTTCACCGCCTGTTTTCCACGATTCATCCATGCTGACTCTTTGCTCTTTTCTGACTCTCTTTGCTCCCTCAGTTTATCCGCCTCCGCACGCGCAGCAGTTCTCTCCCTTTCAAGCCGTTGCGCTTCTTCTTGCTTAGCCTTCTCAACTGCAATGCGCTCCTTCCTCAATTTATCCGCCTCCGCACGCGCAGCAGTTCTCTCCCTTTCAAGCCGTTGTGCTTCTTCTTGCTTAGCCTTATCGGCTACCATGCGCTCCTTAACAAACTCAACTCCACCATCATTTAGCACCTTTTCTACTTTGGCTTCAAATTGAGACTTGATCTGTTCTAGCTTTGGATTTGGTGATTTAAGAAGCAGCATAGATGAGTTACGAGCGGTCTCAATAATTTTTATGCGTTTGCGAAGTTCTTCTATTGTGTGATCGCCAATCCGATCAATTTCCAACATGAGATTCTTTGCCGGTACTCCATAAAAACCTTCGATAATATGCCGCTTACCATCTACAGTGAGGTGAAATACAGTCGCATCATTCTTGACTTCGCAGTAGGCATTTGACCACTTTACAGTGTTTGGGCTGAATATATTTGGCGTCCACATTGCAGAAGTAATTTCTAATGACACGTTGGCAGTTACTTTTGCAGCTTCAGAGCATGCCTTTATATCTTCTAATTCGCCTGCATGAATTGATTTAAAGCTCAGCACTAATGCAACCGCAAATAAAAACCTAACCATATATCCACCTGATTTCACTAATCTGATTTATAGCAGGAGTTTAGCAAACTCCAAAATTTGCAATAGGGTAGCCTATTGGAACGCCAAAAGCCATGAATCAATCGCACTCAATTTAACCCGCAGCGGCGGGTTTTTTATTGCCTGTGATTTTCCAACTTCCACTGATCCTGCAGGAAGGAAGCCGTACCGGCACGATGCCAAGACCTTTTGGGCCGCTGATTCGGGGTCTTTAAAGATGGAAAGGCGGCAAGGGACAAGTTGGCAAGGATGCCACCCCATCAAACCCACACCACAGGAGCCATCCAATGCTGTTATTCAAATCCGCTGCTGATCTCCGGCAACTCCCCACAGACCATCCCGCCTATCCCCTCATTGCCGATCTGGTGCAACGCCTGATCGTGGACTGGCACATGCAACATCGGAGCTACGCCCCTGAGGATGATGGCTTTATCTGCCTTATCCAGGAGGGCGATCAAGATAGACCTCTCCATGAAATCTGGCCCGATGACTCCATCACGCTGCTCGATCTCCGCTATAGCTGGGAAGGCATCATGCCTGCTAGGCACGGCCATTGGCAAGCGATTTTCCTGGCCAACAACGAGGCCGGCATTGTCTTTGTCATTCCCGATGCCGAGTGGATCACCGGCGAACTGCGGGAATCCATTCTGGAGAACCTGGATGTTTAATGCACCAACCTAACTGCGCTCTTTTGAGCATCTTATATGAATAAATCCTATTCAATCCTTACAGGAGAAATCCCAATGTCCAAGACAATCGAATCAGTAGAAACCAACCCTTTGCGTATCCTGCAAGTGGGCACTTGCCCCAGTCTTAGTAACAAGTCGGAGCTGCAATATCACATCGGCAGCAATGAACAAAAGGAGCTGTTTCTGCGCATAGCAAAAAATAGTGGAGGTGGCTTGTTTAGTCATGAATTTGTTAGCTTTACTGCTATCCACCAAATGCTATCCAAGATCGACCCTGAAGCCACCATCACCAGCATCCTGCTCAATCCCATCCTCCGAGGCCGTAGCACTAACACAGCGGGCTTCATAATGGCAGTGCTCCTGGCCAAGGGTGTAGTGGTCTCCAAGGGCAAGCGTTCTATGCAGAAGGGCGATCCCGAGGGGTTTGTCCAAGCCATGCAAGCCCTGATCGATGCTGGGACTGACCTCCAGGTGGAGGAACCCGGCAAGGCCAAAGCGAAAGATAGTAAGGCTGAACCGCCCAGCGCCAAAGCCAAAGCAGCGAACACTAAGAAAACTGCCGCATCCAGTAACCCCGCCTGATCGAGAGAGTTGTAGTCACCAAGTCTGTTTCTCATAGTCCCTGAAGCCTAAGGCTTTTCTCTTCACCGGTCTGTCCAGACCGAGCCTATACCGACCCAAGCGCTCTTTCTCAAGCGCGTTTCCCCACAACCACTTACTGCCCACCCTGGAGGTTCCATGATGACCTACCTGATCTTTGGTGTCGTTCTGTTACTGCTGTTCGCGTTCCAACCCATGCTCGGCATAGGCCTGGTACTGGCCTTTGTTCTGTATCACACAGCACCCCTGGCCCTGGTCATTCTGATGGCTCTGCTCAGCTTGAGTCTGTTTCTAACCACAACAACCGGAGAGTAAATCCATGTACTACCCCAACCCCGTCGAAACCGCTCTGGAGCTCTTGCCCCTGATCGATCTGGAAGACAGCGAGCTTGCTGCTGTGCTCCATGATCAAATATTGTTACTGTCTGGCCGCAGTCCCGAGCACGATCCCTGGCCGCTATCAGGAGAGGCGCTTTCGCCCAACCTCTGCATCTGATACGGCCTAACCTCAGTAGTCCTTCCTCAACACCCGCCTCTCTATCCATCCCAAACAGATCAAGTCAGAAGCAGCTTCATTGCTGAGAGCGCACTGTGCCTGTTTGTTTGTGGATGGATGAGGAGGGCACCAATCTGGAGATATCACTATGAATCCCATCACCGCAACCTGCGTGCCCACGAACCAGCGGCTGTCACATACCGACCACCTGTTTGGCCAAGCCTTTCCCCTGCTGTTGGAGCCCACAGTCTATGGCTGGGCCTCTCGGCTTAGCCCAGACTATAAAGGCGGTTACTGGCAATTTTTCCATCTGAGCAACGGCGGATTCTGCATGGCACCGGAAGCCGATCATGCCTTTCGGGTTATCGCCGACAACGGCTATGAAGGCAGGCTCTCTGCCGACGCTTTTGGCATCGTTTGTTGTATGTACGCCTACAGTCAGCTGTCGTTCATTGACAACCCCGCCATGGCTCAGGTGTTCGCCCAGCATTTCCATTGGCTGCGGGACTACCTGCTGGATCAGCCCGAGGCCGAGGACATTCTCAGGGCCATCGACTAGGCCGGAGCCGGAGCAGGGATGCTCAAAATGCCAAAACGTATCATTTTGCAATTACCCCCCTTCGATAAATCAACAGCCTGGTCCAGCACCAGCTGTCCCCCGATAAAGGAGCCCCATGCGCTGCACTCTGATCCTCTTGCTTGCCACATTGCTGGCCCTCTCCCAAATCTCTCTCCCCGATTGGCTACTGCCGCGACTACCTGTAATGGCCTCTCTCCCTGCAATCCGCCTGCGCCAACTCCAACAGCGCCACCACCAGCTCCAGCAACAGCACCGTCAGCTGGAAATCCGCCATGAAACCCTCCGCCTGGAACACCAGCGCCAAATCCGGCATCACCAGCGAGTCGGCCAACGTATAGCCCGCCGCTCGATACTGGCCATAGGTCGGAATCTGGCGGCTGCTCCATTAGAGGCGGTACCGGTGCTGGGCTGGGCGGCATTGGCTGGCGGCTTGGCGCTGGATATCCGCGATGCTTGCCTCAGCCTGCGGGATCTGGGACAGGAGCTACCGCCGGGGTGCGACCTGGTGGAGTGACTGGGGGCGGAAAAGGCGGATTTTTCAGGGGTGGGGGCTTCGGCTGTAAATGGAGGGCACAGGGCCCCTGGCTCAGGTCGGAAAAGGCGGATTTTTTGGGGCTGGGGCTTTGGCTGTAAACGGAGACTGTGCCCTGAGAGGGCGGAAAGGGCGGATTTTTCGGGGGTGGGGCGTTCGCCGAAAACGGAGGCTGTGGTGCCCCGGCCCGATCCCTCTCCCGCTACCGACAAATGGCCCTGAGGCGATTTCCCGACTTTTCCGACTAACCTAGCAGACAGTGTGGGTATTAGGTCGGAAAAGGCGGATTTTTTGGGGCTGGGGGCGTTCGCCGTAAATGGAAGCTATGTCACCCCGGTCCTATTCCGCTACTGATACGTCCCCCAATGCTGAGTTTTCCGACCTTTCCGACTAACCCAACTGGCAATTTGGTTATTAGGTCGGAAAAGGCGGACTTTTGGGGGTGGGGGGTGTTCGCCATTATGAGTGCAGGGATTTGCTCCGTCACTTCGTTATCAAGCTGAGTTCATGACAGCTGTGCAATCCAGCAATATAAAGTGATATAGGTGCTGCGAGGAAAAGAATTTTGAAGTTAGCTTGACTCATCTCGAGTTTGTGCCATCATTAACTCTGTTCGATCACAGAGCGACAAAAAAAATAGATGACACAAGGGCTTGGGGCCCGTTAAATAGGAAATTAAAATTATCAAGGCGAAGGCGGCTTAGCCAGATAAAAAGCAAAATACCTACTGAAAGCACCTTTAAACACTGGAACTGCAAATACCCAGCATAACGTCTCTTCGAGAAAACCCGCATTACAAGTGCCGCACCATAAAGAAAAGTGAGATCCATTGATAAGCGCTGCTAGAAAAGCGCAGTGGACTCACCCAGTTTAAAGCCCCATATCAAGGGGCAAACCTATATCAATATAGACGTCGCAAAGATCGGGCATTCACGCCAAGGCGGTTTCGCATTGGTATTTTTCTCACTCGTAATAAGAGGAGATTCAGAATGTCTGAATCAAAATCAACGATTGACCCTCGTTCCATTAGGATCGGTTCAATTCCGGTCAAGCCAGCTGATCCCAGGGCCGTCATCACGGTGGTGTGCGACCCTGCCCATAGTCTCGGAAAACAGTTTAAGGAACACGCCGATGGTTCCATCAGCAAACATGCTGCAGTCAGCGTTTCCCTGGGCATTGCCGTACAGCATCGTGTGGAAACCCTGGAAGAACTGGCCAAGCTGTTAGAACAGGTCGGCAACGATTCCCACGCCGCCATCATCAATGCGGGCTTCTACGGTATCGAGATCGGCGAGGAATTCCTGCTGCTGTCCGGTGCCGAGCTTGAAAAGCGTACAGGCATCCCGCAGAGCAATCGACAGGCCCAACTGGGCATTCACTCGGTTGAGTACAACGGCAAGACGATGAAGGCGATGGTGCGATTCAAGGAGAACGTCACGCCATCCTGTTGGCAGTACATGGACCGCGACGTAGATGAACACACGCCAGCCCCGATCGCCGCTTTGTCTAATGAGGAATGGGTTGCAGCGATAGCCAAGGTGGTGCCTGGGTTTGAGCAGGTATCCTATCTCTTGGCGGCGTCCACATCTTCCAGGGTCTTAAAGGATGGCAAACCCGTCGGCGCTGGCAATGGCCACCTGTGGTTTCGCGTTCAGGACCCCAGCGATATCGAGCGTTTCCGGGTTGCCTTCATGGTGCAAGCAGCAGCTAACGGCCTGACCTGGCTGAAGCCACGCTACAGCAGAACGGAACCCGGAAAGGTTATTGGCCAATCCCTGACCACCATCATCGACACCAGCGTATTCACGCCGGGGCGATTGGTGTTCGTGGGCAAGCCAATGGCCAGCGACGGCTTGGTGGTTGAACCGCAGTCGGTGCAAGTCCATAAGGATACATTAAATGCTATCGATACTGCGCTGGTAGAACTGCCCGAACCGGAGCAAGTCCGGGCCATCACCCGCAAGGCAGGCGGCGAGATGCGTATCCAGAAAGGCGAAAAGGGGCTGGTGTGCCATGTCCAGGATTTGACCCTCGACACGGAACTGGAGACCCAGCATCAGGGTACTGTCACGGTCAGGGCGCTGCAGGAACAAGGCACACTTGTGAAGGTTCGCAGCCAGACGCCATTCCGGGAATCCAACAGTTTTGCCGCCTTCTACAGCACCAATGCTCAGGGCAAGCCTTTCGTCCACGATGTGGGCACTGGCACGACGCATTGGCTCAGAGACGAGGATGCCGAGGAGTTGGTTCTTCTCCAGGCCAAGGCCGTGGTTGCCAAGGCGTTGCAGGCAGCTGTGGATGATCCCGGTGCGCCTTTCGAGTCGAATGCGATAGCGGCCCTTGCGGTTATCAAGGCTCAATCCCCTGCTGATTTCCAAAGAGCCCGCATCAAGCTGAAAAAAGTCAATGCCGAGATCTCGGTTCAGGAGTTGGACAGGCAGCTGGCCAAGCAGTTGCGACGTGATGATGTTCCCGGCACCCATTTGGGCTTCGCCAATGGTTTGCTCAAAGACCTTACTGTCGACGGCAATGCACCGGTGGGCTACGCAGGCCAGCTCTACGTGTGGGAGCCAAAGCAGGGCATTAGGGTGTCGTTATCGCGAGGGGCGCTGATCAAGCGTGTGGCGGAACTTTACGACGGCCAATACCTCTGCGAGCGCCACAGTGACTACAAAGCGGTTGCTGACTTGGCCCTGTCGCTGGCCGAAGATGATGAGTTCTTCGCCAAGGCACCAATTGGCGTGGCCTGTTCACAGGGGTTCATCCGGATTGTGGATGGCAAGGTCACCGTGGAGCCTCTCACCGTTGAGCATCGCCAGCGTTTCAAGCTGGATGTGGCACCTACGGAAATGCCCACGCCGCTGTTCGATGCCTTCCTCCACGAAACCTTCGCATCCTCCATCGAGGGCGAAGAGGCCGATCAGGTCAGGCTGGTCCGTGAGGTGATGGGCGGCATCCTGTTGGGTCTTGTTGCTAAATTGCAAATGGCGATTCTTTTTTATGACCCATATGGAAGGGCCGGGAAGGGCACCTTAGAGCGCATCATTCGCCGGCTGGTCCATGCGCTATTTATCACAGCCGTTTCACCTTTCCACTGGCGCAGCGACTACCACCTGGCAACCCTGGCGGGATCGCGTCTTAATGTAGTCGGCGAACTACCGGAAGGAACACCGCTGCCCTCGGCGGAATTCAAAACCGTTATTGGCGGCGATCTGTTGTCCGGTCGGCATCCAACAGAACGGCCGTTTTCGTTTGTGAACGAGGCAGCGCATCTGTTTATGACCAATCATTTCATCACCACAAAGGACCAGTCCGAGGCCTTCTTCGCCCGCTGGCGGTTGGTTGAGTTCCCCAACTCGCGCCTGAAATCGGGCAAACCCATTGACCCCGATCTCGCCGAGCGCATCATCCAGCAGGAGTTGCCTGGAATCGCCCATTGGGCACTGCAAGGCGCGATTCGCTTGCTACAACAGGGGAAATTCTCGCCTTCTCGCGTCCATGACCGGCTGATGGCGCAATGGCGGCGCAGCAGCAATTCCCTGGACGAATTTATCCATGAGTCTTGTGACATTGGTGACGATAGTTACACCTACCAACGGGCGGCGTTCTACCGGGATTATGTCGCGTGGTGCAGTGAAAATGGCCGCAAACCGTTTGCGAAAGGGAAGGCGTACGACCTGCTGCGCAACAACCTGAACTACGCCATCCGCATGGTCGAGTTGAAAGGCATCGATACCCTAAAGGGCATTCGGGAAACGCCCGAAGGCCAGGTGCAAAAAGAGTTCGCTGGCGAGTTGGAAGGCATTGAGGAGGACGATCTGATCGGCGACATCCTTTTTTGAAGCCATAGCAAAAGGGCCACGGATGGCCCCAACGCGCACCAGCAAGCAGGTCGGCGGAAAACGGCGGGCGATACAGCATCCATTTACCGGCAAGCCCCCCTGGGGGCAAAAATCCGCCTTTTCCGACCTAATACCCGAGCTATGAGTAGGGTTAATCGGAAAAGTCGGAGTTTCCGCTTCCGGTACCCTCGCCCATCAGCGAACTGCAGCACTAGTGATCCCGAATGTCTTGACAAGACGCCATTGTGGCGATTTTTTTATTAATTTTAATAGGGTAGTAAGAAATGAAATGTCCAACCAATTACTGCAACCAACGTGGATTCCCGGAACAGATAAGGCTTTCTCATCGGTACCACACATCGGGAAGGTTGATGTGTTCCATTTTTCAGTCCGTTGATGAGGTACTACCTGCCATCAAACCTGAGTGGACTCTAACTTTGGAAATCCTTCTAGGGGAGGCCAAGTGGAAGCAATTGAAGAGCCGTCACCTGCAATATTCAGGAGGCCGATGCTTAGCCATTTTAGTTCGCAAGGGCTACTTGCCCTTGGTGCGTATTAATAAGAGCGGAACCGCCAAATATCGCATCAATATGGCGCGCTGGCGAGAACTCATAAAAGCACTTCCGTTCGAGTTACAGGCTCATATGCCGAACTTGAGTTCACTAAACGATTCCATAATCAATTAGGAGGTAACATGAAGGCACATCTGACGCAGAAACTGATAGACACTGGCCTTTTTTGCCCGGAAGGTAAGAAGCGTGTCGAAATCACCGATGCCACCTATAGCAGTGGCATGTATGTAGAAGTTCGCCACACCTCGCCGGGGCAAGGCACGTTCTACCTCCGCTACAAGGATAGCAGCGGCAAAACCTGCCACCAGCGCATCGGCAGAACCACGGAGCTGTCCCTGACCGATGCCCGCAAACGCACCCTGGAGCTAAAGGCCGAGATCGCCAAGGGCGCCAATCCTCGGGAAGAGGAAAAGGCCCGGAAAGCCGTGCTGATCTTCGGCGAGTTCTTCACGGATCATTACATGCCCTATGCTCTGGGCAGGAAGCGCTCGGCAGCTAAGGACCAGGAGATGTTCGATCTGCGGTTATCCAAGGCGATTGGCCACCTGCGGCTCAACCAGATCACACGGCAGCAGATCGTGCAGTTCCAGAACCAACTAAAAGCCGAAGGCCTGAAAAACAGTAGCAATAATCGCTATGTGGGATTGATCCGCAGGGTGCTGAACCTGGCTGTTGAGTGGGGTATGCTGGAGTCATCGCCGGCCACCAAGATCGGTCTCTTGCGGGAAGACAACCAGGTGGAGCATTATCTGAACGACAGCCAGATGGCGAAGTTGCTGGAGGTACTGCGGAGCCATCCCAACAGGCCAGTGTGTTCCATCCTGCAGTTCCTCCTGGCCAGCGGGGTTCGCCTGAATGAGGCATTGACGGCCCAGTGGAAATACATCGACAGGAACCAGCGCACCCTGACTATCCCGGCGGCCATTGCCAAAGGGAAGCGGGTACGGTCGGTGCCGCTGAACGATGCCGCCATGGCGATCCTGGACCAGCAGGGCACTGAGGGACAGCATACCTATGTCTTTGTGAACCCCAAGAGCAAAAGCCACTACACTACCATCCAGAAGGTCTGGGAGCGGATACGGGCCAAGGCCGGGTTGGAGCACTTGCGCATCCACGACCTCCGGCATAATCATGCCTCTATCCTGGTGAACGCGGGAAGGACGCTCTATGAGGTGCAGCAGGTGTTGGGCCATGCCGATCCACGGGTATCGCAACGATATGCCCATCTATCTACTAAAACTTTGCAGGAAGCATCGGCTACTGTGAGTCAGGTGCTGACCGGGCATCAGTGATGGGCGCTATGGGCAGGGAGGCCCTTTACGTTTTGTGGCTGGTGTCAACCCAAGATGATTCGCAACACTTGCATGCAAGTGCCGTATGATGGAAAAGAATGAAGCGAGTGGCTTAGTGGGTGTAGGCTTGTTCGGTGCGGAGGCTATAGTGACGTTAACGTAACGCCTCACGCATTTGGTCCGGCAACCGGGGAGTGGTTTGGGTGTATCGGTTATGGCACAATTTTCATGTTACGCTGCAATTGCAGATGTTACACTGGTTTCTGCCTGCAATCGAATTCACGTAGCAGGTAGCATTCAATCTTTCTATGGAACGGTAAAAGTCAAGTTTATAAAATTACTGGTATTTAAAAATGCAATTTGTTGATATTGAAGCATGCCCGAAATGTTCTAAGGAAAAAACGAAACATGCAACTAGGTATGTCTATGAGACGGTTTCCACTGAAAATAGACCAACAGAGATATTTGTAGATGGAATACAAAGAACGAGTGATTTTCTGGAAAAAAACATCTCCACTACAAATTCACTTACAAAGGCATTGCAACAAAAAGTAAGTTCTTTTAGTAAAAATTTAAGCGGTTTTCATGATGGCGTAAGAAAAGACAATGAGTCTGATAATATAAATAGTTTCTTGTCCTCAGATGCATGGTTCTCTTGGGATAAAAAAATAAATTTACGCAAATCTCTCCAGTCAAATGAACAAATTAAATATGTCATAAACAAAATTAAAAGCACATTAATTGATAACACGGATATTCTAGAACTACCAAAGCCAATCCCTAAGTTTTCTCCACCAAAAGAACCACAGAAAAGAAAGATTCAAGAAAATATTATTGAGAAAATTTCGAATGTTCCACCGGTAAGACCTTTGGAACCGCAAAAACCAGAAAGTCAATCTTGGTCTTCACACTTCAAAATGGCACTAATTAAATATGCTGTTTTTTCAGTAATTATTGCGCTTTTTATAGCATATCTGGCACCTACTGAAGTTGGTGTCATTGATGACATTAAAGCAATATGGAAGGGAGAATATATTTCACCATTAACAAGGAAGATAATCGTTTTTATTGCCGTATGTCTCCCCTTGTTGGTGGTTAATTTTCCAATGGCATTTATTAGTGCTTTTTTTGGAAACAAGAAGCTTAAGAACAAATACATTAATGATATGAAAGAATATGATACGAACTTGGACAAGTACAATACTGAACTTAGTAATTATGAAAGTAATCAAAAACAGAAAAAAAAGGAACAAGAAGCGATAGAAAAAGAATATGAAGAAATGATGGTAGAGTACAGAAAAAATTTGGAAAAGTTAGAAAAAGAATACCATATTTCAGTTAATCTACATAATAAGAAAGTTACCAGTATCAAAGAAGAACGTTTGGAACTATGGAATCGCTTGAGAGTATGTCAATCATGTAGTCATGTTTTTCTGGTAAATTGATGGTAATTGAGTTCAGAGAAAAAATTTTCGCTAATAATCACATGCACTCGGAAAGAAAAAAGCACCACTCGTTCCTCGCTCTGTTTTTTTTGCCGGTGATTTGCGGCGTTAGACTTGGCGATTTCGGTCATCTGAGCGAAGCTTCCAGTCACCTGGCCAATGTCCCTATACCCCTGATTATGTGTTGTTCACCTACCAACGACCAACGGCAGCTCAACCTCCGATAGCTGCCCCTGGCCGCACGCCGCACCCGGAGTAACCCCGGCCCTGAACCCGAGCGCCGTCGCCTCTGCCCCAGAGTGCCACCCTGCGGCCCACTCGACCCCGGGGCATGGCGACCCCCGTGGGGCACCCCCAGCCGCGCCACCTCGGGCAACTCTGGGCCACAGGGTCCAGCGCCCTAGCCATTGCGGCCGGGTCGGTCGGCGTTCGGCAGAGCCATTGCCAAAGCCATAGCCCACTTGCCATTGCGGCAGGCAACAGCGAACGATGGCAGCCAGAGGTTCGGTCCTGGTTCGGTTTCTGGCAAAAACGCTGCCGCAGCCCTCGTGCCAGTTACACTGTCCGTTGGACTGTTAATCACTAGGTCGGCGGTTCGAGCCCGTCCCGGGGAGCCATATAGCAAAGAGGGCCAGGATGTCATGTCCCGGCCCTTTTTCTTGCCTGCCGTGGCGCAATGCCAGCGGCTGTCCTATTGGAGAGGTGCCGGAGTGGCCGAACGGGACTGATTCGAAATCAGTTGAACTCGCAAGAGTTCCCAGGGTTCGAATCCCTGCCTCTCCGCCATCCCTTTCTGCTTCAATCACTTAGCTCGGATTCGGGGCTTATTTCTATGCACATCCATCTCCAAAACTATTCGGTCGGTAGTTCGGGTGTGGGGTCGGTATTGGTTCGGTACCTAGATTGACGAAAAGCCCGTGTCTGGTTAATGATTTGACGATGGAACTCAGATACAGCAAGCAAGCCATCAAGTATTTGTCGAAAATGCCCAAACAGCAGGCAAGTGCTCTGCGCTTGGAACTGAAAAAGCTTGCTGCTGACTTCGATGGCTATGCCGGAGATCTCATCAAAATGAGCGGTTGCACGTTATACCGCTTACGGGTTGGAGGTTACCGTGCCATTCTGGAACTACGCGAACAGCGTCTGGTGTTGATGACCTTGAAAATTGGGCCAAGGGGAGATGTATATAAATGACGACACAGATTATTGAACGGGCAGGCCAGCCGGAATATGCGGTTGTGCCCTGGGCTGAGTATCAGGTACTGAAAGAAGATGCAGAGGCCTTTCATGAACTTGCCAGCGCGGCACGGCTATCCAGCGCCATAGACGCAGGCGAAGAAACCTACCCAGACAGTCTGGTAGAACGTCTGCTCTCGGGCGAGAACCCCATCAGAGTCTGGCGAGAATACCGGGGTTTAAGCCGCACAGCCTTGGCCGCTACCCTGGGTATTTCACCCAGCCTCCTTACGCAAATTGAGACCGGCAAGGGCGAGTTGACCCCTCCCCAGCAAAAAGCCATGGCAAAAGCCCTGAACGTTGACCTGGACCTACTGGCCTGATCCAAATTCCGCCTGGAGCTCGGATCTGGGCGTATTTCATATATGGACGTTTCTCTGGGTTCGGTGGCGTGGTCGGAATTGGGCCAGCCTGCATTCTGTGGAAAATCCTTACTATGCAAAAAATATCCGCCACTATCCTGGAGTTTGGCCAGCCCTTCCTGGATCTACTGCCAGAGGGCGCGAGCAAACGCGAATTTGAAGCCTACCTTGGCATTGTCGTGACTGCTTGGAATGCGGTGGTGATGGATGAGTGGAACCATGATGACAGCATGCAAAAGCAGTTCATGAGCCATCTGAGCAGCATGCCGCCCGCTTATCTGGAGCTAATGCAAGCCTTGCTGGGCCGAAAGAAGCAATTATTTGCCGACGACCAGCGGGCGGTAGGACACCATGAGCTGATCGAGAAAAACGGCGAATGGGTCTTCAGGGCAGAAGCCCGAGGGAAATTGGAGCATTGAAAAGCTGCAACAGTGCGACCGAATGACTGCCTCGATGGCTGAGTCGGTATTGCTTAACGAGCCCTCAGCCAATCGAGCAGCAGCAAAACGCCAATGGTAAGCAGGTACAGTCCTGCCATCACTGCGGCGTAGAGCGGCAATTCTTGCGTTGGAATGGGCTCGCCAATACCGTGAGGCCCTAACCCAAGAATGATGAAGGGCTGTATGGCCATGAAGGCCACCGTGATCCAGATGATGGAGGCCTTCTTGCTGCGCCTTTTCTCGGTAATCCGTATCCGATCGTCGTAAGGGCGCAGGAATAGACGGGAAAGCTTCTTGGCCATGACCAACTCCAAACATCGCTGCAGAGAATATCAAATACACCGCAGAACTCATAATCGCTTGGCGCCTTTTGGCAGTGGCCTTGCGCCAGTAGCCAACCCATTGATTGGCAATGGCTCTCCCGAAATAGACACCAGGCGACACTAGTGTCCCGTTAAAAAAGTCACAGATACCTGCAAGATAATGTTTCTATTCGGTAATTTACAATATTTAAGGGATGGTCTATTCTTAGAGCAAAATGCGATATGAAATGGCTTAGGTTGCATGATCTTCGACATTTGGGACCATCTAAGCTTGCCTCACAAGGAGAGAGTATCTATATCATAAGCAAGCTGCTTGGTCATCGAAACGTCCGCACATCCGAACGCTATAGTGCCGTGTCAGATGCTGCATTGAAGCGAGCAAGCCAGAATTTATCCGAGATTCTGGACAAGGCGAGCAGTGTACGGGAATGACCAAGACTTTGCAGGAAGCCAGTGCCACCGTTAGCAGAGTTATCTCCGATAGTCAGGTGCTAACCGGACATCGATGACACCGGCAGGGGCACGGAAGCCCATTCTATTCAGCATCCATTCAGCAAGGCTTCAGCTTAGGTTCATCGACCCTGGCGTAGGCTTATCTCCAAGATCGGAAGCCATCGGGCTTTCCTGAGATGAGTCAACACAGGAGCGATAACCATGAGCTTTGAATTCTCCATCGAATTCGACCTTTTCTCCGCCGAACCGGATGTGATGGTTTACGAAGGCACGATTTGGAACGACTGGATCTACGGCTCCATCGATGACGACGACATCTACGGCTACGCCGGTGACGATGATCTGGACGGGGGGCTTGGCGATGACTTCATCGATGGCGGTGCCGGTAACGATCTTCTGTTTGGCGATTGGGGCTCAGACATCCTCATCGGAGGAGCGGGCGATGATCGCATCGTGGCCAGCATCGGCAGCGATGAATACTACGGCGGCACGGAGCATGACTCCAGCAATGCATGGGATGAGATCGATACAGTCTACTACAGCAATGCCTTCTCGCCGGTGCATATCGAGGTGGCATCGGCCGAGAACAATCTGATCTACGTGGATGCCTACAGTGCTGCTGGAGGCCACATGACCCATGTGCTCCAGGATATCGAGCGGATCGAATTCGACGCCTTCACCCTTGCCTACGACTTGGATGGGAATGCGGGTGACGCAGTTCGCCTGATTGGCGCGGTCTATGGTGCAGCAGAAATTGACAATCTTGCCACCGTCGGCTACTACTTGGACTATCTGGATACTGGGTACAGCTTTGAAGCTGTCATGGGCTATGCCTTGGATGATGTGGGTGCCTACAGCAACGAGGACGTGGTGGACCTGCTGTATTTCAACCTAGCAGGCTGCCTACCGAGCTTCGATGTTCAGGATCAGTTTGTGGACCTACTGGAAGACGGCCTCTTCAGCCAAGAAGAACTTGCGGTATTCGCAGCAGACCTTCAACTCAATGCGTTGAACATAGACCTGGCCGGGTTAGCCTACAGCGGTATCGAATATGTGTGACATTGAGACAGCTTGCAGTTTGTCGAGCCTGATTCTCAGCTGAAACGCGAACCCTCCTCGGCAACATCTGGGGCACCAGGCCCGGTCGCAGCCATAGCATAGGTTCGGGTTCGGTTCGGCACAGCCATAGCCCAGCCATTGCCATCGCTGGCATCGGGGCTGGCCATCACGGACAATGCTCGCCAGAGGTTCGGTCTGGATTCGGTTTCGGGTAAAAACACTGCCCTACCCCTCGTGCTTGCTACACTGTCCGCTGGACTGTTAATCACTAGGTCGGCGGTTCGAGCCCGTCCCGGGGAGCCAAATAGCGAAGAGGGCCAGGATGTCACGAATAATAGGGGACAGACCACGATTTATTTGAAATAGCAATACAAGTTGCACTGATAACCCGCTCCGGCGGGTTTCTTTTTGCCTGCGACTTCGGTCCAAAAGCCATTCCCTTCGAACCCACCGCGTCTCCGGATGCCATGGGTTTTTCTTTGCCCAACAGAACTTGCAGGAGGAGCAGTTCCGGCACTGATGCCAAGACCTTTTCGGCCGCTGATTCGGAGACTCAAAACATGGAAAGGCGGCAAGGGACAATTCAGCAAGGACGCTATCTCAGTATCAACTAACAGGAGCAATCCATCATGCTTACCTTCAAATCCGCCGCCGATCTCCGGCAACTACCCACCAGCCATCCCGCCTACAACATCATCGCCGATCTGGTGCAACGCCTGATCGTGGATTGGCCACCACAGCACCGGCCCTACAACCCCGAGGACGATGGCTACATCGTGCTCATCGAAGAAGAGGGCGATCAGAATCCGCCATTTGCGATATGGCCCGATGATCCTACCATCTTGCTCGATCTCCGCCATAGCTGGGAGGGCATCATGTCGGTGGTCGATGGCTACTGGCAGGCGGTCTTCCTGGCCAACAATGAATGCGGTTTCGTGTTCATCATTCCCGATGCACCCTGGATCACCGGAGAGCTGCGCCAATCTATCCTCGACAATCTGGATACGCCTTGGGAAGAGGCGGACTGATTGCATTTAAAAGCCCCATCTCTGGGGCAAATGTAACTTGCGCTAGTAGTAGTAACTTATGATGGAAGGACTAGTAGCCCTATCCCATCATCACTTTCGATCTAATCCATACAGGAGAAATCCCATGAATCCATCCAATAAAATCGAAACAGCAGAAACCCAGCCACTGCGCATCCTGCAAGTAGGCACCTGCCCCAGCCTCACCCAGAAGTCCGAGCTGGAATATCATATTGTCTGCAATGATAAAAAGGAGCTCTTTATACGCATTGCAAAAAGCAGCGGTGGGGGCTTATTCAGTTGTGAATTCGTTAGTGTCAATGCTATCCACGACAAGCTCCAAAAGATCGATCCCGAGACCAGTATTACCAGCATCCTGCTGAACTCCATCCTGCGCGGAAGATCAGCTAATACTGCTGGCTTCATAATGGGAGCGCTGTTGGCCAAGGGCGTAGTGGTGTCCAAGGGCAAACGCTCTATGCAGAAGGGCGACCCCGAGGGGTAAATCCAGGCGATGCAGACCCTGATCAATGCTAATACAGACCTCCAGGTGGAGGAGCCAAACAAGAAGGCTAAGGCTAAATCCGCTACAGTACCCATATCCCGGCTTGGCCTTGATTTCACGATAGACGGCCTCTGCAATCAATACGCTGCCGAACAGGCGCTCCAGCAGATCGAGTCGACCGATGGATGCCAGCGAGATGATCGGCGTCGTGTTGGCGACGACCTTCACGGTAATCGGGCCACGTCCGCAAAGACTTCTTCCATGTCATCGGCGTCATAGGCAAAGATCGCCTCGCCTTCCAGCTTCATGCGTTCGATGAACGCCAATTTATCGTAACCCGCCAATTCCGCCGCCTTGCCTAGGGACAGCTTGTTCTTGCGATACCACATCAGCGCCGATAAAAACCGGATGTCCCGGGTGAAGTCCTCGGCAGATTCCTTTAGTGCAAAGGGGATGTCATCGGCGATGTTGAATGACACGTGCATCGGAACTATCTCCTCTTCTCGAATCTACGGAACCCCGTCAAACACAGCAGCCCCTGGTGTTTCTGGCTTGGGTGCTATAGGGAATCGCAGCATTCCACAAGGCTTGGATCAAGTCGAGAGTATATCCCAGACAGCTGCCAACCGGGACCGGGACCGCATCTGCAGCCGTTTATGGAGCGTCCTGAACGCCCGTCAGGCTGATATACCTGATCAAAAAGCAGTGACATCTATGCCGCATTATGCGGCACAGAATTGACACGGACTTTGCGTCGAGAGAATCTCGTCATTATGAAGGCAACAGAAACTATACAGACCCTAGCCTCAAGGTGTGCCAGTTTTGTGCTAGGCTGAAGTCAATAAAAACGTAAGTCATTGACTTTAAGACACTTAGTAAATTAGGGGCGATCTGCGTAAGTGATTGTTTTTAAATTAAATTAGTAAATTATAGCGTGACTCGAAATCAGGTGAACTCGCAAGAGTTCCGTGGGTTCGAATCCCACCTCCTCCGCCATCCACCGTCTGCTACAAGCACTTAGCTCGGATTCGGGCACACTCCTTATATACATCCATCTCCATGCGTATTCCGCCCCATCGTGACCGCCCATTCCGTTTGAACGTGACCGCCGATTCCGATTGATCGTGACCGATTCCGGGTCTGTTTCCGGAATCCGCGGTCACGTGTCTGGAATCACCGGTCACGATGCCGGAATGCCCATCCAACCCACTGGAATTCTTCGACTTTAACCGGCATAACCGCGTCCTTTTGCTTACCCGGAGGACGCCATGCCTGCAACGAGGATTCCCATGAAGAAAATCATCGACGTCTTACGCCTCAAGTACGAGGCTCAACTCAGCCACGAGAAGATCGGTCGCGCCTGCGGCCTGTCCAAGGGGGCCGTCAGCAAGTACGTCAGCCTGGCCCAGGCCAAAGGGATCAGTTGGCCGCTGCCTGACGGGGTGGACGAAGCGCGCCTGGAGGCCCTGCTGTACCCGCCCCGTGAGGCGCCTGCCTCGCGTGCCGAGCCGGATTACTTCCAGATCCACCAGGAGCTCAAGCGCAAGGGCGTGACCCTGCAACTGCTGTGGGCCGAGTATGCCGCTGTGCATGAGGATCGGGCCTACGGCTACAGCCAATACTGCCACCGCTACCGCCAATGGCGAGACCGGCAGAAGCGCAGCATGCGCCAACTGCACCGAGCCGGCGAGAAGGCCTTCATCGACTACTGCGGCCCGACGGTGGATATCGTCGACCGCCACAGCGGTGAGGTCCGTTCGGCGCAGATCTTCGTCGGCGTGCTCGGGGCGTCCAGCTATACCTACGCCGAGGCGACCTACACCCAGTCCCTGCCGGACTGGATCGCGTCCCACCAGCGCATGCTGCGGTTCTTCGGTGGCGTGCCCGACCTGCTGGTGCCCGACAACCTCAAGGCGGCGGTGACCCAGGCCTGTCGCTATACGCCGACGATCAACGCCACCTACGCCGAGATGGCCGCCCACTATCGGACCGCCGTCTTGCCGGCACGGCCCTATAAGCCGAAAGACAAGGCCAAGGCCGAGGTGGCGGTGCAGGTGGTGGAACGCTGGATTCTGGCGCGCCTGCGCCATCACACCTTCTTCTCCCTGGCCGAGCTGAATCAGGCCATCGCCGAGTTGCTGCCCCCGCTCAACGAACGGCCGTTCCAGGGCCGTGAGGAGAGCCGCCGGGACCTGTTCGAGGCGATCGACCGGCCGGCGCTCAAACCGCTGCCCCAGGACGATTACGTCTATGCCGAGTGGCGCAAGGCCAAGCCGGGCATCGACTACCACGTCGAAGTGGACAAGCGCCTCTACAGCGTCCCCCACAGCCTGGTTGGTCAGACCCTGGACCTGCGCCTGACCGCCACCACGCTGGAGGTGCTGCACAAGGGCCGGCGGGTCGCCGCTCACCCACGTCACGGCCGAGGCCGCTACAGCACGCTCACCGAGCACATGCCCAAGTCCCATCAGGCCCATCGGGACTGGTCGCCGGGACGGTTCTTGAACTGGGCCCGTGACATCGGCCCCTGCACGGCGCAGGTGATCCAGCAGCAACTGGAGGGCCGCCCTCATCCCGAGCACGGCTACCGCGCCTGCCTCGGGCTGTTGCTCCTGGGGCGACGCTACGACCGGACGCGGCTGGAGCAGGCCTGTGAGCGCGCCCTGGCGATCCGCTCGGTCACCTATCCGAGCGTGGCATCCATTCTCAAGCAAGGCCTGGATCGGCAACCCCAGGAGGCCGATGAGCCTGAGGCTGAGCTACCCGAACACGCCAATCTGCGCGGCGCCGATTACTACCACTGAGGAGTCTTTCATGTTGAACCAACAGACCACCGAACACCTGCGCGCCCTCAAGCTGACCGGCATGCTGGATGCCCTGGAACAGCAACGGGAGCAACCCGAAACCCACGATCTGGCCTTCGAGGAGCGCCTGGCGCTCTTGGTGGAGCGGGAGGTGCTGCACCGGGAGAACCGGCGTCTGGGGCGCCTGCTCAAGGCCGCCAAGTTGCGTATCCACGCCTGTGTCGAGGACATCGACTACCGCCATCCCCGCGGCTTGGAGAAGGCCCGCCTGGCGGCGCTGGCGAGCTGTGACTGGGTCCGCCAGGCCCATAACCTCTGCATCACCGGTCCCACCGGCTGTGGCAAGACCTGGCTGGCCTGTGCCTTGGGCAATCAGGCGTGTCGGCACGGCTTGGCGGTGCGCTACCTGCGCCTGCCCACGCTGTTCGAACAGCTACGCATCGCCCACGGCGACGGCTCCTACCCGCGTCTGATGAACCAGCTGCTGAAGATGGATCTGCTGATCCTGGATGACTGGGGCATCCAGAAGGTGACGGCCGCCCAACGGCACGACCTGATGGAGGTGATCGAGGACCGCCACGGCCGACGCTCCACGTTGATCGCCAGTCAGCTACCCGTCGAACACTGGCATGATCTCATCGGCGAGGCGACGCTGGCAGACGCCATTCTCGACCGCCTTTTGCACGGTGCCCATCGGCTCCCACTGCGCGGCGAGTCGATGCGGAAAATGACCGCCGAGTTGACGGATCGTGACCGGTCAGCGTAAAAAACCCACACCAGTGCGGGACCGATGAGCCAGTCGGTCACGATCACCGGAATCAACGGTCATCTTCGGCGGAATGCGCACTCCAAGCCTTTCGGCCAGAGGTTCGGAAGCAGGGTCGGTATTTGGACTTTGCGATGTCCTATTCGTGCGGTCTTGATTAGGATGCATAATCAGCCATACTTGGCATCCAAGCCGTTGGACCTGAGAGGAGTCCGCTATGTCTCATCATCTTGCTGCAGAACTTGTTTTCACCTATCAAGAAGTTCTTGATGCCTTGCAAGCTGGTTTTGGCCAACTCAGTAATACGCCAGTTGGTACATCGTTTTCAACAGTGGAACTCTTGGCTAATGGCTTTTCTATTACCTTGGATGGCTCTTTCGTCTGGAATGGAACGGTTCCAGAAGGCAGTCTAAAGCGACTTTTTGTCAGCCATGAAAGGGATGCTGCCGCCTTAGAGGGGCAGATCAGTATCAGTGATAGCGCCACCTTACTCCTAACCGGTATAGCCAGCAGTTTTGCCTGGGGTGATTACGATGCCACCACCACAGAATTTTCCAACGTAAAAACAGTTTCTGGTTTCAGCCTCGACATGGCCCAAGTAGCCAGTATTGGTTTTGAGCTATTGATGGAAGCCAATACCGCGGTTACGGCAACTGATGGTGATGATACATTTGATGGTTCTGGCGCTGCCGATGTGGTCTACAGTGGTGCCGGCTCAGATATCCTCCGTGGCGGTGACGGCAATGACATTCTCTACGGTGAGGCAGGCAACGACTTTCTCTACGGTGGGCGAGGAAATGACGAACTTTACGGAGGCACGGGTGCTGACTACATGGAGGGAGGCTCGGGGGCCGACAAATACTTCATCGATGATATTGGCGATCAAGTCGTCGAAACGGACAATAATCCTGAAGAGCCAGAAGCGGCGGCGCGAATCCTGCTGGCCTTGGACATCAGCAGCACCATCGACCAAGTCTTTGCAAGCATCGACTACGCATTGACCGCCTACGTTGAAAATCTAACGCTTACTGATAACGCCGTGCAGGCCACTGGTAACGAGCTGGACAACATCCTAACCGGCTCTAGTGCCAACAACATTCTCACAGGCGGTGCCGGCAACGATACGATTGATGGGGGTGCCGGTGTCGATATTGCTGTATTTAGCGGCAATCACAGCAGCTACAGCATCAACGGATCAGCCGGCAGCTATACCCTGACTGGTCCTGATGGCACCGACACCCTGACCAATATCGAACGCCTGCAATTTGCCGACAAAAAGCTTGCCTATGATCTTGGTGCCACAGAAAACGCTGGCATGTCCTTGGAGTTCATCAACGTTATTGCTTCGAGCCTAGTCAATGATGCCTCCACACGTGGTCTGATCCTCAACTTCTTCGACCAAGGCCATAGCCTAAACAGCCTGTTCCAATTGGCTGTAGACATTGGCTTGGTATCTACGCTCGCCGGTGGCAGCAGCAACGAAGCGGTTGCCCAATTAGCCTATCGCAACCTGCTTGGCACAGAGGCCGATCAAGCCACTACTGCCACCCTTACAGGCTACGTGGATATCATGGGTCAAGCTGGATTCCTTGCAGCTGTAGCGGGCATGGAGATTAACCAACAGGCGGTCGGATTGTTGGGACTGCAGCAGGCGGGAATGGAATACCTTTGAGCCGGAAATCCAGATAGAAAAACTGCCTGTAGAACAGTTGTTCTTCAGAGCAGGTTTTTCCAGAGTGACGACCCAGAATGCTGAAGCCGTCACCCAATGTACCTGATTTTTCTGGTGACATCGGGGGCGCTGTAGCTCTGTGACACCTATTGGATGCACAACGAATACAGGTCAGGAACTGCTGCTCTCCGAAGTGCTCGAATCATCTTCCGTTTCATTCTCGTCCTCGCTCTCACTCTCATTCTCCGACTCTCCTAGCGAAATTGGGGTCAGGTCTAGAATAGAAGCCTTTAATCGGCTAATTAACGATAAACCTAAAAAGAGCATTTGGCCACAGAGCCACAGAGTACACAGAGAAAAATCAATGTGTTGGAAAGCGAACATTCAACACCTTCTGGGTGAGTCCAGTCTGATAGGTAACTCATTGAAACAACTCTGTGATCTCTGTGTCTCTGTGGCTTAACTGAGGAATATAGGATAAAGGGGGTTGAGTCTAGATTTTGACTATCGACCCGGTTCTTTCCTCCAAAGCTGGAAATGGCTATAACCCTAGACCTGACCCCGATCTGTGCCGTGACCCCGATCTGTGCCGAGATCCAGCCGCTTCAGGTCGAGCACCAGCCAGAGGTGCTGGTCCTGGCGCAGCAGGCCGCGCACGGCCTGGATTTTGCTGGCTGCGCGCAGCAGCGGCGGCAGGGGTAGGAGCTGTTCGGCCCGGGCCGGAAACAGCTCTACCGGTTGATCCAGGGCGCAGGGCTGGGGGCCTTTGGCCGTGTGCAGCAGCAGGGCCTGTTGCGGGGCATGGGTCTTGCCTTTATCCAGCCCCAGCAGCTGGCACAGGCGCTGGCGGTTGGCTTGGGCCTGGTCATCCAGGGCCTGCATCTGCCCCACCTGGCTAGCCTGCACGGCCAGGGGGTAGCCTGCCAGGTGGAAACTGACCATCTCCAGCCCGACCATGCTCAGCCCTGGTTGTCCAGGCGCGTCCGGTAGTCGCCCAGCAGGCGCTCGGCATCGAGGCATGGGATGGCCTGCCCCCGCCAGCCGAGGACTGCATCAACCCATTGATTCAAGGGGCTGGGCAGGGTGTCCGGTGGGGGCTGCAGGGCGCTTTCCACGAGATCGATGACATCCTCCACCTGGTCCACCAGCAGGCCGGTGCGCATGGCGCTGGCCTGGGTCAGGAGGATGAAGCCACCACTACACGCCTCGCTGGCGCTGCCGCGTTGCAGCAGCAGGTCCAGCTGCACTACGGATTCCACATCGCCGCGCAGGTTGATCACGCCGATCAGTGAATCCGGGCAGCCGGGGACGTAGAAGATCTCCCCAGCGGGCAGGATCTCGCGCACCTGCTGGCCGCGCAGGGCGAAGTGCTCAGTGCCCAGGCGAAAGATCACCAGCTTGATCTGCGCCTCATCCACCTCGATCACCTTGTCGGCCTCGGTCTGGCGCTGCGCCAGGAGTTCGTCCAGTTGTTCAGACATGGGGCTGTGGCTCCGGGGTTTGATCCACCTGGATACGGTTGCGCCCCTTTTGCTTGGCCTGGTAGAGGGCGCGGTCGGCGGCGCTGCGCAGATCGGAGGGGTTGGCGTATTGCAGCGAGCTGGCGATGCCGCAGCTGTAGCTGGCGTGAAATACCTGGCCCTGGGTGAAGAACTCGATGGTGGCGAAGCTGGCACGCAGGGCGTTCATCACCTCGGTGGCCTGGCCAAGCTCGGTGTTGGGCAGGATCACGGCGAACTCCTCGCCGCCGTAGCGGCCGATGATGTCGGATTTGCGCAAGCGCTGACGCAACAGACGGGCGATGGCGATGAGTACCTGATCGCCCACCGCGTGGCCGTAGTTGTCGTTGATCTCCTTGAAGCGGTCCAGATCCAGCATGGCGAAGCATACCGGCCAGCCCTGGCGCTCGGCCTGGATGCATTCGTGCTCCAGCATCTGCTTGATGTTGGTGTGGTTGAACAGGCCGGTGAGGCTGTCGCGCACCATCAGGTTACGCAGGCTGCGCATGCGCTCGGCCCGCAGGGAGACGGCGGTGATCAGCTGCTGCGGCTTGATCGGCTTGGTGAGAAAGCCATCGGCGCCCACGCTCAGGGCGTTGAACTGCTCCTCCATGTTGGTCTCGCCGGACAGATAGACGATGGGCAGGCTCAGATAGCCGGGGATCTGGCGCAGGATGCGTGCAAGCTCTATGCCGACGCAGTCGTGCATGTAGAGATCCATCAGCACCAGGTCGGCGTTGAAGCTGGGCAGGGCCGCCAGCACCGTCTTGGGGTCGGTGATGATCTCCACCGTCATGCCCGCCTCGCGCAGCACCAGGGCGGTGTAGCTGGCCAGATTGGGGTCATCGTCCACCACCAGGATGCGGTAGGGGTCCTGCTCGGCCTGGGCGCTCATGGCGTCGAGTATGTCCACCAGTTCGATGGGGGCCACCGGTTTGGTGCAATAGGCCACGCCGCCGGCACGCACCGCATCCAGGCGGGCGTTGAAGTCGCCCCGGCCGGAGATGAAGATCACCGGCGGCGGGCTGGTCAGCTCCTGGTGCAGCCGTTGGGCCAGCTGCAGCCCGGCGTCCTGACCCTCGGCCAGGATGATGTCCATGATCACCACGTCCGGGGCCTGCTCGGCCACCGCCGCCAACAGCTCCGTG
The DNA here is from genome assembly GCA_009497875.2 of gamma proteobacterium SS-5. Taxonomy (NCBI): domain Bacteria; kingdom Pseudomonadati; phylum Pseudomonadota; class Gammaproteobacteria; order Chromatiales; family Sedimenticolaceae; genus Magnetovirga; species Magnetovirga frankeli. The sequence continues at coordinate 899,574 of CP032508.2, read as the reverse complement.
CCGTTGGCAAAGCCGCGTACCTGGTAGCCGAAGCAGCCCAGCTGGTTGATCAGCTGATGGCGCAGGTCGGCGTCGTCGTCGCACAGGTAGATGATGCGGGTATTGAGCGGACGCACGCAGGGGCAGTCCGGGGTCTTGCAGCTGCTCAGATCGAAGCCGCTCTGCTGCGGGTCATCGGTCTGATCCTGGCCGCTGAGTTCGCGCAATTGGGCGATCAGCCCCCAGCCCTCGCCGATGGTTATCAGCAGATTGGCGTGGGTCTGGCCGTCGTTGCGGTTGAGGGCCTCGGCAAAGGCCGCCTCGGCGCGCTCGGCCAGCTGGGCCACCTCGCTCAGGCCGTAGGTGGAGCTGGTACCCTTGATGTTGTGAAACAGGGTACGCAGCTCGCTCAGGCCCTGACCGAGGTCCATTTCGTCCCGTTGCAGTCGCGCCAACTCCTCCTCGGCTCGCTGCAGGCGTTGGGGGATCTGGCTGAGAAATTTCTCGCGCAGCTGCTGCGCCCGTTGCTGAAAGTTGGGCTTGTTCAACCTATATTCCTCAGTTAAGCCACAGAGACACAGAGATCACAGAGTTGTTTCAAAGGGTTACATATCAGACCAGGCTCACCTAAAAGGTGATGAACGTTCGCTTTTCCAACACATTGATTTTTCTCTGTGTGCTCGGCTCTGGCTCCTGGCTTCGCCCTACCTCCTCCGTCCATGGAGTCGTCTGTGGCTCTGTGGCCAAATGCTCTTTTTAGGTTCAAGGCTCAACCCTCGAACTGTTCGACGGTGTCGAGCAGGCGCTCGAACAGCTGCTCGTCCTTCATCAGACAGGCGTTGATCTGCGGTGCCTGGGCCTGGTATTGGCTGGGGTCATCGCCGGTGAGCAGCACAAAGGGGGTGCTGTCGGCCTGGGCGCGCAGCTCTGCAAACAGCTCCACGCCGCTGATCAGGGGCATGTTCATGTCCGAGATGATCAATCCGGCGGGCTCGGCCTGCAGCAGTTCCATGGCCTCGACGCCGTTTTCCGCATAGCGCACCTGATGGCCGCCATCTTCGAGAATGGCGCAGATCATCTCCGCCGCCATGGGGTCGTCATCCACCACCAGAATCTTCATTGTTGTCTCCTCTATGTTGAGTGGTCAGCCTGTATTCACTCTTCAAACTTCACCCTTCGAACTTCTGACCAAAGGCCGACCATCAGGCCAGCAGGTTTTCCAGGGTTTGCGCCAGGTTGCTTTGGTCGAAGTCGCCCTTGACGATGTAGGCATCGGCACCGGCCTGGATGCCGCGGCGCTTGTCTTCCTCCCGCTCTCGCGAGGTGACTATGATGATCGGCGTACCGCCGTAGCCGGGCAGTTCGCGCAGCCTTTCGGTCAGGCTGAAGCCGTCCATGTGCGGCATCTCCACGTCGGTGAGCACGGCATCAAACTGCTGTTGCTGGGCCCGGCGCAGGCCGTCCATGCCGTCCTTGGCCAGGCTGACCTGGTAGCCGTGGGCCTCCAGCACCTCTTTTTCGATCTCGCGGGTGTTGAGCGAGTCGTCCACCACCAGGATGTGCCATTGTTTGGCTGGCCCCTCGGGACTGGCGCTTGGGCCGCTGTCGGCAAGGGCCAGGCTCTCGCCGCGCAGCTGTCGCGCCCGTTCGATCAGGGCCGGTGCCTGCAACAGACTGACCAGCCGGTTGCGTCCGGTGACCACCATGCCGCCCACCAGCGGCAGGCCGGCCAGGTGCTCGGGCAGGGGGGTGATCACCATATCACGCTCGTCCAGCAATTGATCCACCACCAGCCCCAGCTTGCTCTGCCGACCGCGCACCACCACCACCAGATCGCCAGCTGGCCTGGCCGCCACCTCCCCACCCTTGCCCTGCAGGCCGAGCAGGACGGCCAGATCCACCAGGGGGATGAACTCGTTGTGCAGGGCAAAGGCCTGCCGCCCGGCGATGTTCATCTGCTCACGGGCAGGCACCCGCACCAGTTCGTGGATGTACTGGGCGGTGAAGCCGAAGGTCTGACCCCCGGCCTGACAGAGCATGACCCGCATCACCGCCAGGGACAGGGGCAGGCGGATCTGGAACAGGCTGCCCTTGCCGGCCTGGCTGTGTACCTGGATCACCCCGTGCAGTTCATCGACTATAGTGCGCTTGACCACGTCCATGCCCACGCCGCGGCCGGACACATCGGTGATGATGGGGCTGGTGGAGAAACCGGGCAGGAATACCAGGTCCAGCGCCTGATCCTCGGTGAGGGATGCGGCCTGCTCGGCGCTGATCAGGTTTTTCTGCACCGCCTTGCTGCGGATGCGCTCCAGATTCAGCCCGACCCCGTCGTCGCTGATCTCCAGCAGCACCGCCGAGCCGTCCTGGCGTGCCTCTATGGATAGGGTGCCGTGGCTGGGCTTGCCCACCGCCTGGCGTACCTCGGGGGTCTCCAGGCCGTGGTCCACGGCGTTACGCAGGATGTGGACCAGGGGGTCGGCGAGCCGGGCGATCATCTGCCGGTCCAGCTCGATCTCGGCCCCACTGACCTGGCAGCGTACCTCCTTGCCCAGGGATCGGCCCAGCTCGCGTACCATGCGCGCACTGTTTTCAAAGGCGCTGGCCAGGGGCAACATGCGTAGATTCAGGGCCTGGCCGTTGAGCTGGAGCATGAGCAGGTCTTGATTGGAGACCAGCTCGCGCAGCTCATCGGCCATGCCGCGCAGGGCCGTGAGATGCGGCCGGTCCAGGTCATCGGCCTGACGCCGCAGCTGGCCGTTGAGCTGGTCCAGGCCCTGGCTGAGCTGCTGCAGCAGGGCCTGATTGGAGACCAGCTCGCCCATCAGCTTAATCAGGTCATCGAGCTTGTCCATGCGAACCCGTACCGAGTCGGCCGCCTTGGTCGGCTTGGCACTGGCGGCAGGGGCGTCGCTGGTCGGCGTTTCCGGGCCCGCTGCCGGTTGTGTTCTGACCTCCGCCGCCGGAGCCGCGCCGCCGCCTTCCAGGGCGGCCTTGAGGGCCTGTGACAACTCGGCATCCAGGGGCGGCAGGGGCTGTTTGGCGGCGACCTGATCGATCAGGCCGGAGAGGTAATCCAGACACCGCTCCAGCAGCCGCGCCAGCTCGCCGGTGAAGCCCAGACTACCCTCGCGCAGGGCACCGAGCAGGTCTTCCATTTGGTGGGCCAGATCGGTGATGACGCCCAGCTTGAGCATACGCGAGCCGCCTTTGATGGTGTGGGCGGAGCGGAACAGGGCGTTGATCAGTTCGGCGTCATCCGGGCTTGCCTCCAGGTCCGTCAGGCCCTGTTCCAGGGTGGCCAGGTGCTCGCGGGCCTCGTCCACGAAGCGGTTGATAAAGCGGCTCATGTCCAGCGCCATGTCAGGCCTCCTGCTCGCTCAGCTGCTGCAGATGACGCTGGCAGAGAAAGATGACCCGGCCCGGCGGCGCGGCCAGTGCCTGCATCAGCGGCTCGGCCTCAGCGCTCGGGGCCTGCTGCAGTAGCTGTAACACGCGCCGGTAGCTGCGCGCCGCCTGCTCGTCCTGGCCTTGGCTGCGGTACAGATCGGCCAGGTGATAATGGGCCTGCCAGTGATCCGGGCGGTGGAATACCACGGCGCGAAACTGGGCCAGGGCCTCCCCGGCCCGGCCCTGCCAGCGCAGGATGCGGCCCAGCAAAAAGTGGTGAAAGGGGTTGAGATCGTCCTGCGCCAGGGCGGTGCGGGCGGCCTGCTCAGCGGCGTCGAACTGTTCCTGCTGGCTCAGCACCACCGCCAGCAGGCGCTGGTGGCGGCTGTGCTCCGGGGCCCGCTGGCAAAGCTGTTGCGCCAGCTGCAGGGCGCTGGGCCAGTCGCCCTGCTCGACCCGGGCCAAGGCCTGCTCATAATCGGCGGTGGCGGAGGGGGCAGCTGGCGCTGACTGACGGGGCAGCCGCCCGTGCGATGGCCGAGTCCCGAACGCCAGATCCTGAGTCGCGGGATTATTGGCCGGGCCTGCTTCTGGCTTGACCGCGCTGCCTGCGACAGGGACCTTGGGCGGCCGATTGCGAAAAAAGAACAGGCCCTGCTCATGTACCAGCTCCAGCAGGCCGAAGTTGTTCGACAGGGTCTCGGTGGAGCTGAGAAAGAGCAGCCCATCGGGCTTGAGTATCTGGCCGATGCGCCGCTGGATGGCCTCGCGGGTGGCGGCGTCGAAGTAGATGGAGACATTGCGGAAGAACACCAGATCCTGTCCCTGCAAGGCCAGGGGCCAGTCTTCATCCAACAGGTTGAGGTGCTGGAAATGCACCGGTCGGCGCAGCTCGGCGCACAGTTGTCGGCGCGGGCCCTGCCCCGAGTGAGCGGGCAGGGGCTGGAAGTAGCGCGCCAACAGCTCGGCGGAGAGGGCGCGGAAGGATTGGCCGCCATAGATGGCCTCATCGGCCCGTCTCAGGCTGGGGCGGTCGATGTCCACCCCCTGGATGCTGACCTGCGCCAGGGCGGCAAGGCCCTGGGCCTCGGCGATGGCCAGGGCCAGCGAGTAGGGCTCCTCGCCGCTGGAACAGCCCAGGCAGAGGATGCGCAGGGGGCTGCCGGGGTATTGGCTGAGGTGCGCCGGTAACAACCGCTCGGCGACCAGACGCAAGGGCTCGGGCTCGCGCAGAAAGTAGGTCTCGTTGATGGTGAGCAGGTCGAGCAGGTGCGGCATCTCTTCCGCGTCCTGCTCCAGCTGACGCAGATAGGCCTGCATGTCACCCAGCCGCAGCTGGGCCATGCGGCTGGCCAGGGACTGGCGCAGCAGGTCGGCCTTGTCCTCCTCGAACAGCAGGCCGGAGCTGGACTTGATCAGCGCCTTGATCGGGGCCAGGTCATCGCTGCTCACTGGCGGGTTACCGCCAGCCACTGCATCTCCTCGGCCAGCTGCACAGGTGCCAGCACCTGATCGATGCAGCCGGCCTCTATGGCCAGCCGGTTCATGCCGAAGATTACCGAGCTGGCCTCGTCCTGCGCCAGGGTGGCACCACCAACGGCCTTGATCTGGCCCATGCCCTGCACCCCGTCACGGCCCATGCCGGTGAGGATCAGCCCCACCGCCTGCTTGCCATAGACCTGGGCGGCGCTGATCAGCAGCTGGTCACAGCTGGGGTGGTAGATGTCCCCCTCGGCGGGCTCTAGCAGGCGCACGCAGCGCCGCTGATCCAGGCCCAGGTGGCGCTCCGAGGGGGAGATGAGCACCTCCCCCGGTCGAATCGGCTGGCCCTGCTCGGCCAGTCGCACCGGCAGCGGGCAGATGCCATCGAACCACTCGGCCATGCCGCCGGCAAAGCCATCGGCAATGTGCTGGGCGATGAGGATGGGGCAGGGGAAGTCGGCCGGCAACAGCTGCAACAGCTCCGCCAGTACCTGCGGGCCGCCGGTGGAGGAGGCGATGAAGAAGGCCGCCCCGACATGACGCGGGTGCGTGTGGGCATGATCCAGACCGGCAGCGGCAGGCTGTGGGTCGGCCTGACCGCGCTTGCGGTAGTGGCGGATCACGGTGACCCCGGCGAGCATGCGCAGCTTGCGGCACAGCTGACTGGAGAGGGAGGCGGGGCTCTTGTCCATCGCCTCCAGGGCACCACGGGCTATGGCCTCGCAGGCGTTGCTGGCATCGGCGATGCTGCTGAGCACCAGGATCGGCGTGGGCACCTCGGCCATGATGGCGCTGATCGCCTCGATGCCGCCCATCACCGGCATCTGCAGGTCCATGGTGATCACATCCGGGCGCAGGGCGCGGGCCTGCTCCAGGGCCTGGGCGCCGTTTTCTGCCTCGCCCACCACCTGGATCCGGGCATCCTGGCTGAGCAGATCGCGCACGATGTCGCGCAGCAGGGCGCTGTCATCGACGATGAGGACGCGGACCTGGGCCATGTATCAGTGCCCGGCGTTGGCCGCTGGCGTTGCCTCGCCCGCCTCGCTGTTGAGGGTGAATACCTCCACCTCCTGTTTCAGGCTGGACGACAGGGTCGCCATCTCGCGTGAGATAGTGGAGATGCGGCGGATGGCCTCGGCGGTGTTGCTGCTGGCGCTGACGATCTCGCGCAGGGCGGTGACCACCTGCTTGCTGGCGGTCTTCTGCTGCTGGGTGGAGAGCGAGATCTGCTGTGCCGAGTCGGCCGACTGGCTGGCGTCCTCGACCAGGCCATTGAGCCGCTCGGCGGTACGGCCTGAGGCCTGCATGCCTTCCTCTATGCCCTTGGCGCCCTTTTCCGAGGTGACCACCAGGCGGCTGATAGAGTCCTGGATCTCATTCACCTTGGTCTCGATCTCGCCGGTGGATTGGGTGACGTTATCCGCCAGACGGCGGATCTCGGCGGCCACCACGCCGAAGCGGCGACCGGCCTCGCCGGCGCTGGAGGCCTCTAGGGCGGCATTGAAGGCAATCAGCTTGGTCTGGTCGGCGACGGTGTTGATGATCTCCATCACCTTGCTGATCTCCTTGGACTTCTGCCCCAGGTTGAGGATCTCCTGGATGCTGTCCTGGTTGTCCTGCCGGATATCGCGCATGTAATCCACCATCACTTGCATGGCATCGGCACCGCTCTGGGCGTTCTCGAAGGTGCGGTTGGCGATATTGACCACGGATTCGGAATTCTCGGCGATCTGCGAGGAGGAGGCGGACAGCTCCTCCATGGTGGAGGTGATCTCGGAGACCGAGGAGGACATCTCACTGGAGGTGGCGGCCTGATTGTCCACCGAGGCGGTGATCTCCTGCGCCGCCTGCAATACCTGGGCGGCGTTCTGCTCCATGCTGGCCACCAGGTCGTGCAGCTGGCGGCGCATGCCCTCGGCGGCCTTGGCCAGCACGCCGATCTCGTCGCTGCCGTCATCCAGGATGGGCCGGGTCAGATCGCCCGCGGCCACCTGATTGACCCCATCGACCACGGTACGGATGCGCTTGTTCAGGCGCTGGGCGGTGAGCAGGGCCCCCGCCAGGCCCAGCAGCAAGGCAAGGAAACCGATGGTCCAGGCGTTGGCGCTGCTGCGCTTGAGCAGGGCCAGGTAGTGGCTGCGGTCCATGGCCACCTCCAATACGCCCAGGGGTGCGCCGGAATAGTCCAGCACCCGGGTGGCATAGATGGCCACCGGGGTGTTGCCCAGCTGGCTGGTGCTGTAGTGGTCCTCGCCCTGCATCACCCGATCAAACAGCCCGGTCTTCAGCAGCGGGGCCTTTTCCGGGAAGGTGGCGGCAAAGGTCTGAAAGCCGTCCTTGCGCTGGATGTGCAGGCCGGCGTCCAGACCGCGCTTGGCCTTGATCTCGTCAAAGAAGGCCTGGCCGAAGGACATGCCGAACTCCAGCGAGCCCAGGTGCCGACCCAGATGGAACACAGGCACTATACCGCGCGCGCCCAGGCCGGCCACGCCGGTCTCCAGGCCACGGGTGGGGGTCTGTTTGGCGTTGGTATTGACCACCGAGTGGCGGAAGCTGGACAAGTCATCGCCGAATTTCTCCGGCTTGTGCAGACGCAGCCAGGAGGTGGCCGGGGGCCGGTGGAACTGGAACTGGCGCGCGCCGTAGTCCTTCTCCAGCACCTTGTAGGCCGGTACCAGCTGCTCGCGCAGCCAGTCGCGGTCATCCTCGGCAAAACGTTGCTGCACCTCGGGCATGTTGGCCAGCAGGGCGCTCATGGCCTCGGCCATGCGCGTCTCCCGGGCCACGGCGGAGAGCATGGTCTCCGCCTGTTGCTTGAGTTCGGCCCGCTCGGCGATCTCTATGGTCTCGCGCATGTTGCTCAGGCCGCTGCTGAGCATGCCGGCCACCACCAGCACCAGTGAGATGCCATAGCCGATCATGATATTGGCCCACAGGGGCAGGGTCTTGAACATGGCTTTTCCTTGATTTCCTGGCGTGGATGTTCGGGTTGGGTGGAGATTGGCGTCGCATCTTAACTGGATGGGTCAATGCCTGACAGTCTTTAATTTGGCAGTTACGCCTTCGATTTCGTGAATTTTCAGCCAATCCGCCTGGATCAGATTGCGCTCGGCACGGCCAAACACCAGCCCCAGCTCGAACAGGCCCTGGCTGGCCTTGCCGCGATACTTCTCGCTGTAGCCCCTGGCCTGGATCTGCTCCAGCGCCGGGTTTTCCCCTTCAACCAATTCAGCGGCGGAGTCCAGCAGCTTGATCTCCATCACATAGATCCAGCCTTCCAGTTCGATAGTCATATCCACCTGACCCTGGTTGGTGATGTCCTCAGGGATCACCTGGGCGTTGAGGCTTTCAAAAAAGGCAAACAGCACCGAGGCGTAGTAGCCCTCAAAATCGGCCATGGCGTTGTTGGTGAAGTTACGCCAGGGGATGGCGGCGAACAGGCGCTTGAGGGTGGCGATGAGCTGGGGCAGATCAGCCTCGATCAGGGTGTCGTACAGCTGATCCTGATAACGCCCGCGCTGATCCATGGGCATGGCCAGATAGGCGTCCAGGAAGTACTTGTTCAGCGAGGTCTTGACCTCTTGGTTCGGTACCACCAGACGAAATTTCAGCTCCTCATGGCGGGTGCGCACCGAGTCTATGGTCAGATAGCCTGATTGAAACAGCAGGGTGACCGGGTTGATGTGCTCGATATCGAAGGAGTCCAGGATCTCCTCGCCCACCTCGATGCTCTCCAGCTCGGGCAGAAAATAGCGCCGCTGGCGGAATAGCTTGACCAGAAAGGCCGGGCTGCCGGTCTCAAACCAATAATTGCGGTACATGCGGTCATTACTGATGAACAGCAGGATATCGAAGGGGTTATAGACCGCCTCACCGAGAAAGCGGTAGCCGTTGTACCAACGGCGCAGCCTGGCCCAATCGACCCCGGCCAGATGCCCGCCAAAGCTGGTCTCCAGGTCCTGCTGGGTGTAGCCGCAAATCGTGGCGTAGCTTTTGTTCAGGCTGATGTCCTGCAGCTGATTGATGCCGGAGAAGATACTCACCTTGCTGAACTTGGTTACCCCGGTGAGGAAGACGAATTGCAGGTAAGGGTCATGGGCCTTGAGCACCGAATAGAGATTTTTCAGGCCGCTACGCATCTCGGCGGCTACCTCGAGATTCTCGATGTTATCCAGCATCGGCTTGTCGTACTCGTCCACCAGTACCACCACCTTCTCGCCAAAGTGTTCGCTGGCATGGCGGATCAGGCGGCCCAGACAGCTGGAGGCGCTGGTGTATTCGCCACAGTCCAGGCCCAGGCGTTCCTGATTTTCCTCCAGCAGATAGGCGACGTGCTCATCCAGGGCCTGCGGGGTTCTCAGCTCGGCCCCGGCAAAATCGATCTTGATCACCGGATGGCGTCGTGACCAGTCCCATTGATCGTGGATATAGAGATCGCGGAACAGCCGCTCATTGCCCTCGAACAGCTGCTGAAAGGTATCCACCAGCAGGCTCTTGCCGAAACGGCGCGGGCGGGAGAGAAAAAAGCGCCCAGGGTACCGGGTGAGCCGGTGCACCAGCGGGGTCTTGTCGATATAGACCATGCCCTCGTCGATCAGGGTGGCGAGGGTGCTGTGGCCGGTGGGCAGGGGTTTGAGCTGGCTGTTCATGGGTGGGATTCTACCTCTTGTGCGGTTACGGGCAACAGGCCTGCCGTGGCGGCCTAGGGCGGGCCACGCCCGCCACCAGGCCACAGGACTGAGGCTTGCCCCTGGAGGTCGCGCAGCAAGCTGCCTTCCCATCAAGCAACCAGCCCCCAAACTGGCCATCAGATTTATTTTCTTCACAGCGTCAAAGGGCTTGACTTTTGCTGGGGCTGGCGCTCAGGCATTCACAGACAAACGCCCTATTGACAATCCTATCTTATTGATAAAAAAACTTATTTATCATTTTGTCCAAATTTTGATCAATCTGTAAAAAGCCCATATATCAAGCGGGCTGGCGGGCATTACTCTGCCCTGCTCCACAGACTTATCCACAGACTTTGTGGACAACTGCCCTTTTTCACTAGCTCACCAGCACTTAGCGCCATAGACTTCGCTCGGGCTGAGAAAGGGCCGCTAACTGATCGATGCATTGCCCATCGATCTTAAACCTGACCCTTTTAATTTCACCCCTGTTATTTCAGCTGTTACACCAAGGAGTTACTGTGAAACAACATTGGGTTTGCCCCTCATCCTGGGAGCCCCGAGCGCTGGCCCGGAGGTGCAAAAGCGGTGGGGGTGGCCATGCCTAACGGCAACCCTGGATTCCGTTGCACTTCATATCCGGGCTACGGGTTTGCCGAGCCCCAAAGCCACCAAGAGATGTTTCATATTCCGGTGTGATGCCGCCCGCTCCATGTCCCTTAGTTGATTTTCAGCCAATCCGCCTGGATCAGATTGCGCTCGGCACGGCCAAACACCAGACCCAGCTCGAACAGCCCCTGGCTGGCCTTGCCGCGATACTTCTCGCTGTAGCCCCTGGCCTGGATCTGCTCCAGCGCCGGGTTTTCCCCTTCAACCAATTCAGCGGCGGAGTCCAGCAGCTTGATCTCCATCACATAGATCCAGCCTTCCAATTCGATAGTCATGTCCACCTGGCCCTGGTTGGTGATGTCCTCCGGGGTGACTTGGGCGTTGAGACTTTCGAAAAAGGCAAACAGCACCGAGGCGTAGTAGCCCTCAAAATCGGCCATGGCGTTGTGGGTGAAGTTGCGCCAGGGGATGGCGGCAAATAGGCGCTTGAGGGTGGCGATGAGCTGGGGCAGATCACCACTGATGAGCTGGTCGTACAGCTGGTCCTGATAGCGGCTGCGCTGGTCCATCTCCGCCTGCAAATAGCCATCGAGGAAATACTGGTGCAGGGAGAGCTTGACCTCCTGGTTGGGGATGGTCAAACGAAACACCAGGCGCGAGCGCCGGGTCTGGGTGGAGGCTATGGTCAGATAACCCGATTGGAACAGCAGGGTGACCGGGTTGATGTGCTCGATATCGAAGGAGTCCAGGATCTCCTCGCCCACCTCGATGGTCTCAAGCTCGGGCAGAAAATAGCGCCGCTGGCGGAACAGCTTGACCAGAAAGGACGGGCTGCCGGTCTCAAACCAATAATTGCGGTACATGCGGTCTTTGCTGATGAACAGCAGGATATCGAAGGGGTTATAGACCGCATCGCCGAGAAAGCGGTAGCCGTTGTACCAGCGGCGCAGCTTGGCCCAATCGACCCCGGCCAGATGCCCGGCAAAGCTGGTCTCCAGGTCCTGCTGGGTGTAACCGCAAATCGTGGCGTAGCTTTTGTCCAGGGTGATGTCTTCCAGCTGATTGATGCCGGAGAAGATGCTCACCTTACTGAACTTGGTCACCCCGGTGAGGAAGACGAATTGCAGGTAAGGGTCATGGGCCTTGAGCACCGAATAGAGATTTTTCAAGCCGCTACGCATCTCGGCGGCTGTCTCTAGGTTCTCGATGTTATCCAGCATCGGCTTGTCGTACTCGTCCACCAGTACCACCACCTTCTCGCCAAAGTGTTCGCTGGCATGGCGAATCAGGCGGCCCAGACAGCTGGAGGCGCTGGTGTATTCGCCACAGTCCAGGCCCAGGCGTTCCTGATTTTCCTCCAGCAGATAGGCGACGTGCTCATCCAGGGCCTGCGGGGTTCTCAGCTCGGCCCCGGCAAAATCGATCTTGATCACCGGATGGCGGCGCGACCAGTCCCATTGATCGTGGATATAGAGATCGCGGAACAGCCGCTCATTGCCCTCGAACAGTTGCTGAAAGGTATCCACCAGCAGGCTCTTGCCGAAACGGCGCGGGCGGGAGAGGAAAAAGCGCCCAGGGTACCGGGTGAGCCGGTGTACCAGCGGGGTCTTGTCGATATAGACCATGCCCTCATCGATCAGGGTGGCGAGGGTACTGTGACCGGTGGGCAGGGGTTTGAGCTGGTCGTTCATGGTCAGGATTCTACCCCTTGCAGGAAGGGGTTCAATACGGCTTCACGGGCATGGGGCAAAAACTTTGCCGCCGGGGGGCTTCTTTGCGTACCCTTGGCAGCCTTTGCCCTTGCAGCCAAAAAATCCATGCTGAGATTTCAACAACTGGCCCTGCGGCGCGGCAGCAAGCTGCTGTTTGCCGAGGCCGATTTCATCATCCACCGCGCACAGCGGGTGGGCATTACCGGGGCCAACGGCTGCGGCAAGTCCAGCCTGTTTGCCCTGATCCTGGGCGAGTTGCAGGCCGATGCCGGTGAGTTTGACCATCCGGCGGGGCTGGAGATCGCCCATGTGCGCCAACAGACCCCCCACAGCGAGCAGACGGCGCTGGATTATGTGCTGGACGGCGACCAGGCCCTGCGCCGTATCCAGGCCCGCCTGATCGAGGCGGAACAGGCCGATGACGGCCACCGCCTGGCCCTGCTGCATGCCGAGCTGGAGGCCGCTGGCGGCTACACCGCGCCGAGTCGCGCCGGGGCCCTGCTGCACGGTCTGGGGTTTGGTATAGGCGAGGAACAGCGGCCGGTGGACAGCTTCTCCGGCGGCTGGCGCATGCGCCTGAACCTGGCCCAGGCGCTGATGTGCCGCTCCGACCTGCTGCTGCTGGACGAGCCCACCAACCACCTGGATCTGGAGGCGGTGATCTGGCTCGAATCCTGGCTCGCCAGCTACCCCGGCACCCTGCTGATGATCTCCCACGACCGGGATTTTCTCGATGCCGTGGTCAACCAGATCCTGCACGTCGAGCAGGAGCGGGTGAATCTCTACGCCGGCAATTACTCCGCCTTCGAGCGTATGCGCGCCGAGCGCCTGGCCCAGCAGCAGGCCGCCTACAGCAAGCAGCAGCGCGAGCTGGCCCATGTGCAGGGCTTCATCGACCGCTTCCGCGCCAAGGCCACCAAGGCACGCCAGGCGCAGAGTCGGCTCAAGGCCCTGGAGCGCATGAGCCTGATCGCCCCGGCCCATGTGGACTCACCGTTCCAGTTCAGCTTTCTGCCGCCGGAAAAGATCCCCAACCCCCTGCTGCAACTGCATCAGGCGCAGCTGGGCTACGCCGACCGGCCGGTGCTGCGTATCGACAAGTTGGTGATCAACGCCGGTGATCGTATCGGCCTGCTGGGCCAGAACGGCGCCGGTAAATCCACCCTGATAAAGACCCTGGCCGGGGAGCTGCCGCCCCACAGCGGCCAGCGCGAGGACGCCCGTCACCTGCACATCGGCTACTTCGCCCAGCACCAGCTGGACCAGCTGCATCTGCAATCGACCCCGCTGGAGCACCTGACCCAGCTGGATGCAAAGCGGGGCGGCCGCGCCAGCGAGCAGGCCCTGCGTGATTATCTCGGTGGCTTTGCCTTCAGTGGCGATCTGGCCACCAGCCCGGTGGCCCCCTTCTCCGGCGGCGAAAAGGCGCGTCTGGTGCTGGCCCTGCTGATCTACCAGCGGCCCAACCTGCTGCTGCTGGATGAGCCCACCAATCACCTGGACCTGGAGATGCGTCAGGCCCTGACCCTGGCCCTGCAGGACTTCGAGGGTGCCATGCTGCTGGTGTCTCACGACCGTCACCTGCTGCGCAGCAGCACCGACGTGCTTTGGCTGGCGCATGAGGGTCGGCTGGATGAATTCAGCGACAGCCTGGATGACTATCCGGCCTGGCTGGCCCGTCAATCGGCCCATCGAGCAAGGGGTCATGAAAATGCAACAATAAGCGCCGAGACTGCCCCGCCTGTGAACGCCGAGGGGGCAGCGGCGCGCAAGGAGCGCAAACGGCTGGAGGCGCAACAGCGGCAACAGCTACAGCCGCTGAGCAAGGCCGTCGCCCAGCTGGAGCGGCAGATGGAACGGCTTGCCGCCGAGCAAGTGGCGCTGGAGCAACAATTGGCCGACGGTGAGATATATAATGAATCACGCAAGCAGGAGCTTAGGGGCCTGCTCGAGCAGAAGGCGGAGATTGACCGCCAACTGCAGGCCAGGGAAGATGCCTGGCTGGAGCAAAGCGAGGCCTTGGAACAACTCAAGGCAGAATTGACCTGAGGCGGCCCGGCCCGACTTGGTAAAGGCGCACAAAAACAGCGGATCGCAACGAACGCAAAGTTAACGCAAAGAACGCAAAGGATTTTTATCTGCGTTCATTCGCGTTCATTTGCGGACCTTATCAATCAAAACAGCAAACAAAGAGCATCCCATGAGCAAACGCATCGGAATCCTCACTGCCGGCGGCGACAGCCCCGGACTCAATGCCGCCATTCGCGGCGTCGCCAAGGCCGCCCGCAACATCTACGGCATGCAGGTGATCGGCTTCAAGGACGGTTTTCGCGGCCTGGCGGAAAACCGCACCCTGATGCTGGAGCCGGGCATGCTCTCGGGCATACTCACCATCGGCGGCACCATCCTCGGCACCAGCCGCGACAAGCCGCACAAGATGAAGATCGGCGGCAAGACCCAGGACATGACCGACGCCATCGTAGAAAACTACAACGCCCACCACCTGGATGCCCTGGTCTGCATCGGCGGTGGCGGCACCCAGAAAAACGCCCTGCAGCTGAAGATGAAGGGGCTGAACATCATCACCATGCCCAAGACCATAGATAACGACGTGGGCCTGACCGACACCACCTTTGGCTTCGACACCGCCCTGGGCATAGCCACCGAGGCCATAGACCGGCTGCACAGCACCGCCCACAGTCATCATCGCATCATCGTGGTGGAGATCATGGGCCATCGGGCCGGCTGGCTGGCGTTGGGCTCGGGCATCGCCGGCGGGGCCGATGTGATCCTGCTGCCGGAGATCCCCTATCACCTGGACAAGGTGGCCGATGCCATTACCCACCGGCTCAAGCATGGCAAGAACTTCAGCATAGTGGCCGTGGCCGAGGGGGCCATGTCGGTGGAGGACGCCGCCGAGGTGGGCGACCTGGTAAAAAAACTGGCCAAGGCGGAAGAGGGCGAGGACAAGAGGGCGCGCAAGCAGGCCAAGGCCGCCCTGCGCAGCTTCGAGGCCAGCGGCGGCGACCACACCCTCAAGCTGGCCCATCAATTGGAGGACCTTACCGGGCTGGAATCCCGCCCCACCATCCTTGGCCACCTGCAGCGCGGCGGCACCCCCTCGGCGGTGGACCGTATCCTCGGCAGCCGCCTGGGCACCGCCTGCGCCGACTGCATCGAGCAGGGCATCACCGGTGTCATGGTCGCCGCCTGCGGCGAGGGCTACACCACGGTGCCGCTGGAAGAGGTGGCCGGCAACAAGAAACTGGTACCCCTGGATCACCCCTGGGTGGACACTGCCCGGCGCTTGGGGATCTGTTTGGGGGATTAGCCCAAACCCAGAGGCCCCTGCGCAGACCAAGGCTTGGCCCCGGAGCGGGTCGAGTGAAAAAAATCGGCAACAAAGGCTTCAATCTTTGCCCCATCGGGTGGACCGGCTGTTAGAATCATGAACCATGGGGTAGCGGCAAATGCTGCGGGATTCGCCTTCCCCTTCCATCGAGCTATCTGTCGCCAACCTCTGAGAGATCTGCTGGAGTAATGAAGACCAACAAAACCGGTAAAATATTCAGCGCCGTGGTGGTTTTGTTTATCCTCTTGGTGGTGGCCAAGCAGGTGTTCGAGTATCGCAATGTCAGCTATCTGGAGGAGAAGGTCATACGGGAGGAGTCCAAGTCCCTGCGGGCCTTTCTCACCGCCTTTCGTCAAACCTATCAGAAACTCTTTCTTACCGATCATGTGGTGGAGCTGAACGAGCAGACCCTGCCGCTGCTGCCGGCCGTGAGCATCGGCCAGATCTCCAAGGAGTTTGGCCGCCTCACCGGCCGCCGCGCCAGCCTGGCCACGGTCAGTGACCGGCCGCGCAACCCGGAGAATCGTGCCGACCTGATCGAGCAGAAGGCGATCGATTATTTCCGCGCCAACCCCGACCAGGAAGAGTATTTCAGCCGCACCGCCGATGGCCGTCAGCTGTTCTTCGCCAGCCCCATCCGCATCAAGAAGCATTGCCTGAAGTGCCACGGCAACCCCAGCGAGACCCTGGACTGGATCCGCAAGCAGTACGACACCGCCTTTGGCTACCGCGAAGGCGACCTGCGCGGCGTGGTCAGCATCAAGATCGACGGCCAGCCCCTGCGAGCCAGCCTGCTGCAAGATTATTTCACCAATTCCCTGTTCACCCTGTTCATCGGCCTGTTGTTTCTGTCCGGCATCTTTCTGCTGGTGCGCCGCATCAACGCCCAGGATGTGCTGTTTCAGAATAGCCTGGAGCGCAAGATCCAGGAACGCACCAAGGACCTGGCCCTGGCCTCGCGGATCATCGAAAACTCGGTGGAATCCATCATGGTCACCGACACCCAAAGGCGTATCGTCAGCGTCAACAACGGCTTTGAAAAGGCCACCGGCTACCGCCGGGAAGAGGTGCTGGGCAAGAGCCCCAGCCTGCTCTCCTCCGGCTGGCATGGGCCGGAGTTCTTTACCGAGATGGAGCGCGAGATCCAGCAGCAGGGTTACTGGGAGGGCGAGCTGTACGAGCGGCGCAAGAATGGCGAGATCTACGTCTCCCTGGCCTCCATCAGCGCGATCCAGAACGAGGCCGGCGAGGTGGAGCACTATGTGGCCATCTCCTACGACATCACCGAGAAGAAGGCCCGTGAGGACGAGATCTACCACCTGGCCTACTACGATCCCCTGACCAAGTTGCCCAACCGGCGCAATTTCACCGAGCGGCTGGATCAGGCCATCATCCTGGCGCAGCGCAAGAAGCACCAGCTGGCCCTGCTCCTGCTGGACCTGGATAACTTCAAATACATCAACGACACCCTGGGCCATATCAAGGGCGACCAGTTCCTGCAGCAGGTGGCCGGGGATATAGATCATATCCTGCAGGGGCGTCATCTGCTGGCCCGTTTCGGTGGCGACGAGTTTGCCATCCTGGTGGAGGCAGCCCAGGCCCAGGATGTCGCAACGCGCATCTGTCAGGGGTTGCTGGAGTGCTGCGCCCGTCCGGTGGACCTGGAGGGCAAGCAGATATTCTCCGGGGCCAGCATTGGCATCAGCGTCTATCCCGCCGACGGAGAGGGCAGCGATGAACTGATCAAGCGCGCCGATACCGCCATGTACTTCATCAAGGCGCGGGAAAAGAACGGCTACAAGTTCTTCAACGAGGCGATGAACCAGGAGAGCCTGGACAAGCTGGACCTGATCAGCAACCTCAAGACCTGCATCAGCAAGAACGAGTTGGAGCTGTACTATCAGCCCAAGATCGAGCTGAGCACTGGCCGCATCCTGGGCATGGAGGCCCTGGTGCGCTGGCATTCCAAAAAGCTGGGGCTGGTCGCGCCCTATCGCTTCATCCCGGTGGCGGAGGAGTGCGGCATGATCCGCGAGATCGGTCGCTGGGTGCTGCAAGAGGCCTGTCGCCAGACCGCCGCCTGGCTGGCCGAGGGCTGGCCGCTGAAGGTGGCGGTGAATGTCTCGGCGGTGGAGATGCGCGACCCCCAGTTTGCCGAGAACACCCTGGCCCTGCTGCGGCGGATGGGCTTTGCCACCGAGTATCTGGAGCTGGAGGTGACCGAATCGGCCATCATCGAGGACACCGACCGGGTAATAGAAATCCTGAGCAAGCTACAGGAAGCCGGGGTGGACCTGGCCATAGACGACTTCGGCACCGGCTATTCCTCGATGAATCACCTGAAACGGCTGCCCATCGACAACCTCAAGATCGACAAAAGCTTCATCGACGACATCACCCTCAACATGGAGGATCAGGTGATCGTCAAGGCCATCGTCGCCATGGCCCGCAGCCTGGGCCTGGCGGTAGTGGCCGAAGGCGTGGAGCACGACGGGCAGCAGGAGATCCTGCGCCAGATCGGCTGCGACTACATCCAGGGTTATCTGCACAGCAAGCCCCTGCCGGCGGCCGATTTTCTGGCCTTTTTGCAGGATCGGGACCAAGCCAGGCAGGGGGATGCCTAAGCAGAAGAACGCGCTATCCCCGCCTCCCGGCAGCGGTCCAGGTACTGGGTCCAGAGCACCCCGTATTGCTTGCCCAGCTTGTGCAGATAATCCCAATCGAACAGGCCCGAGTCATGGCCGTCGTCAAATACGATCTTTACCGCGTACTGGCCTACAGGTCTGATCTCGGTAATGTTCACCCCCTGCTTGCCGGTGACCAGCTTGGCACCCACGCCAAAGTGGCCGCGCACCTCCGCGGAGGGGGAATAGACACGCAGGTACTCGCAGGGCAGCTGATAGCGGCTGCCATCACTGAAGCCGACCTCCAAGCTGCGTGATTGCTGGTGCAGGGTCATCTGGGTAACGCGCAGTGCGGTCATCTTGGTTTCCTCTGTGGTCTGGGTACCCTAAGGTGAAATCTTTTAATCTTCAACCCATACACCGCAGATTACGCCGATTATCGCAGATTAAATCATGTATTTTCATTAGGTTAGAATGACTTAGCCAGTCACCCGCTGGGTGAGTGGGTGTACTTGGCGAACACACTGAAAAATCTGTGTAAATCGGTGAAATCTGCGGTTCAACTGCTCTTTTTAGGTTCGAACCTCTATTTTCAAACTTCTCATCGCGTCGGTTGCGGTGGCCAAACGCCTGACATATCCTGCCCGGCATGAAACAGATATTCGTTGCCCGTCAAGCCATTTACGACCGTGACCAGCGGGTGTTTGCCTATGAGCTGTTGTACCGGGCGGGGCTGGACAACCGTGCCGAGTTCCCCGATGCCCTGAGCGCCACCACCCAGGTGCTGCTCAACACCTTCATGGAGATCGGCCTGGACAATCTGGCCGGTGGCAGCCGAGTATTCGTCAATCTGCCGCAGGGTTTCTTCACCGACCTGCCGCCGATCCCCTTTGAACGTGACCGCATCGTGCTGGAACTACTGGAAGACCTGGAGGTCAACGATGCCCTCTGCCGGGCGGTGGCCAAGCTCAAGGCCGAGGGCTTTACCCTGGCCATAGACGACTACCTGTTCGAGTCCAAATGGGAACCGCTGATGCGCCATGTGGACATCATCAAGGTGGAGATTCCCGGCCTTTCCGAGGCGCAGCTGCGCCAGCGGGTCGGGCCGCTGAAGCAGAAGGGCCTGACCCTGCTGGCGGAGAAGATCGAGACCCAGGCGGTCTATGACCTGTGCCGGGAACTGGGCTTTGACCTGTTTCAGGGCTTTTTCTTCTCCCGCCCCAACATCGTTCAGGGCAAGACCCTGGATGACAATCAGCTGGTGGTGCTGCGCCTGCTGGAAAAGCTCAACGACCCCAGCTCCAGCATGGAGGAGATCGACCAGCAGATCAGCCAGGACGCCGCCCTGAGCTACAAGGTGCTGCGCTACGTCAACTCCGCCGCCATGGGCCTGCCGCGCAAGGTCGATAGCATCCGCCGCGCCCTGGTGGTGATGGGCCTGCAGAAGATCCGCGTCTGGGCCAGCCTGATGGCCATGTCCGGGGTCAAGGGCAAGTCCAGCGAGGTGATCGTCCTGGCCCTGATCCGCGCCCGCATGTGCGAGGCCCTGGCCCGCGAAGCCCGCAGCCTGGGCCCGGACACCGCCTTCACCATCGGCCTGTTTTCCATGCTCGATGTGCTGCTGGACCAGCCCTTGGAAGATATCCTGGCCAAGCTGCCCCTGGCCGAGGAGGTGCTCGCCGCCCTGCTCCGGCAGCAAGGCCCCGGCGGTACCCTGCTGCGCTGCGCCATCGGCCACGAACGCCACGACTGGCCCAACATGAGTTACCCCGGAATCACCCACGAACGCCTGCAGGAGCTGTACTGGGGGGTGGTCGGCCAGGTCTGGCAGAGCGGCCTGATCGAAGATTGAGGCTGCTACAGGGCTTAATCCCCTTGGATCAGGCTTAACCTTTGACCTGCTCGGCCTAAAGTTGGATAGTCGGTGCATGAAACTCCTGCGTCTTTTATTCGTGCTGTTACTCCTGCTGCTCGCCGCCCTGGGCTGGAAGCTCTATGGCCATCTGGGGCCGCGCCTCTGGGGTGGCGCTGCGCCGACGGAGCGGGCTGGCAAGGGCGAGCGCCCGGCGCCGGTGCAGGTCGCCCCCATCGAGCAAGGCCCCATCGCCCTGGTACGGGACTTCAGCGGCACCCTGGAGGCCTCGGCGGAGTTTGTCGCCGCGCCCAAGATCAGCGGTCTGCTGCAGGAGCTGGCGGTGAACCTGGGTGATGCCATCCAGCGCGGTCAGCTGCTGGCGCGGTTGGACAGCGCCGAATACATCCAGGCGGTGGCCCAGGCCGAGGCCGAGCTGGCCGTGGCCCAGGCCAACCTGGCCGAGGCGCGCAGCCTGTTGCGCATTGCCGAGCGCGAGCTGCAGCGCATCGATCAACTCAGCGAGCGCGGCGTCAGCTCCGCCTCCCAGCGCGATCTGGCCGAGGCCGAGCAGCTGGCCCGTCAGGCCGGGGTGCAGGTCACCCTGGCGCAGCTGGCCAAGGCCGAGGCACAGCTGCGCGCCGCGCAGATTCGCCTGGACTACACCCAGCTGCGGGCCAACTGGCCGGGGGATGATGGCCGCCGCCTGGTGGCCGAGCGCTATGTGGATGAGGGCGAGACGGTGGCGGTCAACGCACCCCTGCTGCGTATTGTCAAGCTTGATCCCATTATTGCCGTGCTGCATGTCACCGAGCGCGATTACGCCGAGCTGCGCCTGGGCCAAGCGGTCAGCCTGGCTACCGATGCCTATCCGCAGCGCGCCTTCAGCGGCCAGATCCGGCGCATCGCCCCGGTGTTTCGCGAGGCCAGCCGCCAGGCCCGCATCGAGGTGGAGGTGGCCAATGCCGAGGGCCTGCTCAAACCGGGGATGTTTGTCCGCGCCCAGGTGGTGCTCAAACAGCTGGCGCAGGCCTGGGTGGCACCGGCGGCGGCCCTGACCCGGCGTGATGGCGTGGAGGGGCTGTTCGTGCTCAGCGCCGATCGTAACAGCGTGCGCTGGCAGCCGGTGCAGGCCGGCATTCAACAGGGCGAGCGCCTGCAGGTCAGCGCCGAGGGCCTGAACGGGGATGGCCTGGACGGGGAGGGCGCTGAGGTGGTAACCCTGGGCCAGCAGCTGCTCAAGGACGGCAGCCAAATCCTGCTGCCCGAGGCACAGGGGCGCAAGGATGAATAGGTTGCCAGCAGCGTCGCAGTTAGCGCCCATCCCGGATTCCGCTGCGCTGCATCCGGGCTACGATCCGCTGGCAGCTGGTAGCTGACCCATGACCCTCGCCCGCTTCAGCGTTCGCCGCCCGGTGTTCGCCAGCATGATCACCCTGATGGTGCTGGTGCTCGGTGGCGTGGCCCTGAGCCGGTTGCAGATCGACCTGCTGCCGGCCATAGAGCTGCCCACCCTGAGCGTGCGCACCAGTTACGCCGGGGCCGATCCGGTGGTGATGGAGCGGCTGGTGACCCAGATCGTGGAAGAGATCGTCTCCACCGTGCCGGGGGTGGAGGAACTCAGCTCCACCTCCTACGAGGGCAGCTCCACGGTCAAGGTCAGCTTCGGCTGGGGCACCTCCATCGACGCCGTGGCGGTGGACGTGCGCGCCACCCTGGAGGACGAGATCAGCGAGCTGCCGGACGACATCGTCGGCCCTCGGGTGAGCAAGTTCGACATCGACACCTACCCGGTGGTGATCCTCGGCCTTTCCAGCCCGCTCGACCCGGTGGAACTGACCCAGATCCTGGAAAACCAGCTGCGCCACCGTTTTGCCCGGGTGCCTGGGGTGGCCCAGGTGGACCCCTGGGGCGGCTTCAACCGCGAGGTGCGGGTGGCCCTCAAGCCGGAGCGGATCAAGGCCCTGGGGTTGTCACTGGATCAGGTGCGCGATGCCATCCGCGATGCCAATCTGGACCGCCCCAGTGGCCAGATTCAGCAGGGCAGCTACGAGGTCAGCCTGCGCACCCCGGCCGAGTTTGCCAGCCTGGAGCAGATCGGCGCCACCGTCATCGGCCGTCATCAGGGCGCCCTGGTGCGGCTCAATCAGGTGGCCCTGATCCAGGACGGCTACGAAAAGCTCAACCGCATCATCCGCGTCAACGGCCAATCGGGGCTGCGCCTGGCCATCCGCAAGCAGCCCGAGGCGAATACCGTGGAGGTGGCCAAGGCGGTGCTGGCGGAGGTGGAACGGGCGCGTCGTGACTTCCCCCAGATCGACATGGTGGCGGTGACCAATCAGGGCAATTTCATCCAGCGTTCCATTGCCAACGTGGCCCAATCGGTGCTGTTCGGCGGCAGTCTGGCGGTGCTGGTGCTGCTACTGTTTCTGCGCAGCCTGCGCAGTACTCTGATCATCGCCCTGTCCATCCCCATCTCCCTGGTGGCCACCTTCGCCTTGCTCTATTTCAGCGGTTTTACCCTCAATCTGATGACCCTGGGCGGTCTGGCCCTGGGGGTGGGCATGATGGTGGACAGCTCGGTGGTGGTGCTGGAGAACATCTTCCGCCGCCAGCAGGAGCAGGGCGAGTCGCCCGAGCAGGCGGCGGTGCGCGGCACCCGCGAGGTTAGCTCGGCGGTGGTGGCCGGCACCCTCACCACCCTGGTCATCTTCCTGCCGCTGATCTTTATCCGCGGCGTCAGCGGCGAGCTGTTCAAGGAGCTGGCCTACGTCATCATGTTTGCCCTGATCTGCGCCCTGCTGGTGGCGTTGGGGTTGTTGCCCATGTTGGCGGCGAAGATTCCCAGCCGCCAGCCGCCAGCCGTCAGCCGTCAGCTTTTAACTGAGGGAGGCTCCGACTCCACTTCTTCATCGAGTCCCGAGTCCCGAGTCCCGAGTCCCGATCTCACTGAGTCCCGAGTCCCGAGTCCCGCTACTGCCAACCCCCTCACCGCCGCCTATCTGGACCTACTGCAGCTGGCCCTGTGTCATCGCGGCCTGAGCCTGGGCCTGGCTCTGGCGCTGTTGCTGGGGGTGATGCCGCTGCTGCCCTTTCTCGGCAGCGAGTTCATGCCGCCCAGCGATGAGGGCGAGGTGCGCATCTATGCCGAGATGGACGTGGGCACCCGGCTGGACCTGGTGGATGCCCAGTCGCGCCTGCTGGAGCAGCGGCTGCTGCCCCTGGTGCCGGAGGCGGTCTCCTCGGTGACCAGCGTCTCCGCCTCGGGCAGCCGGGGCAGCGCCAAGGCGCGCAGCAGCATCACTATCAGCCTGGTCCCGGCGGCGCAGCGGGAACGCTCCAATCGGCAGATTGCCGATGACCTGCGCCGTCAGCTGGATGGCCAGATCCCCGGTATGAAGATCCGCACCCGCGCCCCCCAGGGTCAATACCTGCTGGAGCGCCTGCTCGCCAGCGGCAGCGAGGGGGTGACGGTGGAGGTGCGCGGCTATGACCTGGATACCCTCAACCTGCTCGCCGACCAGGTGGCCGAGGCCATGGCCGGGGTGGCCGGGGTGACCGATGTGGAACAGAACCGTGACAGCGGCGTGCCGCAGCAGGAGCTCCTCATCGATCGCGCCAAAAGCGCCGATCTGGGCCTGAGCGTGCGCGACCTGCTGAACCTGGTGGAGACCGCCGTGGCCGGCTCCAAGGTAGGCGAATACCGGGTCGATGGCCATTCCTACCGCATCCTGCTGCAGCTGGAGGATGCCGAGCAGCGCTCTTTGGATGAGATCCTGGACCTCAGCCTGCGCACCCCGGACGGTGAAAATCTGGTCCTGCGCAACCTGGTCAGCACCCGTTCAGGTCTGGGTCCGGTGAGCATAGAGCGCAAGGACCGCCAGCGCCTGCTGCGGGTAGAGGCCAATGTCTCCGGGCGGGATACCGGCTCGGTGGCCGCCGACCTCCAGCAGCGGCTGGACCGTATCGTCCGGCCGCCCAACTACGACCTGATCATCGCCGGTAATTTCGAGGAGCAGCAAAAGGCCTTCGTCGAGCTGCTGCTGTCCCTGGGGCTGGCGCTGCTGCTGGTGTATATGGTGCTGGCGGCGCAGTACGAATCCCTGCGCGACCCGCTGATTGTCATGCTTAGCGCCCCCCTGGCGGGCATAGGCGTGGTGCTGACCCTGTTTCTTACCGACACCAGCCTGAACCTGCAATCGGCCATGGGTGCCATCATGCTCGGCGGCATCGTGGTGAATAACGCCATTCTGCTGGTGGACCAGGCCAACCAGTTGCGCCGGGGCGGGATGCCAAGCCAGGCGGCGGCCATGGAGGCCGGTCGGCGGCGTCTGCGGCCGATCCTGATGACCAGTCTGACCACCATCCTCGCCCTGCTGCCCCTGGCCCTGGGCATAGGCGAGGGGGCCGATGCCCAGGCCCCCATGGCGCGGGTGGTGCTCGGCGGTCTGGTCAGCTCCACCCTGATCAGCCTGGTGCTGGTGCCGGTGGTGTATAGCCTGTTGCGCGACTCCGCGCCCGCCGCCAAGCCACAGCAATGAGGTTCCTGATTACCCACCAACTTCAGCCTATCGGAGAGATTGGACTTTACCTGCACCTGACAGCACATAGGGCGGCCCGTGGCCGCCGTGCCCTCGCAAGGTGCAACCCCATTGCAAGCGGCTTGGCGGCGGGCGCGGTCCGCCCTATCGGTCCTGTTCTGTCCCCCTCACCGGAAAAATTGTGGATAATGGCCTCCTTCGTGATAACCCCATGCCAATAAGGATTAACCCAGCGAGACCATGAGCCGTGAGATCAAGACCAGCGTTGAAGGGCTAAGGGTAGGCATGTTTGTCTCCCGGCTGGATCGACCGTGGATCGGCACCCCCTTTGAGCTGGAGGGCTTCAGCATCCTGGATCGGGCGGATATCCAGCGCCTGAGCCAGCATTGCAACTATGTCTATGTCGATCCCCTGCTCGGCCCCAGCCCGGAACCCGGCTATTGGATTGGCGATGAGGACCTGCCGCCGCCACCACCGCAGCCGAAACCCAGCGCGGCCTCTGATGAATTCCTGGCCCTGCGCATCACTCAGTACGATGACACCCAATCCCTGGAAGCGGAGATAGACACCGCCAGCAAGGTATCGCAACAACTCAGCAATACCTACGATGGCCTGGTGGCTGATTTGCAGCAAAACAGGGATATAGACCTCCAGCAGGTGCGCGCCGGGATCTGTGACATGGTGGACAGTGTGCTGCGCAATCCCTCTGCCATGATGTGGATGGTGGAACTCAAGCGCACCGATGACTACAGCTACTCCCGCGCCCTGGGCAGCTCGGTCTGGTGCGCCACCTTTGGCCGCCATCTGGGGCTGGAGCCTGCCGCCGTCAACCAGCTGGCCCTGGGCGGGTTGCTGCTGGACATCGGCAAGACCCGCCTGCCGCCGGAGTTGTTGACCAAACGCAAGCCCCTGAGCGCCAAGGAGCGCCACCTGGTGCATCGCCACGTCAATCTGGGGGTGCGTCTGCTGGCCCTGGAGGGCCAAAAACAGCCCGAGCAGGGCGTGGATATGCAGGTATTACAGATGATTGCCACCCACCACGAACGGGCCGACGGCAGCGGCTATCCCCAGGGCCTGAGCAACGAGCAAATCCCCATATTTGGCCGCATCGCAGGCCTGGTGGACAGCTTCGACGCCATCACCAGCCTGCGCCCCTATGTCCAGGGTGGGCCGCGTTCGGCCCACGAGGCCATCTCCGAGCTGTACAGCCTGCGCGACAGCCGTTTTCAGGCCGAGCTGGTGGAGCAGTTCATCCAGGCGGTGGGCCTCTACCCCACCGGCTCCCTGGTGGAGCTGAGCAGCGGCGAGGTGGGTGCGGTGGTGGCGGTCAACGGCCTGCGCCGCCTGCGTCCCAAGCTGATGATGATCCTGGACAGCAACAAGCAGCCCTACCCTGAGTTTCACTACCTGGACCTGGCTAGCGAGTCACGGGATCTGCGTATCAGTCGGGGCCTGCCGCCCGGTGCCTATGGCATCGACATGCACGAGTTCTTTCTGTGAGCCAGGGGCGCGACCCGCTCACCGGCCTGGAGGATCGCCAGTCTTTTCTGCAGCGGCTGGCCGAGGCGGTGGCCGAGGCCGAGCGAGAGGCCAGCACCCTGGCCCTGCTGGTGCTGGATATCCAGCGCTTTCAGCATATCAATCACAGCTTTGGTCAGGCCCTGGGCGATGCCCTGCTCCAGGCCGTCACCGGGGTGCTGGGGCGGGTGGCGCGGCGTGGTGACAGCCTGGCTCGCATCGGTTCCGATCGCTTTGCCATGCTGTTGCCCCAGCTGGCCAACGAGGGCCATGCCCAGCTGGCCGCCCTCAAGGTGCAGCGCCTGCTGGAACAGCCCTTCATCCTGGGCCAGCGTCGGCTGCGCTGTAATCTGCGTATCGGCATCGGCCTGTATCCGGCCAAGGCCGATGGTGCCGAAGCACTACTGCGCTGCGCCGAGCAGGCCCTGGCCGAGGCGCGCCGACTGGAACAGCCTATCGGCCTGGCACCGCACCGCGACGAGCAGGGGGCGGCGTGGAACGTCGAGCTGGAGTCCCAGTTGGAGGGGAGTCTGGAACGCGGCGAGATGCGCGTCTTTTTTCAGCCGAAGCTGGACCTGAGTAGCGGCCTGCCGGTAGGTGCCGAGGCCCTGATCCGTTGGCAGAACCCCAGCCACGGCCTGCTGCCGCCAGGCCAGTTCCTGCCTTTGGCCGAGACCCTGGGCATGATGCAACCCATCACCCTGTGGATGCTCAACAGCGCCCTGCGCCACAGCGCCAGCTGGACCGATAAATGGGGGCGGTTGGGGGTGTCGGTGAATATCCCGCCCAAGCTGATGGATCGACCGGATTTTGTCGATATTGTCACCAGCACCGAACGGCTCTGGCGGCAGCAGGCGCTGGATCTCTATCTGGAGGTACTGGAGGAGTCCATGGTCTCGGCCCAGTGCCTGGCGCACCAAAACCTGAGCGAACTGCGCCGACTGGGGGTGAAGATATCCATCGATGACTTTGGCGCGGGCTACTCCAGCCTGTCCTATTTTCGCGACCTGCCGGCCGATGAACTCAAGATAGACCGCTCCTTCATCAGCGGCCTGCAGAGCGACCCGGCCAATGAGCATATCGTCGAGGTGATCATCGAACTGGCTCACCGCTTCGGCCTGAGCGTTACCGCCGAGGGCGTTGAACAGGCCGGGGTGCTGGATCATCTGCGCCGTCTCGGCTGTGACCAGGTGCAGGGCTACTACATCACCCGCCCCATGCCGGCCGAGTCCTTTGCTGACTGGCTGTGCACTTTTCAGAGGACAGAGGGCTGAGGGCGTATAGCGCTCGGGACTCGGCAGATGCAGGCGATCCCTAGCCCGGATACAGCGCAGCGCTGTCCTGAGCGATCTGTCGAAGGGCCTGTCCTCTATCCTCTATCCTCTATCCTCTAACCTCTGTCCTCTGTCCTTTGTCCTCTGTTAGCCAAAAACTCCCCAAACTGCTCCGCCGGCAGGGGCTTGCCCAGGTAGTAGCCCTGGCCGTATTCGCAGCCGTGGGCCTTGAGAAACTTCAGGTGCTCTGCCCGCTCCAGGCCCTCGGCCACCACGTCCAGGCCCAGGCTTTCGGCCAGGGAGATGATGGAGCGGACGATGGCGGCGTCCTCGGAGTCCACCGTCAGGTCGCGGACGAAGGATTGGTCTATCTTCAGCGTGTTGATCGGGAAGCTCTTCAGGTAATTGAGCGAGGAATAGCCGGTGCCGAAGTCGTCGATGGCGATGGTGATGCCCCGGTCGCGGATCAGGTGCATGAGGTTGATCGCCTCCTCCACATTGCCCATCAGGGCGCTTTCGGTGATCTCCAGCTCCAGAAACTCCGCTGCCAGCCCCTGGCCCTCCAGGGCGTCTCCGAGCTCGGCCAGGAAGTTGATGTTGCGGAACTGCTTGGCGGAGAAGTTCACCGCCACCTTGAGCCCCATGCCGTATTGCCGGTTCCAGATCTGGGTCTGACGACAGGCCTCACCCAGCACCCAGCGGCCCAGGGGCAGGATCAGCCCGGTCTCCTCGGCGCAGGGGATGAAGTCGGCCGGCGAGACCATACCACCCTCCGGTCGGGGCCAGCGCACCAGCGCCTCCATGCCGACAAGGGTCTGATCACTGAGGCGGAATTTGGGCTGATAGTACAGCTGGAAGGCCTGCTCGGCCACCGCCTGATGCAGGTCGTGGATCAGCGCCAGGCGGTTACCGGCGCTGACGTTCATCTCTGGCATGAAGAATTGGAAGGCGTTCTTGCCGCTGGCCTTGGCCTGATACATGGCGGTGTCGGCATGTTTGGTCAGGGCGTCCATGGTGTCGCCGTCGTCCGGGTAGAGGGCGATGCCGATGCTGCCGCTGATGTGAATGCGGCTTTGATTGATCAGCAGGGGCTCACGCAGGGCATCGAGCACCTGCTCGGCCAGGGAGGCGACCCGTTCAGGCCGCTCCACGTCCAGCACCAGCAGGGTGAACTCATCCCCGCCCAGGCGCGCCACGGTGTCGGTCTTGCGTATCCGCCCCTGCAGCCGCTTGCCTACCTCGATGAGCAGCTCGTCACCGGCGGCATGGCCCAGGCTGTCGTTGACGTGCTTGAAGCCGTCCAGATCGAGAAACAGCACCGCCAGACGCTTGTTGTTGCGCACGGCGTGGGCCAGCTCCTGCTGCAGGCGGCTGTGGAACAGGTTGCGGTTGGCCAGACCGGTGAGGGCGTCGAAATTGGCCTGCCGCCAGATCAGCTCCTCGCTCTTCTTGCGCTCGGTGATGTCCTTGAAGATGGAGACGTATTGGCGCACCTGGCCGTCCTGGCCGTGGATCACGTCGATACTCAGCCACTTGGGGAAGAAGCGGCCGCTCTTGTGCCGGTCCCAGATCTCCCCTTCCCAGTGGCCGTCATGCTGGATGTCGTGCCACATCTGGCGGTAGAACTCAGGGCTCTGGCGGCCAGAGGAGAAGATCTTGGGGTCCTGGCCCTGCAATTCTTCCACGGAATAGCCGGTGATCTGGCTGGTGGCCGGGTTGACCGAGATGATGCGGTTGCGGGCGTCGGTCACCACCACCGCCTGATCGATGTTGTGGAATACCTGATGGGCCAGTTGCAGCTCCCGCTCCTGCTCCACCAGGGCGCTGATGTCTTCGATGAAGGCGAAGTAACGCCCGCCCTGCACCGGCGAGTAGGTGCTCATGACCTCCACCGGCCAGAGGGAGCCGTCGCGGTGCCGATGCTCGGTACGGAACTGGGCGTAGCTCTCGCCACGAATGAGTTCCAGGCAGCGCGCCACATCCCCCTCTGCCACCAGGTCGGCAATACTCAGCTGCAACAGCTCCTCGCTGCTGTAGCCCGACTGGCGGCAATAGGCCTGGTTTACCTCCAGCAGCCGACCCTCCAGATCGGCCACCCAGAAGCCCAGGGCCGAGGTGTTGATCGCCGCCTGATAGATCTCGAAGCTTTCCTGGATGCTGGCCTCCAGCCGCTTGCGCTCGGAGATGTCGCTCAGGGTGCCGGTCATGCGCAGGGGCTGGCCCTGGGCATCGCGCTCGGCCAGCTTGCCGCGCGCCATCACCCACAGCCAGCTGCCGTCCCGGCACTGCATGCGCAGGCTGCTGTTGAAGTCCTCGCTGTGGCCGTGCAGGTGCTGGCGCACGGCCTGTTTGACCTGCTCCAGGTCGTCCGGGTGAATGCGCTGGTAGGCGCTGTCCAGATCCTGGCCGAATGCCTGCTGGCCAAAGCCGAGCATGGCGGTGCAGCGTTCGTCGAAATAGACCCGGTTGTTGCTCAGGTCCCAGTCCCACCAGCCATCACCGCTGCTCCACAATACCTGTTCCAGTTTCCGCTTGATCTGGCGCACCTCCCGCGCGCTGCGGTTGAAGCCGTAGGTGACGGCCACCACCGCCAGGCCGCTGAGCAGGATGAACAGCAGCGAGCCCAGACCGGCCCAGAGGATGATGCGCCGCTTCTCGGCCAATACCTCCGCCTTGCTCAAGCGCAGGATGAGGGTGTAGGCCGATCGGTCCTCGGTGGTTAGCGGAAGGATGGCGGTGAGTACCTCGTCTTGCAGCAGAAACCGCGGGGCCGGGGGCTGCGGGTCCAGCCAGTCGCCTGACACCCAGTCGAGCCCCGTGGCGGGCTGGCCCAGCTGGCTTGGGTCACTGGAGACGCGGACGCGCCGCGCCTCGTCGAGCAGCACGCCATTCAGGTAGGGGGCCTCCAGCAGGTCGCTCATGTAGGGGCGGCGGGCAATGGCGTTCAGCGCCAGGTCGCCGCTGGCCAGCATCTGGCCCAGGTGCCGAATACGGCCATGCAGGTGCTGTTCGTCCTGATTGATGAAGTGGTCCACATAGAACCAGCCCAGGGCACCAAAGGCGGTGATCTGGGTAAACAGCACCAGCAGGCTGATCCGGGCAATCAGCCCCAGACGCGGCAGCCTCATGGGCGCGAGGCCGCCGCCCCGGCGGACGGCGACAAGCCGATAGCCAGAACCATCCGAAAGCGCCACGTCATCCCTGTCAATCTCATGCCAATAACCCCTAAGTGTTATGTAAGTCGCGATGGGGTGTTAATGCTTCAACCCATTGATTGTATTATTAGTAATCCTGACTTAATGCCCTTTTCCGGATTAACGCCAGGTCGTTTTAGCTTGGGGGATCATAGCACCCGGAGCGCCCCTGCCCAAAGAGACCCCGAGCGGACAGGTAACTTGGGCCTTGCCTTGCGCAGGAGTCCTGCAACCCGGTGCTTACTGAGCTAAAATCAGAACTCGGCAATGCAAAACCCATCTCAAGGAGCCGCATCATGCAACGTCGCGAATTCTTCAAACACTCTGTCGCCTCCGCCGCTGCCTTGGGCACAGGCCTGAGCGTGCCGCAGGCTTGGGCCCAGGCCGATGGCAAGGCCCAGGTGCGCAGTTACCGCCGCCTTGGCCGCACCGGGATGAAGATCAGCGACATCTCCTTCGGTGCCGGCAAGCTGCCCTCGGCGGGCATGGTATTGCGTGCCATCGACCGGGGCATCAACTACTTCGATACCGCGCCCGATTATGGCCGCAGCGAAGAATACCTGGGCCAGGCGCTCAAGCGCCTCAAGCAGCGGGACAAGGTCTATATCGTCTCCAAGTTCTGCGATGCCGGACCTTACGTCACTGGCAAGAGCCATCTGCAGCCAGGCGTCGGCAAGGCGGCCTACAAGAAGGCGGTGGAAGACAGCCTCAAACGGCTGAACACAGACTACCTGGACGCGGTGTTCGTCCATGCCATGGGTGAGGGCAGCGATCTGGCCAGCGAGCGCCGTCGCCTGCTGGACGAGGACATGCTCGCCGCCTTCGCCGAGCTCAAGGCCGAGGGCAAGGCCCGCGCCCTGGCGGTCTCTTCCCATGGGCCTCATGGCATGGAAGAACTGCTGCTGGAGGCGGTCAACAGCGGCCATTATGATCTGATTATGCCGGCCTTCAACTTCATGAAATTCCCCCGCGTGCCCGAGGTGATCAAGGCCGCTCAGGCCAAGGACGTCGGCGTGGTGGCGATGAAGACCCTGGCCGGTGCCCGCGCCATGGACCTGGACCTGGCCGGGGCCTCCTTCGAGCAGGCGGCATTCAAATGGGTGCTGCAACACCCGCAGGTGGCCGGCCTGGTGGTGACCATGCGCAAGGTATCCGACCTGGACAATTACCTGCCCGCCTCCGGCCAGGCCCTCAGTGCCCTGGACCAACAGCTGCTGGACCGCTACGCCGGCCTGCACGGCCGCGACTACTGCCGCACCGGCTGCGGTGATTGCGAGGCCAGCTGCCCGCTTGGCATCTCCATCGCCAGCATCCTGCGCTTCCAGATGTACTTCGAGGACTACGGCCAGGAGAAGGATGCCATGAGCCAGTACGCCCAGCTTGATCGAAAGGCCGATGGCTGCCAGGGCTGCGCCGACGCGCCCTGCAACCAGGCCTGCCCGCACGAATTGGCGGTCAGCGCCAAGCTACGCGACG
This sequence comes from gamma proteobacterium SS-5, assembly GCA_009497875.2. NCBI lineage: Bacteria > Pseudomonadati > Pseudomonadota > Gammaproteobacteria > Chromatiales > Sedimenticolaceae > Magnetovirga > Magnetovirga frankeli. The sequence continues at coordinate 867,904 of CP032508.2, read as the reverse complement.
CCCACCGCAGCCTGAGCTTTGGTTGATTGGTAAATTTGGACGCAGAGATCGCGGAGAAGCGCAGAGCACGCGGAGTTTGTATTTTCTCTTCTCACGCAGATCCTTTTTCTACTCTGCGATCTCCGCGCTACTTTGCGTCCTCTGCGTCCTGACTTGAGATCACGAGCATGAGTAAAGCCATTCTGCCTTCGTTGGATGCTCCGGTTTGGAGCCGTTGGTTGTTGAGCCTGCTGCTGCCGCTAATGGCCGGGGCCATCTGGTGGCAGGGCCAGCATTTTGATCCGGGGCTGGTGCAGTTGCAGGCTTCCGCTCAGGCTCAGGCAAAGACCAAACTGCCGCCGCTGCCGGACGCCTTGCTTGGCCTGCCGCGCTTTGGTCCGCCGCGGCCCTACAACGCCGATAACCTCTACGAGTACATCAACGGCCATGCCGAGTATTACCTCAGCTCCGGCTTCACCGGTCTGACCGTGGTGGAATACGCCACGGCGGGTGCGCAGCAGCCGCAACTGGTGGCCAATCTCTATCACATGGGCGAGCCCCTGTTCGCCTTTGGTGCCCTGATGGACGAACTCTCGCCGGAAGCCCAGCCGCTGGAGGGCATCGGCAGCATGGCCTTTGCCAGCGGGGATGGGCTGAACCTGATCCTCGGCCCCTACTACATCCAGCTCAGCCGCTTCGACGCCCAGCTGGACCTGGCCCAGGCGGCTGAAGCCCTGGCCACCAGCCTGCGCCAGGGTCTGGGACAGATCGAAGAGCTGGACCTGAGCTTCCCCCGTCTGGGCAGACCCCTGGCCACCTACTTCGTCAAGGAGGCCTATCGTGGCATGGGCTTTCTCAATCAGGTGCTGGAGCGCCAATTTCAGGGGCCCGAGGGGGAATTCACCGCCTTTCAGATTCTCGACAGCGCCGAGCAGATCCAGATCACCGGCCAGGCCCTGCTGGATTTTCTCAGCCAGGATGGCATCGCCGTCGAGCAGGCGGAACACCAGGGCCTGAGCTATTACCGGGTGGATGACCCCTACGAGGGCGAGTGGTTCTTCGTCATCGGCAAGACCCGCCTGCTGGGCACCTTCACCGCCCCCGAGCCGAGCCTGTTACAGGCGATTCGAGCCGACTGATGGCCCGCCGCGACAAGCCCCAGTACAAACGCACCCTGGCACCGCGCACCCGGCGCGAGTTTCTGCGTGACCTTGGCGCCACCGCCCTGGTGGCCGGCGGCTTCACCGCCCTGGGCCTGTCCAGCTACAGCCAGGACCCGGTGCGCGAGCAGATCATCCAGGCCGACCCGCTCAAGGGGTTCGTCCTGCCGCCGTCCCAAAGCCTGGCGCAATTGAGCGTGGTGCGTGGCAGCCAGGTGGAACCCATGGTGCGCGAGGCCCTGCAACTGCTCGGCGGCATGCAGCGCTTCATCGCCAAGGGTGACCGGGTGCTGATCAAGCCCAACATCGGCTGGGACCGTCAGCCCGAGCAGGCCGCCAACACCAATCCCGAGGTGGTCGCCGCCCTGGTCAGGCTCTGTCGCGAGGCAGGGGCTGGCGAGATTATCGTCAGCGACGTGTCCCTCAATGACCCCAAACGCTGTTTTGTCCGTTCCGGCATCCAGCAGGCGGCGCAGGAGGCCGGTGCCCGGGTCGAGCTGCCCGGCGGCAACGACTTCATCGACACCGACATGCAGGGCCAGCTGCTGAAGATCTGGCCCGTGGCCAAGCACTACCACTGGGCCGACAAGCTGATCAATGTGCCTATCGTCAAGCACCACTCCCTCTGTGGCTGCACCCTGGGGATGAAGAACCTCTACGGTGCCATCGGCGGCCGCCGCAACCAGCTGCACCAGGACATTCACACCTCCATCGTCGATCTCGCCGCCGCAGTCACCCCGACCCTGACGGTGATGGACGCGGTGCGCGTGCTCAAGCACAACGGTCCCACCGGCGGCAGCCTGGATGACGTGGCGCGCGAAAACACCATCATCGCCGGTGTCGATCCGGTGGCCATCGACAGCTACAGCCTGCGCTTCCTCGACCTCAAGCCGGAGCAGGTACCCTTCCTCGCCATGGCCGAAGCGCGTGGGCTGGGGCTGGTGGATTGGCGGCAGTTGCGGGTCAAGGAGAGCCAAATTGGCTAAGTTAGAAGTTGGAATTGAATCGTAAAGGCACAGATGCCCCAAACCGTACTCAAACCCGCCAGCTATAGTGATTTGCTTGCCCTGCCTGAGCATTGGGTAGGGGAGATCATCCAGGGTGCGCTGGAGACCCAGCCGCGACCGGGGCCGCGCCATGCCCATGCCCAGTCGCGGCTGGGTGCCCGCATCAACGGGCCTTTCGATCAGGGTCTGGGAGGCCCCGGTGGTTGGTGGATACTGGACGAGCCCGAGCTGCACTTGGGTGCCGATATTATGGTGCCCGATCTGGCTGGCTGGCGGCGTGAGCGCATGCCTTCGCTGCCCGATACGGCCTGGTTCGAGCTGGCACCGGACTGGGTCTGTGAGATCCTTTCGCCGGCTACGGCACGCAAGGACCGGGTACTGAAGATGCCCATCTACGCCCGCGAGGGGGTACAGCATGTCTGGCTGCTGGACCCGCAGATTCGCACCCTGGAGGTCTATGGCCTGAAGCAACAGCACTGGTTGCTGTTGCGCAGCTACGGACAGGGGGACCCGGTTGCGGCACCGCCCTTTGAGGCCCTGAGCTTTCCGCTGGACGTGCTCTGGAGCGACTGAAATGACCCTGCTACCGAAAAAACTCCGCACCTACCGCCGCATCTATGCCGGGTTCTTTTTTGCCCTGTTCGTCGGCCTGCTGTTCGTTACCGACTACAGCCGCATGCAGGGCTACCCGACCAAATTACTGCTGGAACTGGACCCGCTCACCGCCATCGCCGCCTTCTTCACCAGCGGTACCTTTTATATGGGCCTGCTGCTGGCGCTGCTGATCATCCTGCCGACTCTGTTCATGGGGCGCTTCTTCTGCTCCTGGATCTGCCCCCTGGGCATAGCCAACCAGTTTCTTGGCTGGCTGTTCCACGGTCTGCGCCCGTCCCAGCGCTACGAGCTGAACCGCTATCGGCCCATTTATCGGCTCAAGTACTACATTCTCACCGCGCTGCTGGTGCTGGCCTTGCTCGGTTCGCTGCAGGTGGGGCTGCTCGATCCCATCGCCCTGATGGTGCGCAGCTTCAGCCTGGCGGTGTTCCCGGCGCTGAACCAGGCCGGGGTGCCCATCTATCTGAATCAGCCGGTGTTTCTCGGCGGCGTTTTCATCGCCCTGATCCTGCTCGCCATCTTGCTCGCCAACCGCTTCCTGCCGCGCTTCTGGTGTCGCACCCTTTGCCCCCTCGGTGCCCTCCTCGGCGTGCTGTCACGGCGGGCGCCCCTGCGCATCCAGCGCGACGTGGATAAGTGCATCGATTGCGACAAGTGCCTCAAGGCCTGTCAGGGCGGTTGCGACCCCCATGCCGAACTGCGCGTCAGCGAGTGCCACGTCTGCATGAACTGCATCGAGGAATGCCCGACCCAGGCCCTGCACTACGGCCTGCCGAAGCAGCGCAGCTCGGTGCACAAACCCCTGGACATCAACCGCCGAAGGCTGGTGGAGACCGCTGTGGCCAGCGCCGCCCTGCTACCGATGATGCGCAGCTCACTGGCCGCCCACAGCGCGCCGACCCACCAGGCGATCCGCCCACCCGGCTCGCTGGAGGAGACCGACTTTCTCGCCCGCTGCATCAAGTGCGCCGCCTGTATGCGCATCTGCCCCACCAATGTGCTGCAACCGGCCCTGCTGGAGTCCGGGCTGGAGGGGCTGTGGACGCCGATCCTGGTCAACAAGCTGGGCTACTGCGAGCACCACTGCACCCTCTGCGGCCAGGCCTGCCCCACCGGGGCCATCCGCCGCATCAGCGTGGCGGAGAAGATCGGCGAGGCACCCTTCGACAAGCCGATCAAGCTCGGCACCGCCTTCTACGACCACGGCCGCTGTCTGCCCTGGTCCATGCACACCGAGTGCATCGTCTGCGAGGAGGTCTGCCCCACCTCGCCCAAGGCGATCTGGTACAAACAGGTGGACATCGCCACCCGCGATGGCGGCAGCATCCCGCTCAAGCAGCCCTATGTGGATCCGCGCCTGTGCATCGGCTGCGGGGTCTGCGAGAACAAATGCCCGGTGGAAGACCTGGCGGCGATCCGCGTCAGCTCGGTGGGCGAGAGCCGTTCCAGGGTGAACCAGATGATCCTGGACGGCTAAAGCTGTTTTGACTTCTAATGGGCTTGGTGCTTGGTGCCGATGGTGCTAGCCTTGCAGTCAGACCAACATCCAGCAGCAAACGGGGGATAGCATGGGCCTTTGGGACAAGATTGCCGGTGAATTCATCGATGTCATCGAATGGGTGGACGATTCCGAAGATACCCTGGTGTATCGCTTTCCCACCCACAATCGGGAGATCCAGATGGACTCCGACCTGATCGTACGGGAAAGCCAGCAGGCCATCTTCGTCTATCAGGGCCAGGTGGCGGATGTCTTCGGCCCCGGTCACTACAAGCTGAAGACCGAGAACCTGCCGGTACTGACCACCCTGCAGAACTGGACCCGCGGCTTTAACGCACCGTTCAAGTCCGAGGTCTATTACTTCAATACCCGTCAATTCACCGACCTGCGCTGGGGCACGCCCAACCCGGTGACCCTGCGCGACCCCGAGTTCGGCGTCATCCGCCTGCGCGCCTTTGGCGTCTATGCCATTCGCATTCTCGACCCGCGCCAGGTGATGAGCGAGATCAGCGCCACCTCCGCCCACTTTCGGGTCAATCAGATCGAAGACCAGCTGCGCAAGACCATCATCACCCGCCTGAGCGACTTCTTCGGCGAGGCGGATCACCCCTTCCTGGATTATGCCGCCAATCTCAACGAATTCTCCAATGCCCTGCATCAGGCCCTGCAGCCGGACTTTGCCCGTTACGGCCTGGGGCTGGAGTCCTTCTTCATCGAAAACGTATCCCTGCCCGAGGCGGTGGAACAGGCCATAGACCAACGCTCCAGCATGGCGGCGGTAGGCAATCTGGATGCCTACACCAAGTTTCAGGTGGCCAACTCCATCCCCGATGCGGCACGCAACGAGGGCGGCCTGGCCGCCGCCGGGGCCGGGGCCGGCATGGGCCTGGCCATGGGGCAGGCCATGGGTGGTGCCCTGGGCATAGGTGGTCAGCAATCGACCTCGGCACAGGCAACCCCGGCCCAGCAGCAGATCATGGTGCGCTGTCTCAAGTGCAACCAGCTGAGCCCGGAGACGGCCAAGTTCTGCGCCAGTTGCGGCAACCCCCTGCGTAGCGACTGAGCATGGCCAGGGCCCAGCCGACCCCGCTGTTTCAAGAGCAGGGCAAGCAGCTCAACTGCCCCTCCTGCGGCGCGCCCCTGCCCAAGACCTACTCCGGCAGCCGTCTGGTGGCCTGTGACAACTGCCGCTCGGTGCTCCTGCTGGGCAAGAAGGGGGTTGACCCCCTGGGCAAGCAGGCCGAGCTGGCCGACTACCCCTCCCTGTTCGAGCTGGGCCGCCAATACCGCTACGGCGATCTGCTGCTGGTGCCCGCCGGCATGTTGCGCTTCAGCTACGGCCGGGGCAGCTGGGACGAATGGTGGTGCCAGACCGACCGCCCCGATGGGGTCTGGATCAGCGTTGACGAGGGCGATTTTGTCATGGAACAGGCGCAGCGCAACCTGGCCCTGCCGGCCCTGGAAGAGATTCGTCGGCGGGGTATCTTGGAGCTGTTCAACGCCCGCTGGGTCGCCACCGAGTTCGGCCGTGCCGAGTATCAGGGCATGGCCGGTGCCCTGCCCGAAGTGGTCAAGCCGGGGCGTACCTTCGACTATGTGCACCTCTCCGCCCCTGGCCGTCAGCTGATTACCCTGGAGTATGACGACCCGGCCGCCGCCCCTGGGGTATTCCTGGGCGAGTGGATGGACCCCTTCCGTATCGAGGCACTCTGAGCATGGCCGAGAGCGAGGTACGCCGCATCAACTGCACCGCCTGCGGCGCGCCGCTGGAGTTATACGGCGGCCACAAGGTGGAGACCCTCACCTGCAGCTACTGCGGCACCCTGCTCGATGCCCATGCCGATTTCAACATCCTCAAGCGCCACGCCGAGGATCAGGGCAGGCGCAGCTACCTGCCGCTGCAAATCGGCATCAAGGGCCAGCTCAAGGGGGTGGAATTCCGCGTCATCGGCCTGATCAGCTACCGCGCCGAGGAGGACGTCTGGACCGAGTTCTGCCTGTTCTCGCCCACCCACGGCTACGCCTTTCTGGCCTGGAGCAACGGCCACTTCGTGTTTCACCGGCGCGAGCGGGACATCCCCGTGCCCTCGCGCAGCTGGGGCGATCTCAAGCTCAAGCAGAAGGTCCGTCTGGGCAGGCACTCGTTTCGTTTTTATGAGGCCTATACCGCCGAAGTGCTGGACGTAGCGGGGGAACTGCCCTGGCGCGCCGAGGTGGGTGACCGACTACGGGTAGCCGAGGCCATTGCCCCGCCCTACAGTCTGTCGCAAGAGATGGAGGGGGAAGAGACGGAGTATTACCTGGGCGAATACCTTGACCACCAAGAGGTGGCCGAGGCCTTTGGCATAGAACCGCGCAAGCCCAGCGGGGTGCATCCCGCCCAGCCCTTCAGGCCCAGCGAGCTGGGTCTGGCCCTGAAGGCCAGCGGCCTCCTGTTTGCCCCCCTGGCCTTTTTGGTCTTGATCGGCCTGATGGCCGTTGGCGGTGGCAATCAAGTGCTCAAGCAGGCCCTGGCCTGGGAGCAGATCAGCCAGCCCGAAGGGGCGCAGACCCAGGACTTCCGGGTCAGCAATGCCGAGCGTCTGGTGGAGGCCAAGTTCATCACCAACGTCAGCAATGCCTGGATGTGGCTGGAGATCAGCCTGCTCAAGGACGGCGCGCCCCTGTTCAACACCGGCAAGGAGATCAGCTATTACTATGGCCGTGAGGGCGGCGAGTCCTGGAGCGAGGGCTCGCAGAGCGCCAAGCTGTTGTTCAAGGTGCCCGAGCCCGGCCTGTACCGGCTGGAACTCAACGCCGAGGGCGGCGGCTCCGGTTACCGCAGCCGGGTTTACATCAAGGTCAGCGAGGGGGTATTGCTGCTACGCTGGTTCCTTATCCTGCTGCTACTGACCCTGCTGGCCAGTTTCGTGCCTCTGATCCGCCGCAGCACCCTGGAGACAAGACGCTGGGCACCGGTGGCCGAGGATGAAGACGATTGATGCGTTCAGCGGCCAGCAGACCGCCAAAGCCCGCCTGCTGGGCCTGGCCGACAGGCGCGGAGCGGGACCTAAGCACACCGGGATCTTGAGATTGAGTTGAGCCTATGAAGAGCCTTATCTTTCTACTGTTCGGCGGCCTCACCCTGGGGGCCGCCTGGATGACCTACAGCGATGCCGGGGTTGGCGCACCCAAGCTCGACCCCAGCGTGCGCCAAGGCTCCATGGGGGTCAGGCGCTTCCACGGTAAATGATGGGTTGAGTACGACAAATCGGCTCAGGTCAGGGCGAAGGGAGATATCAGAGCGGGGGAATGGACAGGCTGTGGCTCTCCTGTTGCGCCCGGTCGATGACATAGCTGATGGCGATCATGCCCAGGGTAACCACCGCCACGCCGGAGAGCAGGCCGGTGCCCAGGCCGATGGCAAAGGCACCCTTGGGCAGGGCCAGCAGGCTGGCCTTGCTGGCGGCGGCCTTGATGCCTGCCCCCTTGAGCAGCAATACACCGGTTTCGGCGGTTTCGATCTCCACAATGGCCCTCGTACATTGACCCGGCAAAACGAAGCCGAATTGTAACAGGAGTTACACACAGTGACCAGGAAGATTGCGAATTATCAAGCGTCTGCCCGTCCCTGGGGCGGCCGGGGCTCAGGCGGAGCCAGGCAGGGATTCGACCTCGTGGCTGAGGCCGTAGGTGATCTCGAAGGGCAGGCGCAACTCTTGCCTGTCTTGCTTGAACACCAGGCTGCCCCGACGGCGCTGCTGCTTCCAGATGATGCGGTAGCGGTTCCGCGCCCCTGGGGCGACGTTGAAGCGTATCTTTACCGAGCGGGTGATGCGTTCATTCATCTCCAGGCCCATGCCCTTTCTCAGGCTCTTGGCTATGCCCGCCTCCAGCAGGGGAAACAGGGCGTGATCCAGCCCCATCTCGATCTCATGGCTGCGGTGCAGGGATAATTCGTTACCGGCGCAGCAGCTGAATTCGTGCTCCGAACTCATGACATCACTGCCCTGGCCGTTGTCCAGAGGGATCTCTTCGCTGGTGACTATGACATCCTCATCGCTGTCCTTGTCCAGCTCTATGCCCTCGATCCGGGGCTTACCGCCCTTGGGGCGGCCCAGCAGGATAAGCAACAGCGGTGCCAGCAAAACGGTGATGCCACCCACAATCATGAAGGGTATCAGGGGCATATTCAGGGTCTCCTGTGTACTGATTTAGCGCACGTCTAGCAGGCCATCAGGTCGCTTTCTGCTCCGCGAAAAAGGCGCGGATCTGTTTCTCGATCATGCCCAGGGGCACCATGCTGGGCTTGCGCAGTATGCGGATACAGATCTGCCCGTCGCTCACCCGGTATTCGCCCTGCACCTCGCCCAGCGGGGTCTTGCCGGAGAAGGTGCCGGCCCGGCTGTCACCCTGGAACTGGCCACCCTGGTCCAACACGGCGCGCTCCACCCGCGCCAGGGTGTGCTCCAGCTTGCCCTTCACCGCCAGTTGAATCATCGCCTACCGCCCCGCTGGCTCAGGCACCCAGCATGGACTCGCCCAGTTGGCCCCAGTAATCCGGTGGCAGCTCACTGGCCAGCTTCAGGGCACCCTCCGCCCCGGCGTAGGCGATGTCTTCCACGCGGCTGACGCGCACCTCGCCGAAGGGTTTGAGCTTGGCGGCAATAAGCCGATCCAGCCCACGGATGCGGGAACCGCCCCCGGCCAGGATGATGTTCTGCAGGACAGTTTCCTGGTCAGACGGATCGAAACGGGCCACCAGGTATTCGATCGCCTCGATGATCTCCGGCACTATGGCCTGACAGGCATAGCCCAGCTCCTCGGTGACATCCACCACAACTGGCCGACCCTCCTCGCGCAGGGATACCTCGATGGGTCCCTCGGCGGGGCCGACAAAGCCGTGCTGTTCCTTGATCTGCTTGCACAGGGCCTTGGTCAGCTGCAGGCCGGGATAGCGCAGCTGCATGGCGCTCATCAGCAGTTGATCGATGTAATCACCGGCCTTGGTGTTGCTGCTCTGGTCCTCCGGCTGGGGCAGCCGCCCCTTGAGGCCGCACAGGTCCGTGGTACCCGCACCTATGTCGATGACGATGCTGTTTACCAGGCGCTCCTGCTGATAGGCCACCAAAAAGGGCTCGGACACCACCAGGGCCAGGTCCAGGCACTCCTGGGCCAGTTCCAGCAGCAGGGATTTATTGAACCGGCTGGCGTTGGCCGGTACCCCAATGATGGCGCAGATGCGATCCCCCTCCCGTGGCTGGCCCTCCTGCACGGCATAGGCTATGAGCTTGCGCGCCGCGTCCTGCTGCATGTCGCCGCTTTGCTTGAGGACGCCGTCCTTGAGTGGATAGTCCACCTCCAGAAAGCTCTTGCCCAGGGCCTCGCTGCCCACCACGTGGGCCGCGCCGAGCAGCTTGACGCCGATCAGATCCTTGGGATAGGCCACCGCCGAGTCGAACAGGGTGCGCAGCCCACGGCTGCTGACCACGGCGGTGCGCGAGGTGCCCAGATCGATGCCGAGAAGAAGGTCGTTTTCGCTCATGGGCGAGGTATCTCCGGTGGATGCGCCGATGGCGCGGGTTCAGGCCGGCATATTAGCATTTTTCTGGGCTGGCCTTGGGTTCGGGACAGATCCGACCCAGCGCCCCTCGGGCCAGGCTGAGGCTGTCATGCAGGGCATATCTGACCCCCAGCAGGCTGTAACGACCGGCGGCCAGGGCCCCGCCCAGGGTGAGACGGGTACCGGCCAGCACGCCGTCGAGGGAATAACGCCCGGTGGCGGTCACCCCGTGCAGGGCACCACAGAGGATCTGCGTGGTTCCGCTGAGCAGTTGCCGTGCGCCGCCGCCGATCTCGGCACCGACCTGGGCGTAACCCGCGCCGCTTCGGGTCTGGGTCTGGGTCTGGGTCTGGGTCTGGGTCTGGGTCTGGGTCTGGGTCTGGGTCTGGGCCTGAACCTGGGACTGAGTCTGAAGCTGGGGCTGCCGCTGCACCCCAGCGCCGCGCTCCGCTGCCTCGGCCTTGGGCCTTTTGCGCTGAAATACCGAGACTAGCCTGGGCCTGGGCGGGATAGCCGCCGCCGCTTCCCGCTGCGGGCCTTGCCCCTGGGCCTGCTGGGGCCGACCCTGCTGCGGCGCTGCCTTGGCGGCCGCCTCGGGGCGGGCCGGTCTGCCGAGGCGCAGGATCACCTGGGCCGCCTCGCTCAGTTGCTGCCGGGCCTGACCCGCCGCCGGAGCGGACCTGTCCCCGACCCAGGCCGGGTTGGCCGCCTGCCGCTGCCAAGGCAATTGCTGTGCGGCCCTGGCCGGCGACGTGGCGCGGGCCTTGGCGACCCGGGTGGTAGCGGTGGGCGCGGCATCGGCCTGCCTGCGCCAGACCTCAGGCTCCGGATAATCGGTCATACTCATGGCGAGTGCCTCTGTGCTGTGGTATCTCAAAAGGGTTGGCTGTCGGCCTTCAGCTGTCAGCGGTTGGCAGACTCCGGGTCCTTGCCCGTGAGATGTTGAACAAAATGTAACTACTTGCCCCCTCTCACCTTCAAAAAAAGTGATGCAAATCCCCCCCTTTCGCAAAAGGGGGGACCGGGGGGGAGTTCCTCTCCCCCCCTTCGGCAAAAGGGGGGACCGAGGGGGGACGTCTTCACCCCCCCCTTTGCAAAAGGGGGGGGGTCGGAGGGGGGGAGTTCTTCACCCCCCTTGGCAAAGGGGGAGGCCAAATCTCTAGGTCGTTGCGCCGATCTGGCTCCAGTATTCCGGGGGCAGTTCGCGGGCCAGTTTCAGGGCCCCGTCGCAGCCGGCATAGACCACGTCCTGGACATTGCTGACGTTGACATCGCCGTAGTCGCTCAGGCCGTTGGCCACCATCTGCGCCAGGCCCGTGATCTTGGAACCGCCACCGGCGAGGATGATGTTCTGCAGGGCCTCGGCCTGATCCATGGGGTCGAATCCGGCGATCAGCTTCTCGGTATATTCCAGGATCTCCGGCACTATGGCCTCGCAGGCATGGCGCAGCTCTTCGGTGATGTCCACCAGCACCGGCTTGCCCGCCTCGCGCAGGGTGACCTCGACGGGCTGTTCCGGCTTGCCGACGAAGGCATGGGCCTCCTTGATCTCCTTTACCAGGCGCTTGGTCAGCTTGGCACCGGGGTAGCGGCTGGAGATGGCCTTCAGCAGCAGGTCGTCGATAAAGTCACCGGCCTTGGTCAGGCTGTTCTGGTCGCCGCTGCGCGGGATGCCACCCTTGAGGCCGCAGATATCCACGGTGCCGGCCCCCACATCGATGACGATGCTGTTGATCAGCTTTTCCAGGCCGAAGGCGACCAGGAAGGGCTCCGAGGTGACCATGGCCACATCGACCATGTCACGCACCAGCTCCAGCACCCGTGACTGGTTCACGCCGCTGGCATCGGCCGGGACGCCGATGATGGCGCAGACGCGCTCGCCCTCATTGGGCTCGGCCTGGGCGATGGCGTATTCCAGCAGCTTGCGCGCCGTGTCCTGGTCGCCCGACTCCTTGAGGACGCCGTCTTCCAGGGGGTATTGCAGGTCCAGATAGCCCTTGTCCAGCACCTCATCGCCCACCGCGTAGGTGCTGCCCAGCAGCCGCACGCCGATGACGTCCTTGGGGAAGCCCACCACCGAATCAAAGGTGATGCGGGCACCCCGGCTAGATACCACCGAGGTACGCGAGGTACCCAGGTCAATACCGATCAACAAGTCGTGTTTTTCCATCGAATCCTCCAGCCAAAGTTGAGTTTTGATTGTACCTGTTAAACCTGTTTCCGCACGCCCTTAGCCGCTGCTGTCATCGGCCTTGCCACGGCGGAACACCGAGCCGAGCCTGCGCATCAGGGCCTTGCTGTCCTCGGCGCTGTATTTTACCCCCAGCACGGCATAGCGACCGGATTGGGCCACCGAACTGAGGCCATTGCCCAGGCTGCTTACCACCCCGGCGAACAGGGGTTCAACCGGCACCTCATGGCGCTGCGCCTGGGGACCTGGCTGGGGATTGGCCTGGGCCCGTGCGGTGGCCGCCTCGATCTGCCGGGCGACCAGGGAGGGCGTGCGGGTCGCGCCCACGCCATCCAGCACGCTGGCGAATTCGGGATGGTCGTCGGGATTGAATTCTTCCTCTTCGGCCAGCTCGGCCTCTGTCTTTTCTGCGCCACTCATGTCGGTCTCACTCTGGGTTTGCCCCGCTGCCGGGGTGTTTGTCTGTGTGTCTGTCGGCCTGCCGCTTGCCACGCCCTGCAGTTCCCGATCCAGGTCGTCCACCGCATGGCTCAGCTGCTCCAGCGATTGGCGCAGGCCCTGTTCATGACCGCCCTGGTCCTCAACGCCAGGGGTATCGGCCGATTGCTGGCCCGGCTGGGTGTCGGCCCTCAGCCCTTCCTCGCCCATGCCCAGCCACTGGATATCCCTGATCGAGCCATCCGGCATCTGCGCGCTCAAGACCCAGACCTCGCCGACCTCTTCCCGCGCCAAGGCCCAATCCGCCACGCCGTCGGCCGACTTGGGTTCGGGTTCGGGTTCGGGCTCTGGCTCAGGCTCTGACTCAGGCTCAGGTTCTGGCACTGGCACTGACTCGGGCTCGGGCACAGGCCCTGACTGCGGACTGGGTGCCGCTTCCGCCTCTGGCTCGGGTTCTGCTGGATAGGCGCTCTCATTGGCCGCGTCCTGTTCGTCTTCCGCATAGGCCGGGGTGGCGTATGCCGGTTGGGATTCAATCACCACCGAGCCCAGCCCGGCGTACAGTGCCGGTCCCGGCTCGTTCTGCTCCTTGTCCAGCGCCTCTTGCCCGATCGGCCTCTGTTCCTCCGGCCCCGCGCTGGGTTGATCGGCCCCGGCTGGTTGTGCCGACCCACCCGCCTCTGATGGCTGGTCCGTCCCTGGCGCTTGCGCCTCAGCCGGGCGATTGACCTCCTGGCTGCTGCGCGGGATCAGCCCCGGCCAGAGTTCCGCTGGCGTGGCCAGACGCTGGGGCCTGCCATCGGCCCGGGCCATGGCCACTACGGCGCGCTGGGGGGCCAGGGCCTGGCCCTGCGGGCGGTTCCAGACCGCGCCCATGCCCGCAAGCCGCAGGCGGGGGGCGCGGCCGCTGGCCTGGGCCGCCGCCAGCAGGGGATCTGAGCCGGATGCCTGTTGCGCCTCGCCCCCCGGTGCCGTCTCTACAACAGGTGCCGAAGCTGGCGTTGAAGTTGGCGCAGCCTGGGCCGGTTGTGCTGCGGTTTGGGCTGGCTCCGGCTGGGCTTGCGATTGCGATTGCGCTGCGGCCGATCCCCTTGGAGCGGCCTTGGCCACCCCCTCCTCAGGGGTTTTGCGGTTGTCCGTTACTGCCCTGCCGGTTGTGGTCTTCCTGGCTGGCGTCTTCTTGCTGGCGGTCTGTTTGCTGGCGGTTCTTTTGCTGGCTGCCTTTTTTCCGACCGTTTTCTTGCCGCTGACCGCTGCCTTGCCCGCCTTGGCCTCTGCCCCGGATTCCGTCTCGGTGGCCCGCTCTGTGCCTGCTGCGGCCCTTGTGTCTGCCTTGGGCCTGTTCGATGCGGCCCTGGTCCTGGCCGTGCGGGCCGGGGGCTGCTTGGCACTGGTGCTGGTGCCCTGCCCTTGCGCTGCTGGGGCCGGGTCCGGGGTCTGCGCATCATCCCCCGCCTCGCTGGCGGCAATCTGCCCCGTCTCGGCCTGGGTCGCGGCAGACCCCTTGGCAGCCCAGGGGTTGGCCGTCTGCGTGCCTGCTCGGTTGCTTGTTTGTGGCTTGTTGCCCTTTGCGGTCACCTGGTTTCTCCTGTGGCCCCTTTGTCACTCACCCACAAGGCCCGACCCGGCTATTGCCTGATGGTCAGATAGATCGCCCTGCCGTTGCGCTCCAACAGGAGCAATACCCCCTGATTCAACCGGGCGGCGTTGATCGCCCGTTCCAACTCCAGCATATCATTCACCGGGGTACCGTTGATGCGTCGAATGATATCGCCTTTTTGCATCCCAAACCGCTCGGCCAGAGAGCCGGGGCCTACATCGCCCGCAAGACTCCCCTTTTTGCCCTGCAATTCCGGCTTCTTGGCCATCAACTCCGGCGTGATGGGCTTGAGTTCCATGCCGATCCAACGCAGCTCCTCCAGCAGTGGCTGCGCGGTTTGCGCCGGTGCCCTGGGGTTGGCCTGCTCTAGTTGTCCGGACAACACCAGATTGAGATTGAGCCGCTCGGTACCGCGATAGACCCCCAGCCGGAGATTGTCGCCAACCCGGTACTCGGCCACCCGCGCCAACAGTTCATCCGGGGTCAGTACCCAGCGACCGTTGAGCTTGAACACAATATCACCCGCCTGCAGACCGGCCTGCTCCGCCGCCGTGCCGGGATAGACGGTGCTGATGAAGGCCCCGTCACTGACCTGGGCATTGATGCGGCTGACCAGCAGGTCGCTGAGCGGGTCCAGTACGGCCCCCTCCAGGTACAGTGAATGGTTTTGCGCCACCACGGGCTGGGTTCGAAGCGCCTGGCTGGAGGGTGTCTGTGGCGGCGGGCCGACCGGGTTGTTCGCCCCGTTCGGCTGGATCCGGTGACAGGTGGCGCAGGCCATGCGCTCACGGCCGTCGCTGTGGCTGGCCGGGGGCATGGCATTGGCGCGAATCGGCGGCCCCTGGGGCGCGGCGATATTCTGCATCGGGCCCCTGGCCCCGGTCGCCGAGCCGGTCAGGTTGATCGGCAGGGGGGCCAGCTGCTGCATGGCGTTGCCCTGGCCCTGGGCCATGTCGGTCAACCTGACCGCGTCCTGGATGAAGGCCTTGACCCGGTTGATGGGAATGGCAAAGCCAATCCCGGCGAAGGCCCCGGTGGGGGTATAGATGGCGGTATTGATGCCGATCACCTCCCCGGCCCGGTTGAGCAGGGCACCGCCGGAGTTGCCCTGGTTGATCGCCGCGTCGGTCTGGATCAGCTGATCATGCACCACGCCGCCGATAGTGATGGCGCGGCGCATACCTGAGACTATGCCCCGACTGACGCTCAGCTCCAGGCCGAAGGGATTGCCCAGGGTGATGACCGAGTCGGCCACCTGGATCTTGCTGCTGTCGCCGAGGGGAGCGGGACGGGTCGGCCCTTCCGGGTTGATCTTCAGCAGGGCCAGGTTCTGCGTCGGATCGACCTTGATGATCTCGGCGCGATGCTGCCTGAGCCCCTGATCGGTGAACAGGCCGACCATCAGGCCAGTGCTCTGCCGCACCAGGTGGTGATTGGTGACTATGTGGCCGCGCTGGCTGAGGATTACACCCGAGCCCATGCGCTCACTGCTGCTGCCGTTGCTGGGCGCGGCAAAGCGGGGGCCGGTCTGGCCCAGGGCAGCGACCTGGCCTGCGGCCAGCCGGGTACTGCTGGCAGTGACACTGACAATACTGCCCTTGAGCGCGTTCACCGCATCCTGGAATTGGGGCCTGGGCGGCGGCCGGTCCACCGGCAGCATCATCGACGGATTGCCCTGAAAGGCAACCGCTTGGGCCGCACCACCGGCAGGGGGGGCTTGCATGGCGGGCGGCGCGGTGAAGGCAAGCGCCTGGCCCGCAGGCTGATTCACCGCAGCCAGGGTCTGCTGCTTCTGGTTCTTCGGCAGATAATGGTATTCATAGCCGTAGGTGGCCAGCAGTATGAACAGGGCCATGCCTGCCATTACATACAGATACTTGCGGGTATTCTTGCCGCAATGATCCGCCGTGCCAAAGGTGCCTAGGTTGAGTTGCATAGGTCAGGGTCAAGGGTTCTGTCGGGAATAGTCTGCACCACAGCGGCCCCAGGCAGGCCGACCGCCGATACGGGCCAGGGCGGGCCGCGTCAGGTCAGGAACCGGGTTCATTGCTCAATTCGTCGATCAATTCCTGGTCCGAGCGGGGCCTGTCGCTGCGTGGCGCAGGCCGACTGACACCGGCCATCAGGGCCGCCGCGCCCAGCAGGATCAACAGCACGGGGAGCAGACCGCGCAACAGCTCCTGGACCGAAAACCACCACAGCGAAAGGCCCCAAAGCCCCAAAGCCAACGCCAGCAGACCGGTAATTATTTGCAGCATATTCATATCCTAAGAAAGGCAGGCCGGGGACTGAGGACAGAGGACAGATTGCTGAGGCGCTTCGCGCCAGGTTTATTGATCTGTCGCGTAGCGACACAAAGATCTATCTTCCGTCCTCTGTCCTCAGTCCCCTGCCTCCGGCTCGTCCTCCACCCGCATCAACCACAGCGCGTAGAGCATGATAAGAAGATTCCCTATGCCGGTAAAGACAAAGGGGGCATAGGGGCCGATCCAGTCGAACAGAAAACCGCCGATCTGGACGAAAAAGATCATGCCTATGCCGCCGATGGTATTGAAGGCCCCCAGGATGAAACCGCGCATGGGCGGCGGCGACAGGTCGATGGTCAACACCTGCGGGGCGATCAGGGTGCCGGCCTGGCCCACCGCCATGAACAGGGCCGGGACATAGATGCCCCAGTCGTAGGGGTTGACCACAAAGGCCATAGAGATAAAGCCGATACCGGACAGAAACAGCCCGGCGGCGAGCGCGGCCATGCGCCCGAAGCGCTGAATGAACCAGCCCCAGACAGGGATGGAGATGAGGATCACCAGGCCAATCAGGCCGATCAGGGCGCCGCCCCGGGCAGCGGCCTCCTCATGCCCCATGCCGATGACATCGGCGAAATAGACGAACCAGAGCATCAGAAACAGGCCAATCAGCACCAGGTCGTTGCGCGAGGAAAAGGCCGACAGGAAGGCCAGACGCAGGCGCCGGTCGGCCTTGATCAGGGCCAGGCCCTCGCGCCAGGGCATCTTGCGCTCCTTCACCGGCGGGGTCAGGTCGATCAGATACCTGTGCGCCAGCCAGGCCCCGATAAAGGCCACCGCCGGCATGATCAGCATGGTCGGGATCAGGCCCACATAGCGCGGCATCTGCATCAGCACCGCGTACACCAGGGTCGCGCCGAAGGCCATCATGAAGGCCATCTTGGACATCAGCGGGGCGCGGTCCTTGAAGTCGGAAAAGTCGCCGGTCACCGCCGCCAGCTGCGGGGTGACCGCCGTGGTGCCCAGGGACATGACAATGCGCATCAGATAAAACACGGCCAGGCCGCCGATGCCAAGAAACAACCCCACCTCCAGACTGTAGGGCACAATCAGGGCGGCAATGCCGGCCACCACAAAGCCCCAGACCACCACCCGCACCCGGCCATAGACATCGGACAGATGGCCCATGTAGCCGATGATGAGCAGATCCAGCACCTCGGTGAGCACCTGCACGTTGGCGTTGATGGCACCGGCATCCTCCAGCGAAACCCCCAGCACCACGCGCAGATAGACCGGCTGCAGGGCCAGGATCATGGTCATGAAGATCATGCACAGGGCCGAGATCAGGTAGAGGGTGTTGCGGTAGTGGTTTTCGACGGTCACAGCCAGTGAACTTCGCTATTGCTTACAGAAAAACAGGGGCAAGACGAATCTTGCCCCCGACGCGCAGTGCCATCGGCCCTATGACAGGCCAGTGGTATCAACTCAAAAACGGGGCCTGAATGGCTCGGCCCGGATACCCGGAGTTGAATTCAAAGCCTGCTGGCCAGCCCGTAGATGAAGGGCAGTTTCCAGGCCTTGTGCAAGGCTACCGAGACTATGCCAATGAGAGAGTATGCCATGACCGCCATGGCCAGGAAACTGAAAATCAGCTTACCCAGACCGGGCACATAGAGCATGAAGATGGCCAGAACGCCAAAGGTCCAGATCACCAGGCCCTGGCGGGCATGGAAATGCACGTATTCGTCATCTCGGTTGGTCACCAGGGGCACGAACACCAAAACCCCCAGATAGCTCATCAGAGCCAATACCCGAGAACGCATGTTGTTCTCGCCATGTACTACAACTTCCACACTCATAAATCCCCCTAATGCTAAAAAGACCTAAAATTTCAAATGATTGATCAACCCCCTGCCCCAGCCAGCAGGGCTGGGGCAGGGATTGGGATCAGCAAAAACTGGGCTCAGGATACCGCGACTGACTCGGCCTGATCCAGAATCTTTTCCCGTTGTTCGTGGAATTGTTCCTCTTGGCCGCTCTGTTCGGCCTCGGCACGGCGACTGCGCACATAGCCATACACGGCTGCGGCCGCCAGTCCGCCCACCAATACCGTACCCCAGGCCCCTATACCCAGCCCCAGCCCCATGCCACCGCCGCTCCAGAAGGTACCGGCGCTGACCCCCTTGACCGCCGTGCCGCCGGTGGCCGCCATGGCGCTGCCACTGCTGCTGCCGGTGGCCACGACCGTCATCATCTTTGGCGTCATGCCGCCGCCTGCGGCCACCAGGGTGCCATTGGCAACACCGGCCTTGGCCGCCGTACCGGCCTGAGAGGCCGCGCCTGCCTTGGCCGCTGCGCCTGCGGCACCGGCCTTGGCCGCGACACCCGTCTTGGCTGCGGTGCCGGCCTGGGTGGCGGCACCCATCTTGGCCGCTGCCGCCGCCTTGGGCGCGGCGACCGTGGCACCATTCTTCACCACTGCGCCCTTGGCCAGGCTGGCGCCCTTCATGATACTGGCATCGTTGCCGATCACCGCGCCCTTGCCGATGCTGGCCATCTTGCCGATGCTGGCATCCTGACCCACGGCCACGCTCTTGGACAGGGTTGCGCCCTTGCCGATGGTGGCCTCGGCCCCGATCACGCTGTTGTTGCCTATGTTGGCACCGGCGGCGATGCTGGCCCCGTCACCTACGATCACCCCCTTGCCGATAATCGCCGTGGGGTCGATGGTGGCGGCGGGGCTGATCATGGCCCCCTTGCCGATGCTGCCCATCTTAGTGGCCGCAGCCGCCTTGGCCTGAGCAGCCTGGGCCATGGCATTGCCCTGGGCCCCAGCGGCACCGGCACCCTTGGCCGCCACGCCGGTCTTGGCCGCGCCTGCGCCCTTGGCAGCAGCAGCGGTCTTGCCCGCGCCCGCGCCCTTGGCTGCGGTCAGGTTGCGCGCCGCCTCCATCTCTACCTCAGGCAGGCGCGCCATACCCGCGCCAGCGGCACCTTTGGCCGCGCCTGCGCCCTTGGCGGCAGCAGCGGTCTTGCCCGCGCCCGCGCCCTTGGCCGCAGCCAGGTTGCGTGCCCCTTCCATCTCCATCTCGGGAAGGCCTGCCATGGCCGCGCCAGCGGCACCCTTGGCTGCGCCTGCGGCCTTGGCCGCACCCGCACCCTTGGCGGCGGCCAGGTTGCGCGCACCTTCCATCTCCACCGCTCGATTCCCCAACATGGCCCCTGCGGCACCATTATTCATTGCTTGACCTGTTACCATTTTGGCTTCCCCATTTGATGACTTAACTAAAGTTTTTACTATGCAGTAAATACAAACGCATCACTGCCAAAATCGACCGCTTCACAAATAAGAACAGTTCTTAAATACAAGGCCGATCAATCAGTTAGGGCTATGGTATGCGATTTCGCAAAAAAAAAAAAAAAAAAAATAGAAATCAGCCAAATTGGAGCCGCACCGGAGCCGCCCCGAGCTGAGCAAGATCGCAGAACAAAAGAAAAATCAGCTAGATCGGACCAATTCAGGCTGGATGGGGCGCGGTGTCGTTCCAATGGCGAACTTAAGACATTCACTGGCTGCCTAGGAGTCTGTCGGGTTTAGGTGCCCGTAGCGAGCAAGGCGCAAGTTTCACAGTAATGGGCCCCAACAGGCCAGCCTGGGCGCTGCTCGCTGCCTGATCTTCGGCTATTGCCAGATGAAGTTGCTTTTCTCCACCGGCACCTGGACGATGATGTCGTGGCACTTGATGCAGCGTCCGGCCGGGGGATGGGGGCGCTCTGAGCTGGGGGTGATATTGGGGCCAAGCTTGCCTACGTCCCGGCTCAGCTCCTCCAGAATGGCACCCACCGGGGTCTTGGCCTGGCTGCCCGCCGCCGGGCCGCCCTCCAGCAGGTGGCAGTTGGTGCAGGGGCCAACATAGGGGTGCGGCAGTTTCTGGCCCATGTTGATGCTGGGTATGTGGCTGATGCGCATGGGCCGGGTCTGGGGCGGTGCCAGGATCTCCTTGAGCGGGTCGAACAGGCTGGGCTCGGTGGGCTTGGGCAGGCGGCCGTCGTAGGCGTTGTTCAGGGCGCGCACGGAGACGTCCTGAAACTCACGCACCCAGAACAGGGCGAAACCCAGCACCACCAGGCCCAGGGCCAGCCAGCCGGCGTTTCTGCGCAGGGTTTTGGGGTTCCAGTTCATCGGCCAATGGGCATGGGGTCAGCGGATCTGGTCGGTCCACAGGGCCAGGCCCTGATCGGTACGCAGGCGACAGCGCACGCCGTTGACGATGACGTTCTTGGCATAGAGCCTGCCGCCCTGGGTAACGCCGTCGAAATGAAAGCCCACGCCCTCCACGTGCAGACCACGGCGGATGACGCAGCCCTGGAAGGACAGATACCACTCCGGCGCGAGGGAAACATCCTGGATCAGACCGGCCCCATCGTTCACCAGGATGTGGACCTGGCCCCAACCCTTGGGGTCACGGTTGACGAACTGATCCACCACGCCGTTGTAGGGATAGGTGGTGATGGGCTGGACCGGCTGCAGGGCCGCCGCGTTGTTGGCCCGGGCCGGGTTGCTGTTCCAGGCCGCCGTCATGCCGGTGGCCGGGTTGGCCAGGGTGACGCCCTTGGTGACGGCCTTGGGCCGCTCTTCAGGACTAAGGGCCAGCACCGCCAGCACCAGGATGAAAAGCAGCGTGACCAGCATGATCCAGGTCTCGGGACCCATTTTGCGCATCTGACTCATGAGCTGTTACCTAGGCAGGATCGGGGATTACCCGGGGTTTCTTCTTGCCGACCACCTCTACCGGGGTGAGCAGCACCAGCACGTCCTTGACGTGACCGACCTCGTATTCGATCTTCTCCGTGACCCAGTCGCTGATCTGGTCTGACTCGGCCACGCTGAGGTTACGGTTGACCTTGATGTTGATCTCCACATGCAGGTCTTCACCCACGTTGCGTCCGCGCAGATAGGCGATGCCCTCGACGCCGTCGATCTCGTTGACCAGGTCATAGACCTCCTTGAGGTCTTCGATCTCGATGGAAGAATCCATCAGGCCACTGATGGCATCGGTGTTCAGTTCCACGCCGATGCGCACCACCATGAAGCCGACGGCGATGGCGGCCAAGTTGTCGGCGATGGGGAAGCCCATCACCGCCACCAGTATGCCCACCAGCACGGCCAGGGAGGACAGGGCATCGGAGCGGTTGTCCCAGGCGTTGGCCATGATCGCCGGGCTGTTGTTCTCGGTGGCCACGCAGCTTTGGTAACGGTACATCAGCTCGTTGGTCAGGGCGGACAGGGCCGCGCCGAGCACCGCAGCCACGTTGGGGGCGCTGATTTCACCGGCGAGAATCGCCATGAAGGATTCATAGATCAGATAGATGGCCCCCAGGATCAGGATCAGACCCACGATGGACGAGGAGATGAACTGGATGTTGCCATAGCCGTAGGGGTGGCGCTCATCGGCCGGTTTGGCGGAGATCTTCAGGCTGGCCATGGTCACGCTGCTGGCCACCACGTCGGCACCCGAGTGCATGGCGTCGGCAATCAGGGCCGCGCTGCCGGTCATGACGCCAAGCAGCCCCTTGTAGGTCATCTGCGCAATGTTGACGAAGAAGGCCCACCAGACCACCTCGTTGCGACACTCTTTGCAATGTTCAAACTTCATTTTTCAGATACTCTAGGATGCATTGTCCGCTCACGCGGTAGTTGCCATTTACCAATCGCGCCTTGAGCGCCCCCTGGGTAATCAAACGCAACACGTCCCTGCGTTCCATCTCCAATAACCGCGCCACCTCCTTGCTGTTATAGATGCGGTTGGGGTTGATCTCGCACCGCTCACGCCGCCCCTGATCGGTCAGGTTCTTGAGCGCATAGGTCAGGTGCAGGGCCGTGAGCAGGCGGGCAATGGAGGTCCAGAACATCGCCTACTCGCTTCCCTGTGCCGGGTCCTCGCTGACGCCACTGGCCTCATCGGTCTCCAGGGTGCGCAGGCCCGGTTGCTCCAGCGCCCGCTCATGGATCGGCTCCAGCCTGGAGTTCTCATCCTTGCGCAGGCGTTTGTAGGGGTCATCCTGCGGCGGGGCCAGGGTTTCGCCCTGGGGCACGCCATGACCGCCAGCCCCCTCACCCAGGCGCACCATGGGCAACAGCTGCTCGAAGATGTCGGCATGGATCTGCGGCCGTATATGCGCCCCACGCTCGGCATAGAAGTAGTCGAAACGCTTGAAGCCGGTGGCCTTGGCCAGGATATACCAGGGAAATTGCGAGATCTCCCGGTTGAACTGACGGATGGATTCCTGATACTCCATGCGCCGCTCGGCGATGCGGTCCTCGATGATCATCAGCGAGTCCATCATCTGCTTATAGGTCTCCGAGGACTTGATGTCCGGATACTGCTCCACCACGCCGAGCAGGCGGCCGATGGAGGTCTCCAGGTTGCCCGAGGTCATCCCCTGCAGGGCCTTGGAGATGTCCGAGAAGCTGGGATTCTGGCGACTCTCCAGATTGGCCACCACGGCCTGCTGTACCTCTGGCGGCAGCTCCAGCTTTTTGATGATGTCCTTGCGCACGTCGGCCACGTGGGAGAACACCTCGTGCTCCAGGGCGGCGTGATTGAGGGTCAGCTTGAGCAGGTTTTCAAACAGGTTGGAGCGGCGCTGGTAGGCCCCCTCCAGGTGACCGCGTTTGGCCAGCACCACCTCCTGGATGGTGATGAAGTAGTTGAACTTGAACAGCAGGGTGGCCGAGAACAACAGCAGGGTGAGCAGGCTGAGTACCAGCAGGGTCTTGGCCGCAGCCATGCGCGGCACCCGGAAGCCGGGACTGACCTCGTCGTGATACAGCTCGCGCAACCGCTCGCGGCTGTTGCGCATACGCTCCTTTTTGTCGAATTCACTGGCCATGGCTACTGCTCGGAATACCTATCACTCGGCCTGCGCCGCTTCCAGATCGGCCACCCGCTTGAACTGCTCCGCCGCCTCGTCGGCCATACCCTCGGCCTCATAGATGCGGCCCAACAGGTTGGCGCTCTTGCGGTCGCGCTGATTGAGTTCACAGGCTCGATTCAGTGCCTCCATGGCCAGCTTGTTGTTGCCCGTCTTGTGCGCGGCCTCGCCCAGCCGATAGTGCAGCTGGGCATCCTCGGGATCGGCATCGGCCATGCGCTTGAGCAGGGGCAGGGCCTTGGCATAGTCCTCGTCCTGGCTGTAGGCCAGGGTCAGTATGGTGGCGATGCGGGTATTGTCCGGGAAGGCCGCGCTGGCCTTTTCCAGCAGCTTCAGGCCCTCCTCGCGCTGGCCGGTCTTCATCAGGCTGACGCCCAGATAGAGCGCCACCTCGGCGTCCTCCGGGTCAATCTCATACAGCTGCTCTAACAGCGTCATCGCCTGGCGATAGCGGCGTGACTTGGCGTGGGCTATGCCCTTGTCGCGGAAGTAGTTGTACTTAAGCGCATCGTCGATGACAAAGACCTGCTGAAAGCCCTGCACTATCCTGCTGCTGAGCTGGCTGGCAATATTCACCCCGGCCCTGGCATAGAGGCCGAGCAGATCGAAGAGGTCCATTTTGATGTTCATAGCGTTTCTCTGAAAATAATTTGGCGTTGAGACTCGGAATTCATCTGGGGGTCAAGCGGGGAGCAGCAGCACCGCCTCATTGACCAAACAGCATACGCACGCCGATCAACAGCATCAGCGCCACATAGACCCACCTCAGCTTATGGGTGGGCAGGTGAGGCAGCATCTTGGCCCCCAACATGCCGCCGATGTAGGAGCTGGGGATCATCACCAGGGCGATGCCCAGCACCTTCTGCCACTCGAAGGCACCTATGCTGCTGCCATGTACCAAGGCCACCACGGCCGCCGCCAGGGAGGCCCAGAACACCATCACCGAGCTGTTGGCTATGGCGTTCTGCAGGGAGATATTGGCCAGGTGCCGCTGCAAGGGCACCTCGATGACGCCGCCGCTGATCCCCAACAGGCCGCTGACCAGGCCCATGGGCACGCCCAGCACGCCGTTGCTGAGAAGATCCGAGCGGCCCTTGGCGGCAGGTGCCTTGGCCTGATCATCCGCCCCGGAGTCCTGAATACCCTCCAGGATCTCGCCCAGGGCCTCACGATCACTGACCCGCTCGCCGGGGTCCAGGTCGCCCTTCTGCTCGAACACGATCTGCATGTCTTCCTCGTCGTGGAAGATCTCATGCAGGGTCTTGGCCGCCATCAGCAGGGCAAAAAAGCCCAGCAGGTAGGCGATGACCTGGTCGTCCAGCTTGGAGCCTACCATATAGCCGAGGATGACGCCGGCCACGGCCCAGGGGATCAGCGGCAGCACCCGATCCCACATGATCAACCCGGCGGCGCGGTTCTTGATGCTGGCCGCGCCGTAGGTGAAGACATTGGTGATGAAAGACACCGGCCGGATCAGGGCCATGCCGTAACCGAAGAAGATGAGCATGCCGCTGACCAGGAAGATGCCGCCGCCCATGGTCACCAGCCCGCCGACTATGCCCGAGGCCAGGCCGAGCAGGGCCAGGCCAACGGCCGATTCTACCGTCTGACCGGAGATGGTGAAGCTGTTCGCGTGTTCCAGGTCCGCCGCTGCCGGGTCCGCGCCGGGGCTGGGATTGGCGCTGGGGTTGGGGCTGTTGCCGGTGGCCGCCACGCTGATGCCGAGCGAGGGCCAGGCGGCCATCTGGGTCACCTGGGCCGAGGTGGCCGAGGCCAGGGCCAGTTCATCGCCAAAGGCCTGGTCTATCTGGAAGGAGGGGATGGCATAGCCCAGGGTCTGACCGTTGGCGTTCAGCGCCAGGTTGACCCCGGCCAGTTGCGCCTGGCCGGTGACCAGGGCACCGCCGGTCTGCTCCCAGGAATAGACCGCATCGGTCTGGAACAGGCGTGACAGGTTGCGGTCGGCCGTTTGCAGCATCAGGCCGCGCTGTAGCAGGCTGCCCTGTTTGCCGATCACCGAGCTGCGCAGGCCGTAGCCAAAGGCGTAGAGGGGTTCGCCCGGCTGCATCTGGCGGGTATCCGCCAGCTTGAGGAACAGGAAGCGCTCCTGGGTACGCAGTTTGAGCAGGGCCAGGTTGCGCTCCGGGTCCAGCTTGATCAGCCGCGCCGGATAGCGCTTGGGGCCATTGGCGGTAGCCACATCGATGATCAGCCTGGGATGATTGGCCACGGCATGGGCGGCGGTCACCACATAACCGGACGGGTGGACGATCACCCCGGAGCCGAGCATGTTGGGCACGCCGCCCTGGGCGCGCCGGATCTGGCCCATGCCGTGCACATGCACCAGGGCCGGCATGATCTTCTGTTGCAGGGCGGCCAGCTCGCCGGCCACCGGGGTCAGGCCGGCGGTGCCGTGGGTGACATGGGCCGGGTGGTGGCTGATGCTGTAGTCGTCCAGCCGATACTGCTCCAGGGAGATACCGAGCAGATACAGCGCCCACAGAAAGGTCAGCAATACCGCCGTGCCCAGCAGCCCGGCGGCCAGGCGCCAGCGTTTGTCACAGAAGACAAAGTTGTTTGGTGCCAGTTGAAATTCTTCTTTGTGCATTCGTTTGCCTATGGGCTCTCGGCTGGATTTCGCCAGGGATGCAAGGGGTCTTTATTGTGCGTTCTCGGGCAGCGCATCCTGTCCCGGTTCCGGGTTCGTCCCCTGGCCGTGATCGATGTGCTGGATCTCATGGGAGGTGAACTTGACCTGCACACTGCCGATATGGGGTATGCGCGCGCTCAGGCGCTCGATCACCGCCTCGCTGATCTCGGTGGCCTGCTCCACGCTCAGGCCGGGATCCACCTGAATGATCAGGTCCACCCAGATCTCCTGGCCTACCAGACGGGTACGCAATTCATCCACGTCATGCACGCCATCCACCTTGCGTACCACCGCATCGATCTTCTCCCGAACCGGCTCGGGGGCGCTGCGGTCCATCAGGCCCTTGTAGGCCTCCTTGAACACATCACCGCCGAGATACATCAAATGGACGATCTCGAACAGGGCCACCATGGTATCGATCCAGGGCATGCCCAGGTAATGGGCACCGATGATACCTATGGCCACCGCCACCGAGGAGGTGGCATCGGCATAGTGGTGGTGCGACAGGGTGCGCACCATGGGGCTGTTGACCTCGATGGAGACGCAGCGGGTGTAGTAGTACATGACCACGTTGACCGACACCGAGATCAGCGCCGTCCACAGGGCGATCATGTGCGGTGCGCGGTGCTCGTCGCCGTTCATCAGGATCTGAACGGCATGCACGAAGAGGAAAGCGGTGACCACCAGGAACACCACGCTGATCACCATGGACAGGATGAACTCGATCTTGCCGTGGCCGTAGGGGTGCTCTCGATCCAGGGGCTGGTTCGACACCTTGAGGCCGATGATCACCAGGATCGAGCTGACCACGTCCTTGGCCGAGTACATGGCGTCCGCCACCAGGGCCTGGGAGCCGGAGATGATACCGACAAAGCCCTTGAGGATCAGCAGCACCAGATTGGTAAACAAGCCAATCCAGCCGACCATGCTGGCACATCTGACACACTTCGAATATCTCATGAGAGAACGCCCACCCCTAGGTTGGTGTTGACTGCCGCAACCACTAGCGCCGACCCGGCGGCAGCTTGGTTGGCAGGTTGTCGCGTTTCTTGCGTTTGCGACTGTTGCTGAAGATAAAAGAGAGGATCGCCATGGCGTATCCGCTCACAAAGGAAACCGCGATAATCAGGATCAGGGGCACATGCTGGGGCCGACCGGCCACCACATGGATCTCCGCATCCTCCATGTTCTGCGAGGCGAAGATCAGCAGGGTGACTATGATCAGCAGTGATATGACGGCCCTAAACACCGGTATGCATCCTCACTGCTGGCCCTGGCCGCCCAGGACCAGATAAAGATTGCGTCTCTGCCCGCCGGAATAGACGCCAAGGCGCAGGTTCTCGCCCGCGCGGTAGTTGCCTACCTGACTGAGCAGGTCTTCTGGGGTCATCACCCAGCGCCCTTCCAGCTTGAAGATGATGTCCCCGGCCTGCAGACCGGCCCGCTCCGCTGGGGTGCTGGGATAGACCGAGGAGACAAAGGCCCCATCGCTCACCTGGGCGTTGATGCGGCTCAGCAGCAGGTCGGTAAGGGGCTCCAGCACGGCCCCTTCCAGCTGCAATGGGGCTGGATTGACGGCAGCCCCCTGCTGGGCAACGCCGAGGGAGAAGGGCAGCAGGGCATTGCCGCCGCCCGCTACATTCTGCGGCATACCGGAGCCAAAGGCCGCCGGCAACAGCTGGCCCTGCCATTTGCCGCCGCCGTTGATGGCATGACAGCTCTCGCAGGCCACCTTGCCCCGGCCATCACGCTTGTGGTTGCCGGGGATGGGCGCATTGGGCTGGATCGGCGGGCCTTGCTGGGCGGCGACGGTGGTCATCGCGGCCGGCAACAGCTGGCCCTGCCATTTGCCGCCGCCGGTGATGGCATGACAGCTCTCGCAGGCCACCTTGCCCCGGCCATCACGCTTGTGATTGCCTGGGATGGGCGCATTGGGCTGGATCGGCGGGCCTTGCTGGGCGGCAATGGTCTGCGCCTGCACCCCAGCCGCGCAGCCGCCCTGACCCATGGCCACCACCTGACCCGCCATGCAGTTACCCGCTTGGCCGCCCATTCCCGGTTGACCCATTCCCGGCTGAACCATCCCGGGCTGGCCCATGCCCGGCATCGGGCTGCGCTGGTTGACCGGCAGGGGGTCGAGCATCTGCATGGCATTGCCCTGACCCGGTGCCATGCCATCCACCTTGACGCTGTCCTGCATGAAGACCTTGACCTTGTTGATGGGTATGGCGAAGCCAATACCGGAGAAGGCCCCGGTGGGGGTATAGATGGCGGTATTGATGCCGATCACCTCGCCATCGCGGTTGACCATGGCCCCGCCCGAGTTGCCCTGGTTGATGGCGGCATCGGTCTGGATCAGCTGATCGTGGGTGACGTTATCGATCACTATGGCACGGCGCAGGCCGGCGATTATGCCCCGGCTCACGGTCAGGTCCAGGCCGAAGGGGCTGCCGATGGTGATCACCGAATCGGCCACCTGCACCTTGCTGCTGTCGCCCAGGGGGGCGGGCTTGAGCAGTTCGTCGGGGCTGATCTTGAGCAAGGCCAGGTCCTGGGTCTCGTCCAGCTTGACGATCTCGCCCCGATAGCGCTTACTTCCGGTCGGTGTAAACACGGTCACCATCAGGCCGGTGCTGTTACGCACCACATGATTGTTGGTGACTATGTAGCCGTTACGGCTCACCACCACGCCGGAGCCTATGCTCTCGGTGCTGACCCCGGTGAAGGGGTTGGCGAAGCTGGGCCCCTGGGCCTGAGCATTGCCCTGGGCCGCCGCAACCGGGCTTGCCCCCTGACTGGCGCTGATGCTGACGATGGCACCCTTCAGACCCAGGACCACGTCATGGAAGTGATTCTGCGGGGGCGGGTTATCCACCGGCAACATCATGCCCGGGTTGTTCTGGAAGGCGGCCACCTGACCATTGGCCCCGGTCACCTGGTGACAGCTGCTGCACACCATTTTGGCGCGGCCGTCCTGTTGATGGTTGGCCGGTGGCGTGGCGGTATGCGGGATGGTTGGCGGCATGCCCGGCGCGGCCACGGTCATGCCCGCGCCAGGGTTGAACAGGGTCATGGAGTTATTGGCCTGGCCATTGGCAAAGGCCACCGCAGCGCCGTTGGCACCCTGGATCTGGTGGCAGGTAGTGCAGTTCATCTGCGCCCGGCCATCCTGCTGGTGATTGCCCGGCGGCGTGGCATTGCGTGAAATCACCGGCGGCACGGGGGGTGCCGCCACATTCACTGCCGGCGGCGCGCCGGGGGCGAGGGCATTCATGCCCATCCCTGCCATCGGGCCGGCGAACTGTACCGGCTGGCCCTGCGGCTGGTTGACGGCCGCCACCTGCTGCTGTTTCTGCTTACTGGGCAGGTAGTGATATTCATAGATATAGGTGGAAAGCAAAACAAATACCGCCAAGCCTGCCATAAAGTACAGGTACTTGCGCGTGTCTTTTCCGCAGTGATCGGCGGTGCCGAATTTGCCGAAGTTGAAATCCATAGATACCAGCCAGTTGAAGGGGGAAGGGGCTCAGTCGCGCTCGCGCATCTGATCGACCAGTTCCTGATCGCTGCGCTCGCGCTCGGCGGGCGAGGGCCGACTCACGCCCGCCATCAGGGCGGCCGCGCCGAACAGAATCAGAAGGATAGGCAGCAGACCGCGCAGCAGTTCCTCCACCGAGAACCACCAGGCGGAGAGACCCCACAGACCCAGGGTGACCGCAAGAAGGCCAAGAATGATTTGAGCCATACTACTTCCCAAATTGCCAGATGCTTTGTCTCAGCCTGCGCCGAGCACCCAATCGCAGGGCGCTGAACAGGCGAACACAGGGGAACGCCCACGGAGAAGACGGGCGAAGCATAATACAGCAGCCCGGCTTGGCGGGTCAAAAAAACCCGGCCCTCTGTCTTCTTTAGGATAGCGTCCTGCTGTTCTGTGTCATAGCATGGGCCCCTGACCGTCCCAGCAACCCGGAGAATCACCCCATGCATGCACTCATCATCGCCGCCCATGGCAGCCGCCGCCAGGCATCCAATCAGGAGGTCCATGGCGTGGCCGAGCGCCTGGCCCGGCTGGCCGGGGCGCGCTATCCCATCTGTCGCGCCGGTTTTCTGGAGCTGGCCGAGCCGAGCATCGCCCAGGCCATACGTCAGGCCGCCGCCGAGGGTGCCACCCAGGTCAGCGTGGTGCCCTATCTGCTGGCCGCCGGACGGCATGTGATCGAGGACATCCCTGCCGCCCTGGCCGAGGCCCAGGCCGAGCTGCCCGATCTGGAGATACGCCTGAGCGGCCACATCGGCCAGTCGCCCAGGCTCCTGGAGGTGCTGCTCGACTGCGCCGAGCAGTGTCAAACGGCCTGAGCCCTCTCCCTCAGCCACGAAGCAGGCCAATGAAGGCCTCCGCCACCTGATTGTTGAGGTTGGAGCGGGTGCGGGCGATCCACAGGGTGCGCTTGATACGCAGGCCCTGGATCTTGATATGAAACAGGCCGCCCTCGGCCAGGGCCTCGGCTACGGCGAAGCGAGGCAGAAAGCTGACGTGGCTGCCACGCTCCAGCATCTCCACTATGGTATCGGTAGAGCCCACCTCCATAGCGACAGGCAGGCGCTCAATACCTATATCGGTCAGGGCCTTGTCCAGGATGATGCGCATGGAGGACCTGGCCTCGCGCAGCACATAGCGCAGCCGGGGCAGTTCCCCCAGGGGTAACAGATCACTGCCCCAAAGCGGGTGGCCATGGCCGCACACCAGCAACAGCTCGTCGTCCAGCCACTGCTGCACCAGGATATCCGGGTGATCCGGGGCCTGCTCCAGCAGGGCCATATCGGCCAGGCCTGTGGCCAGCCGGGTCTGGATGGCGCGGGTGTAGCCCATGCGGCTTTGGATCTGGAACTCCGGGTACTGGTCATCGAATTGCAGCAGCAGGTTGGGCAGCAGGTGCTCGCCGATGGCGTGTGTGACCTCCAGGCGCAGGGCCTTGGCCCCGCTGCGCAGGGCATCCAGGTCCTCCAGCAGAAACAGTTGGTGGTGCAGCGCCAGGCGGGCAAAGTCATACACCCGCTGGCCGGCCAGGGTCAGTTCCAGGCGACGCCCCTTGCGCTGCATCAGCTCAAGGCCATAGCAGCGTTCCAGGGCGCGCAGGCGCTTGGTCACCGCCGGTTGGCCCAGGTTCAGCGCCTGCGCCGCCTGCTCCACGCCACCCAGCTCCACCACCGCCTTGAGGGTAGCCAGGGAGCGAAGATCGGGGAGGTCTTTGTAATCCATGGACTCATACTAGCCCCAGGCCTGGGATTTGAATAGCCCTACCCCGGCCGGTATAATCGCCAGCCCTTGCGGCGGCAGCCCGGTTACCGCCCCGACACCCACCGCGCCCTCATACGGAGAACAAGATGGTCGAATCCAGCTCAGAAAAGTCCCCGCTAAAATGGTCCTCGGTGATCAGCCCCAAAGCCGCCATCGCCGCCGTCATCTTTGCCGCCGTGGGGCTTTATCTGGCCAGTGTGGTGCCCAGTATCGAGATCGCCTGGGTTACCGCCATATTGCTATTGACCATCTACCTGTTCGCGTTTGAGATCGTCGGCGTGGACGTGGCCGCAGTGAGCGTCATGGTACTGCTCGGCCTGACCAGCCTGCTGGCTCCGCTGATGGGGCTGGAGCAGGGCCTGGTGGATAACATGCAGTTGTTCAACGGCTTTTCCTCCAACGCGGTGATCTCCATCATCGCCGTGATGATCATAGGCGCCGGGCTGGACCGGACCGGGCTGATGACCAAGGTGGCCGGCTTCATCCTCCAAATCGGCGGCACCACCGAGGCGCGCATCATCCCCATCATCTCCGCCACCGTGGGCTTTATTTCTTCCTTTATGCAGAACGTCGGTGCCGCCGCCCTGTTCCTGCCGGTGGTGTCGCGCATCTCCGCCCGCTCCGGCCTGCCCATGTCACGCCTGCTCATGCCCATGGGCTTCTGCGCCATCCTCGGCGGCACCGTGTCCATGGTCGGCTCCAGCCCGCTGATCCTGCTCAATGACCTGATCCTGACCTCCAACGAGGCCCTGCCCGCCGAGCAGCAGATGGAGACCTGGGGCCTGTTCTCGGTGACCCCCATCGGTGTCGTCCTGGTTGCCACCGGCATCATCTATTTCGTCCTGGCCGGCAAGTTCGTACTGCCCAAGACGAAGAGCGAGAGCAGCACCGTGGGCACCGATCCCATGGCCTATTTCCACGATGTCTATGGCGTGGACTACAGCCTCAACGAGCTAGCCGTGCCCCACGACAGCGAGCTGGTGGGCAAGAAGCTGGACGATGTGGAGACCAGCTACCGGGTGCGCATCATCGCCAGCAAGCTGGCCGGCGAGGAGAGCCGGGTCGGCCCAGGCACCCTGGCGCGGGATACCGAGATCCAGCCCAGCATGGTGCTCGGCGTGGTGGCCGATCCCCGCGACCTGGGCCACTTCATCGACAAATATCAGCTGAAGAAGCGGGCCGAGCTGCGCGCCTTTGCCGACTCTCTGGCAGCGAGCAAGGCGGGTATCGCCGAGGTGCTGATCCGCCCCGGCTCCAAGCTGATCGGCAAGAGCGCGCGCGATGTCTGGATGCGCAAGACCTACGGCCTGGCCATGATCGGCCTGCACCGCAATGGCGAGACCATGCGCGAGGGTGATGACATACGCAACATGCCCCTGCTGGCCGGTGACACCCTGGTGGTACACACCGCCTGGAACGCCCTGGAGCGTATCGAAAAGGACCGCGACTTCCTGGTCGTGACCACCGAGTACCCGCGCGAGGAAAAACTGCGCCCGCACAAGATCACCCCGGCCCTGGCCTTCTTCGGCGTGGCCCTGTTCATGGTGCTGTTCACCGATATCCGTCTGTCGGTGGCCCTGCTCACCGGTGCCGTGGGCATGATCCTGTCCGGCGTGCTGAAGATCGAAGAGGCCTATGAGGCGGTAAGCTGGAAGACGGTATTCCTGCTCGCCTCGCTGATCCCCCTGGGGCTGGCGGTGGAGACCAGCGGCACGGCCAAATGGATTGCCGAGGAGGTGGTCGGCGTGGTCGGCAACGCCGCCCCCTGGATGATCCAGACCGCCATCGCCGTGCTGGCCACTTTCTTCACCCTGGTCATGTCCAATGTCGGTGCCACCGTGCTGCTGGTGCCCCTGGCGGTGAACATCGCCATTCAGGTGGGCGCGGACCCGGCGGTATTCGCCCTCACCGTAGCCATTGCTACCTCCAACTCCTTCCTCATCCCCACCCACCAGGTCAACGCCCTGATCATGGGCCCGGCCGGCTACCGGGTAGCGGACTTCATGCGCGCCGGTGGCATCATGACGCTGCTCTTCCTGCTGGTGATGATCCCGATGATGAACCTGATCTTCTAAACAGAGGACGGAAGACAGAAGACAGACCTTGGTGTCGCTGCGCGACGGATCGATCAAACTGGCGCGAAGCGCCCTCAATGTTCTGTCCCCTGTCCCCTGTCTTCTGTCATCTGTCCCCGCTTTCCATCGGTCGCGTTCTGCCGTAGAGTCTGCACCACACTCGGGCATGGACCGGTGGCCAAAACAGGGGGACGAAAATGACGGATTCACCGCTGATCCATTGCGTGGATGACGATGAGATCAATCGCTTGACGCTGATGGACATGCTGGAAGGCTTTCGCTGCCTGCCCCTGGAGAATGGCCGCCAATGCCTGGAGGCGGCCCAGCGTGAGGCCCCGGCCCTGATCCTGCTGGATGTGATGATGCCGGAGATGGACGGCCTGGAGACCTGCCGCCAACTGCGCCTGATGCCGGAATTGAGCGATGTGCCGGTGATCTTTGCCTCCGCCCGCAGTACCCTGGATGACCGCATGGAGGGCTACAGCGCCGGTGCCGATGACTATCTGACCAAGCCCCTTGCCGCCGCCGAGGTGCTGGCCAAGGTAAACGCGGCACTGAACCGCAGGCGGCAGGTGGAAGAGGTGCGCCACAGCGCCCACAGCGCCGAGACCACGGTATCCCAGATGGTCACAATGATGGGCGAAATGGGCACAGTGGTGAGCTTCTTCCAGGGCAGCTTTGCCTGCCACAGCTATGCCAGCCTGGCACGGCGCATCATCCAGGCCCACGAGCAACTGGGGTTGGAGATCGCCATGGAAATGCGGGTGGACGATGAGCAGATGCACTTCAGCACCACCGGGGTGGATATCCCCCTGGAGCGCAGCGTGTTCGAGTTTGTGCGCAACCGTGGCCGCCTGATCGAACGGGCCCAGCGGGCGGCGGTGAACTACCCCCACTTCAGCCTCATAGTGCGCAATATGCCGCTGCACGACGAGGCCCTCAGTGGCCGCATCCGCGACTACATCGCCCAGATCGCCCAGGGCGCGGACGCCAAGATCCGCAGCCTGCGCTCTGAACTGCTGCTGCGCCGCCAGCAGCAGGACCTGCTGGAACTGCTCGGCCAGCTGCAAGAGGCGGTGGGCCAGATCGACCAGGCCTATCAGGAGCAGAAGACCCTGAGCGAGGACATCTTCGATGACCTGCTTGAGGATCTGGAGGAGTCCTTCCTCAGCCTGGGCCTGACCGACCAGCAGGAGGCCTCCCAGCGCCACATCGTCGAGGCCGCGCAACGCCAGACCGGTGCCATCTTCCAACAGGGTCTAGCCCTGGAGGAGAACTTCTCCAGCATAGTCAAGCGCATCCGCCAGGCCCTGGAACAGGTGGAGCAGGCCAGGCCGGATACCGAAGAGGACGAAGACGACAGCTGGGACGCCAATGATAGCGATGGCATAGAACTGTTCTGAAGGCAATGCCAATTACCCTAAAAAACTAACTTCACGAAGGCCGATTTGCTCCCCTTCGTCCTGATATCTGAATTAAGACAGGCTCCCAGCACCTAGTGTATTACTATTGGGCTGCCAGAAACCATCCGCCATGCGCCTCTCGGCAATGTCCTTGGCATGCAGCGACGTACCCGCCTGCTGCAAAACCTGAATGGCAGCGGTTTTAACCTATATTCCTCATTTAAGCCACAGAGACACAGACGACTCCAGGGATGGAGGAGGTAGAGCGAAGCCTGGAGCCAGAGCCGACGACTCCAGGGACGGAGGAGGTAGAGCGAAGCCTGGAGCCAGAGCCGACGACTCCAGGGACGGAGGAGGTAGAGCGAAGCCTGGAGCCAGAGCCGACGACTCCAGGGACGGAGGAGGTAGAGCGAAGCCTGGAGCCAGAGCCGACGACTCCAGGGACGGAGGAGGTAGAGCGAAGCCTGGAGCCAGAGCCGAGATCACAGAGTTGTTTCAAAGATTTACACCTCAGACCAGACTCACCTAGGAGCCTGTCGGATTTAGGATGCTCCTACTGCGCCGGTGGGAAGAACGGCCCAGAATTGTTTTAAACATTGGCCCCGATTTTTCGTTGCGTAGGTCAACTCAGCGCCTCAAAATCGTGAAAATTTGTTCTCGCTCTCCCACCTTGCTCGCTACGGGCACCTAAACCCGACAGGCTCCTAGAGGGTGTTGAATGTTCGCTTTCTAACTCATTGATTTTCTCTCTGTGTGCTCTGTGGCTCTGTGGCCAAATGCTCTTTTTAGGTTTAACGTCCATGACTCGCCCCCGTTGCGGATTGTTCGGCCTGTTGCTGATAGGTCACGCCGAAGATGGTGTCGCCCAGCCATTTCTTGAATGACGGGTTGTCGCTGAACTGCTTGAACAGCTCGGTGTGGTCGGACAAGAGGTCGATCATGACGCGTTGCAGCGCAGCGTCGTGTTCGATCCGGGCGGTTTTCTTGTCGTTATTCTTCATGGCGTTCTGGTAGGCCGCGTCCGCCGCGACCTTGGCCGGGATCTCCTCGGCAATGACCTTGCGGATCTTATCGCCGTCCTTCCAGTCGATGTTGCCGAACTGGTCGTTGAACGCCTTGATGATGTTGCTCAGTTGGTCCAGCTCCGGTTCCGGTTTGCGGCCACCGCCGCTGGTCGGCGCCGGTCCGATTTCGGCATCCTGATCCGCAAGACCGATCTTCAGACTGGTCTTCACCTCGACACGGTAGCTGTCCATGTCGATGGCTTCCAGGATGCCCCGGGAAAGATCCTCCTCCTTGGGCGCGGGGAGCTTCGGGATCAGGAAGTTCAGGAAGATCGACAGCTTTTCCCAGTCTGCATTCGGGTACGGGAGAATCGAGGCCAGGAAGCCGTAGGTGCGCACGAAGGCCTTGGCCTTGCCCTTGAAATCCACCTGTCCGTCTTCATCGAGATCGGCGTTGTAGGTGGCCACGCAGGCGTCCAGGATCGGGTCGAGCTTGTCGCGGTCCGCGCCGTACAGATAGAGCCCCACCAGGTCGTCGATTTGTACCTGCGAATAGACCTGGTAGCCGTCCAGATCCGACTTCAGATCATGGAGCTTGTTGGGGTCGGTCTCGTCACTGAGGATGGTGGTCCGGTAATAGGGCTCGAACGACTTCTGGATGATTTCCGAGTCGTTATAGAAATCCAAGACAAAGGTATCGTGCTTTTTCGGGTGGGCGCGATTAAGGCGTGAAAGCGTCTGTACCGCCTTGATGCCGGAGAGCGCCTTGTCCACGTACATGGTGTGCAGCAGCGGTTCGTCGTAGCCGGTCTGATACTTGTCGGCGACGATCAGGAAGCGGTACGGGTCCTGTTGCACCTTGTCCGGGATCTGGCTGCTGGGGAAGCCGTTCAGAGTCGCTTCGGTGACCTTCTTGCCGCCATACTCGTGCTCCCCGGAAAAGGCCACGATGGATGCGTAAGGGCTTTTGCGCTCCTTGAGGTAGTCCCTGAAGGCGTGGAAATACTGGATGGCCCGCACGATGCCGTTGGTGATGACCATGGCCCGGGCATGACCACCGATCTTGCGATGACCGATGACCTGGGCGTGGAAGTGGTCCACCATGATCTCCGCCTTCTCGCGGATGGCGTGATCATGGGACTCCACATAGCGGCGCAGCTTTTTCTGGGCCTTGTTGGCGTCGAAGAGCGGATCGTCCTCCACGGTCTTGGCCAGGCGGTAATAGCTCTCCACCGGGGTGTAGTTCTTCAGCACATCGAGGATGAAGCCCTCCTGGATGGCCTGTTTCATGGTGTAGCTGTGGAACGGGTGGTGCTTCACGGTGCCGTCCGGCTGCGGGTCCGGCTCGCCGAAGATCTCCAGGGTCTTATTTTTTGGGGTCGCGGTGAAGGCGAAGTAGCTGGCGTTGGTCACCATCTTCCGGCCTTCCATGATCTTGTTGATCTTGTCCTCGGCATCCAGTTCATCCCATTCCGCCTTGTATTCACCCGGCTTTTCCGCAACGGCCATGTTCATGGCGGCGGTGGTCTTGCCGCCCTGGCTGGAATGTGCCTCGTCGATAATAATGGCGAACTTGCTCTGGCGGTGTTCGTCGCCGATCTCATCGAGGATGAACGGGAACTTCTGCACCGTGGTGATGATGATTTTCTTCCCGGCCTTGAGGAATTTGCGCAGGTCGCCGGAGTGCTCGGCATGGCCGACGGTGGCGGAGACCTGGGCGAACTGCTTGATGGTGTCGCGGATCTGCTTGTCGAGCACCCGTCGGTCGGTGACCACGATGACCGAATCGAACAGCGCCCTGCTTTCATGCTCCAGCCCCACGAGCTGGTGCGCCAGCCAGGCGATGGAGTTGCTCTTGCCGCTGCCCGCCGAGTGCTGGATCAGGTAGCGCCTGCCGATGCCACTCTCGGCGGCATTGGCCAGCAGCATGCGCACCACCTTCAACTGGTGGTAGCGAGGGAATATCTGCTTGTACCTTTTTTTGCCGGACTTCTCGTCCTTTTCCTCCACCACCTGGGCGTAATTTTCCAGGATGTCGGTCAACCCCGCCTTGGAGAGGGTCTCCTTCCACAGGTAGTCGGTGGCGAGCCCGGCCGGGTTGGGCGGATTGCCAGCACCGTCGTTGTAGCCTTTGTCGAAGGGCAGAAACCACGAGCCTTTGCCCTTGAGGTGGGTACAGAAACGCACCTCGTGATCGTCCACGGCAAAATGGACGACGCAACGGCCGAACTGGAACAGCAGCTCCTTCGGGTCGCGGTCGCGCTGGTACTGCTGCACGGCATCGAGCACCGTCTGCTTGGTGAGTTTGTTCTTGAGCTCGAAGGTGGCGATGGGCAGGCCGTTGATGAACACTGCCATGTCGAGGGAGAGCGCGGTCTCATTGCGGCTGTATCTCAATTGACGCGTGACGCTGAAAATGTTGGCCGCGAACCGTTCGGCCGCCTTCACGTTGCCCGGGGTCGGCGTACCGTAGAAAAGGTCCACATGGGACGGGCCGTGCTTTATGCCGCCACGCACCACATCGACCACGCCGC
Source organism: gamma proteobacterium SS-5 (assembly GCA_009497875.2). Classification (NCBI taxonomy): domain Bacteria; kingdom Pseudomonadati; phylum Pseudomonadota; class Gammaproteobacteria; order Chromatiales; family Sedimenticolaceae; genus Magnetovirga; species Magnetovirga frankeli. The sequence continues at coordinate 829,727 of CP032508.2, read as the reverse complement.
GCTTGGCGATCTCGCCCTGCAGGCGGTGCAGGAATTGGGTTCGTTTAGGTCCTTCCTGCTCTATACCCAGATCATCCAGCGTATCGGGTTGTGTCACGGCCAGAAATTCGAGCAGTTTGACCCAGTCAACCGCATGTTCACGGTCATAGTCCTTCGGGTCTCCCTGCTGGTAATCCGCATCGTTCACCAGAGAGGCAACGATGATGGATTCCAGCCCCTTTTCACTGGTGTCAGTTGGTTTCATGCGCTCCCTCGCGGCTAATGTGAATTAACCCAGCCCTTCTGCGACAATACATCGACAGCAAGACCGATCTGGCGTGGGGTGAATTGCAGCTTACGCTCATTCCAGGCATGAATACGGCGAACCACTTCATCCACGGAATCGGCCTGCTCATGCTTCATCACCCAGTGCACAGTGGCCAGCAATTCCAGCCCGAAGGGAGATTCGAAACCCTCTACCAATTTTGTGACTTGCTCGAATCGTTGCCTGGTCTCAGCATGCTCACTGAGAAATTCGGTAGCATCCTCTATCGCCCCCGGCACAAGCTGAAGCGGCTTGTCCGGCGCATCGCCGCCATCGGCATAGCCGGAAACCAGATGTCCCTCAATAGCATTCAACACATGCCGAAGATTCTCGGCATAGGGACCATAAGGAGCTTTCTGATAACGGAGCTTTAACGGTTCACCCGCTTCCTGCATAAAATACATCAGCTTGTGAACTTCAAGCAGCGTTACCAATGGATCGAGCAGTCCACTCAAATAGCGGTGCATCAGGGCTACCAAGGATGCCTGATCTGCTGAAGTTACGGTCAACCTGTATTTGTTGTCTGGCACTCTCTCAACCTCCTTTCATCAATTACCCATCAATGAAATATCTTCATATCAATGCATTTAAATTCAATATGTTACGCCTTTTCTTCCGCAGCTGTGCCAGTGCCCATCAATTACCCATCAACGAAAACTCAGGCCCAGAACGGAACATATTTCATCAATTTCTTCGGGGCTTTTTCATCAAACGGCTTGATTGCGCCGTCTTCGACTGCCTCTCGGATGTATCGGGAAACCGCCGCCTTGTTCTTCTCCGCTACGCCGAACCGCTCCCTGAGTGAGGCATTCGTCAAGTAGTCGCGCATCACCCGCTTCAGACAAGCATGCAGGTAGCAGGCCCGCACGCGGTCTGCTTTGTCCATCTCATTGAGTGGTTTGTGGGCAAAGAGCACAGCCCTTGTAAACCCCTCCAGCGCCTCAAAATACGGGGCGGGAAGCTGGTAAAACTCGACCTGGTCCACCACCTTGTCAATACCGCTGCCGCGCTCTTCGCAAATGCGGAAGCGCCGCATCAGGGAGGCGAGTGCCTCATTACGGGATTTCGGCGGCGTATCAACGAAACGCTGAGTGTCAATCAGCGGTTCGCCGGGGCTGGTGATCTCCATCCGGTCGTCGAATATTTCCACCATCGGCCCCGCACCGGTCACGAACAGATCCTGATGAATCAGTGCGTTGGCTACCAGCTCACGAACCGCCAGCTCCGGGAACATGGGCACCGTCCGGCGCAACGCTTGTTCGATCACTTCATTGGTGGGCACCAGTGCCATGATGAAACCAATCAAGCCTTCGAAACCGTTGGCGTAGCCTTTGCCACCGACCTGCTCCCGCAAGGTTTCAACCCGACCCCGTCCTTTGTAATGGACCACTCGCATAGCCTTGCGCCTGAGTCCGGGAAAATCATCCAACTTCTTCGCAAAAAGGATCGCGCCGAGATTGGTGATGTTCCAGTCCCCGGCATCGCAGGCATGAATCAATTCGTCTTTAGCCAGGGCATCCAGAATCGCTGCACGACCATCGGGCAGTGGGAGCTCCAGCAAGTCAAAATAGGCGGGATAGTCGAGGAGCTTCAGGACGTTCTCGCTGGAGACGTGTTCGGCGGCGACACCGCGCTCGAAGGGAACCTGATCGAATACCCTCCAGAGCGCGCGTTCTTTCTCCGGATAGTCCTTCAGCTTTTTCTTGTAGGAGCCGACGCGGACGAACTCCTGATGTTTGAACCGCACCGGATGGCGGAAAGTCGCACCAATCTCCAGCAGGACCACCGGTTTGGTATCGATTTCCAGCGTATAGAAACGAAAATTGATCTTGGGGTCCAGCAACCGCAGCAGCCAGCTCTCCAACTCTTCGTTGCCGACCTTCGTAGCCGTGGGGTTGAACGTGGTACCAATAATGTCGTGGGTTTCGTTATCCACACCCCAGACTAGATAGGCATTGACCTTACCCAGGAGTGACGCAGAATTGGCCAGGGCTGACAGATATTCGCCGATCTGTTCCGGATCGGCATTGTTGTGTTTAAACTCCACCCACTCTGTTTCGGTGGGCAGCTTGCGCAGTTCATGCACAAGCCCAATGAGGTACTCGGTGGGCCGGTCGATGGTCATTCCTCAACCTCCAATTCCAGCGCGTCATCGATCACGTCATCGGACTCATCGGTGTCCTCATCCAGCGCCAGAGGCTCTTCCCCGGCAATTTCCGGCACCTCGATGCCGCGCACGTCCACCTGACCGGTGACCACATCGGAAATCAGCCGGGTGCGGTATTCGCGCATCAGCTCGATCTCGCGTTGGGCGCGGATAATGGCCTGGTCGATCTCTGCCGATTTTTCCTGGATGCGTTCAAGAATTTCCAGTTGCTCATCAATTGGTGGCAAACCAATTGGATAATTTTTCACAAAATCCGATGGAATCCGCTGCTGTCCAGCCGCGCCGGTCATGTATTGCTCGCCCAGCAACAGGAACTGTTTGGTTGATGTGAGGAACCGAAGGAAAGCACCGTCAATTGCCTTTGTGGGGCGAAGAACGATCAGTTCGGTAGTGCCAAAGCCGAAATCAGATTCAAGCCTATCAAGGTAAGCTCCCTTGCCGTTTTCAAAGCAGGGCGTGATTTTCGCGACAACCACATCCCCGCGTCGGAAATAGGTAAATCCATTCCAGACTTCGGACAGAGTGCGTTTTTCGGTGCAGTCGATATCCCCATTGACGGAGATGTTCTCCATCGGAAGAAAGACAACCTTTTCTTCATCCGCCGGATTCGCTCGTGTCTCAGACTTTGATGGGTTGAAGCTGACAACGCGTTTGAGTTTCGTTGCCTCCCAATGCTCCGGAATATCTCCGATCCATTCCACGCCACTGGGCATGAACTTGACCTTGGGATCAAGCCCCCGGGTCACGGCCTGGTTGATGACGCTCTGCTTCTGCTCCTTGAGCAGTTCGATGAGTCGCCGTTTGTTGCGGATGAACTTGCGGAACAAGCGGTCTTGCGCCTTCAGGAATCGAGTAATGGCTTGCTGCTCTTCCTGCGGGGGGCAAACCACCGGCATGCTCAGAAATTTATCGGGATAGAGTCTGAGTCGGGAAGAGCGAATGCCCGTTGACCGGCAAATGTATTCCGATCGATATCCTTCAATCCGCAACAGGCTGTCGAGATAGTAGTAGTCGTAATCCTGGTTGCTTCTTGGCCGATAAACGCCATAGGCGGGACTCACAATTCCATCGTGGTTCGAGACGCCCAATGCAGACATCCAGGCCCACATCGTATTGATGATCAGATCACCGGGTTGGCAACGTTTCTGACCGACATTCGACTCGGCCTTGAACATGGTCACGTTCTTCTGGCTGCGCGGAGTCACTCCGGTGATGTGCGACACCGAGAGCATTTCTTCATCGCCTGTCTGGGAGCGATCATCAATCTCTTTGAAGTAATACTTTGCCCGCTTCTCAGGCCAATGTGCAGGAATACTCCCGAGCCAGCTCACATCTGCGTTCTTGTATTCCGGATAAGGGGTCAGCTTCATCATTCCGCCTCCTTGTTTCCGAGCCGGTTGCGCGACATCTTGATGGCGGCATGGAGTTTTTCCTGTAGCAATTCCCTGGGCGGCAGTTCGGTCAGATATTCGGCTACATGTATGCCTGACTGCCCAAGCTCCAGTAGCTCGATCCGTTCGTCATCCTTGCCGAAGCAGAGGATGATACCCAGCGGCGCTTCCTCGCCCGGCTTGCGCTCGTACCTATCGAGCCAGCGCAGATACAGGGACATTTGCCCAAAATGGTCGGGCCGAAATATATCCAGTTTCAGTTCAATGGCGATTAGCCGTCTGAGATCACGGTGAAAAAACAACAAATCCAGATAAAAATCGTCGTCATCCACGGTCATGCGTTTTTGTCGGGCAACAAAGGAGAACCCCGCGCCCAGTTCGAGCAGAAAGGATTCCATCTCACGCAGGATGGCGGCTTCGAGGTCTTTTTCGAGGTATGCGTCCTTGAGTCCGAGAAAATCAAGGAAGTAGGGATCGCGAAAGACCAAATCAGGGGTCAGGATGTCTTCTTCCCGCAAGGCATCCAGTTCGATCCGGGCCAGTTCTTCAGGCTTGCGAGACAGGGCAGTACGTTCATAGAGCATGGAGCCGATCTTTTTTTGCAGAGTGCGGGTGCTCCAACCTTCAACTCGGCACATTTCAGCGTAGAAGTCACGTTTCAACGAATCATCGAGATAAATGATCGACTTGAAATGGGTCCAGCTCAATTGACTCCGCAATGCGTTGACAATTAACTCATCGGAAAACACCTCGGAAAACCGGATCATATGCCGAAGAGACTTCTCAGAAAATCCCCGTCCGAACTCCAACTCCAATTGTCTCCCCACTGCGGAGACAATCTGTGTACCATACTCGGCCCTGTTTCGGTTGAGAATTTCCTCGTTAATTCGCTTACCGATACGCCAGTAGAGCAGCGTCAGGCCAGCGTTGACGGCAGTTGCCACCTGCGCGCGAGTTTCCTTTATCAAGCCCCTGATATCGTTCAACAGCACGCCGCTGAAACCCGAATCCAAACCCCCAAATTCGGCGGACTTTGTGACCTTTTTCATTACTCCGCCTCCCCGACAATCTGCCCCAGCAGCCCCTCGGTCTCCTGCTCCAGGGCATAGATGTCATCCTTAATTTCATCCAAGGTGCGCATGGGCGCGGGCCGGTAGAAATGGCGTGTGAAGGAAATCTCGTAGCCCACCAGCGTCTTGCTCGGGTCGATCCAGGCATGCGGGGTGTAGGGCAGCACCTCGCGCTGGAAGAAGGCCACAATACCGCCTTCTTCGAGCAGCGGCACCTGCTCGCTGTCGCGCAGGGCGGTATCCGGTTCGTACTCGACCACGCAGGCCTTGCCGCCCACCTCGGTCTTGAACAAGCCGTGGATGGGGTCGGGCGTGGCCTTGCCCGGCTTGTGAACCTTCTTCAGCACCGGCGCGGCGTCCTCGCTGGTGTCGCAGAGTTCGCTTTGCAGCAGCTTTTTACGCTTGGCCGTGAGTTTCACCCCGTGCTTGTCGGCATCGGTGGCGCAGGCGTCCATGAAGGCGTTGAAATTTAGATGCGGACCGGCTCCGAGCGTCTCGGCCACGCGACGGGCCAGGTTGGCCAGCGGCTCTTCTTTGGCCTTGGTGCAGGTTTTCACAAACCGTTCCAATCGGGCCGGGTCCAGGTCGACGGCGAGGCGCAGCGGACGGTCCACCGTTACCTTCCAGTAGCCGAAGGCCTCGTTGGGGAAGATCTTAGATTTCCCGGTTTCGACCGGATTCACCACCAGGTCGCAGATAGCGCGGATGTGTTCTTCGGAGAATTCGCAGTTCTTCTTGCCGAGGTTGCGGCGCAGCGGCACGAACCATTCGGTGGCGTCGATGAGCTGGACCTTGCCTTTACGCTCTTCGCTCTTGCGGTTGGCCAGTACCCAGATGTAGGTGGCGATGCCGGTGTTGTAGAACATGTTCTCCGGCAGGGCGATGATGGCCTCCAGCCAGTCGTTCTCGATGATCCAGCGGCGGATATTGCTCTCACCCTGACCTGCGTCGCCGGTGAAGAGCGACGAGCCGTTGTGGACCTCGGCGATGCGGCTGCCGAGGCGGGTGGTGTGCTTCATCTTGGCGAGCTTGTTGACCAGGAACATGAGCTGCCCATCCGAGGAGCGGGTGATCATCTTGTATTCCGGGTCGCCACCGTGCTGGGTGACAAAGCGCGGGTCCTTGATATCGCCCTTGCCGCCCAGGCGCTCCAGGTCGGTCTTCCAGCTCTTGCCATAGGGCGGATTGGAGAGCATGAAATCGAATTCCTGCGACGGGAAGGCATCGCTGGAGAGCGTGGAGCCGTACTTCATGTTCTCGGCTTCGGCCCCTTCGCCTTTGAGCAGCAGGTCGGCCTTGGAGATGGCGTAGGTTTCCGGCTGCACCTCCTGGCCGAAGAGGTGGATGGAGACATCCTTGCCGTGGCTTTCGGCCAGCTCGGCCAGGCGCTCTTCCGCCACGGTCAGCATGCCACCGGTGCCGCAGGCACCGTCATAAACGAGGTAGGTACCCGATTCGATGTCGTCGGCCACCGGTAGGAAGATCAGGTCGGCCATGAGCTTGACCACGTCGCGGGGCGTGAAATGCTCTCCGGCCTCTTCGTTGTTCTCCTCGTTGAAGCGGCGGATCAGCTCCTCGAAGATGGTGCCCATGGAGTGGTTGTCGAGCGCCGGAAGGATCTCGTTGCCGTCCACGTCCTGCACCGGCTTGGGGCTGAGATTGATGCGGCCGTCGAGGAACTTCTCGATCAGGTGGCCGAGGATATCGGCCTCGATCAACGTGGGGATCTGGTTGCGAAACTTGAACTTGCCGAGGATCTCCTGGACGTTGGGTGAAAAGCCGTCCAGATAAGCTTCGAAATCGGCCTTGAGCTGTTGTTGCTTGGCGCGGTTCTTCAGGTCGCGCAGGGTAAAGGGCGAGACGTTGTAAAAGGCCTCGCCTGCGGCCTGGCAGAGCGCGGCGTGCTGGTTGGCAATCCCGGCCCCGTCAAGCTGCTTCTTCATGCCGAGGACTTTTTCCTTGCTCGGCTCCAACAGCGCGTCGAGACGGCGGATGACCGTCATCGGCAGGATCACGTCGCGGTACTTGCCGCGCACATAAACATCGCGCAGCACGTCGTCGGCGATACCCCAGATAAAATTTACGATGCTGTTGTGGATCACATGGTTCATAGCCCGCTGTTACTCCTTGCGCTTCTTGTCGGTTTGATTCGCGCCATCCTTGGCGCTCACCCTGCGGGCGTCCTTCGGACGTCCAAAATCGCTCCCGGCGATTTTGTCCGCAGGCTCGGCCGCGCCGCCAGCCTTGACCCAAGCGTCCACTTCATCTTTTTTGAACTTCCAAAGACGACCCATGCGGTGGGCGGGCATACCATGCTTGTCGATCCACTTGTACGGGGTGTCATTACTGACCCCGAGGTACTTGCAAATCTCGATTATTGATAACCAGCGGTCTTCCATCTCAACCATTCCTCAGATTCCTTATGAACCATGAGTTAAGACGTCATAGGTCTGCGAACAACAGACACTGGAGTAACCAGCCTCCGCCACCTGAATCAGATGATTGAAAATTATGCAGTTTAGCGCCCAAAGTCAACCGATTATTGCCGATTTGACCAGATCACTATCTGAATGAGACGAGTTTATAGGCTAGCAGTTACTCAATGAACCCCTACCCCCATTCACGCCCTTATCTCGCTAGTTTGCCAAAGCCCCCTATGTGTAGTATATAGTACACATGACATTCGGAGAATACATCCGCAAGCATCGTGAGGCCCTGAAACCACAGGACCGACGATTCTCCGTCCGGCAGGTCGCCCAGCGAATTGGTGTGGAACCCGCCTACCTCAGCAAGATAGAACGCGGGGATGTGGCACCACCGTCGGAGGCGAAGATCCGGGCATTGGCCGAGGAACTCGGCGAAGACCCGGACGTGCTGCTGGCAATGGCCGGGAAGGTATCGTTGGATTTACAGGAGATCATCCGTAAGCGTCCGCAACTGTTCGCGGACCTGATCCGCCAGCTCAAATCCGCACCGGATCATGCTCTGTTGCGTATTGCCCGGGATGTCCGTGATGGCGACTGGTAACACCTGAAAAATCGACTCAGGGGAGAAAAGACAATGATCGAACTACTGAACAACCAACTGAGCTTCCGGTTTCCGGAGGTCCACCAAAAAGCGGCGTGCAGCATCGACTTCCAGCGCACCCTGCGGATCCCGGATGACAACCGGGAATACCCACTGCCCCCCGGCCTGGGCCGATTCCCGGTGGAGCACGTGGATGACTTTGCCAACAAGTTGCCTGATACATGGCGGACGCATGGTGGCGTCTTCATACCCATGTATCAGTCAGAGGCACTGTGGATCAATTTCTCTGGTGACTACCCCTGTGCCGTCAAGATTGCCGCCGGCAAGATCAATGCGGTTTCCGGGGAGACCTGGAGCAATGGGCTTTCGGCTGATCCGCAGGACTATGCAGTGATTCCGGAACAGCCCTGGCTGGACGGTTTCAACGTCTCGGAGGATTTTATACGGCAGTTTGTCGCCATGCCCCTGGGTGAAGGCTTCACGGCCGAAGAGCAGATTACGGGTAAGGCTGAACATGGCGGACTTCAGATCATTGTCTACCCGATGAAGCATGACATTTACGTCGAGCATTTCGAGCGAACCGTGCAAGCGGACATGGACTACCTTGATATGCCGGCATTTCTTCGTCGATCTGTCTGCGAATCCGCCCCCCTGGATATGGGTCTGGCACCAGGCGGCTTGATGCGGCAGGAGATTTATGAGGACGAGTACGGCATTGATGCCTGGGATCAGGACAATGGTTTCCGGTGCTTCATCCACCTGGCCAACAGTGAGCAATACCAGATGATTACCGGGCATCAACCACCACATCAACCTGCAACGGCCAAGGATTACACAGAAGCCGACCTGCCCTGGTTTGACTATTACGATGACAGCAAGGCACTTGCCGGTTCGGACACATTAGGCAAGCTGACCAGTGTCGCTGCCAAGGTGATTGAGAAAGGCAAAGGACTGCTGCCGGACAACGAACCGGTTCAACCCAAGATCATCAAGGTAATCAGTAAGGGTAACCTGGTTCGAGATGGAGAATTCTGAAAGGTAGGCACCTATTAGATATCCCATGGGAGTGTAACCGGTCATTACAGAGCGTCCCTCTCGACCGCCAAAATCCCCCTCAATCCCCCTTTGATAAAGGGGGAGGACAACCACATCCCTCGGCGGGGGACGCAAATCCCCCTTTGCAAAAGACAGCCAAGGGCAAATTCCCCCCTTTGCAAAAGGGGGCCAGGGGGGATTCTTTAACAGTTACCTCCAGTTATTGGCAATGCCGAATCACGCCAGAGACTATGCCGAGAATCTGCACCTGTTCATGGCGCAGGTAGATGGGCTGCATGGCCTGATTGGCTGGCTGTAGGCGGATGCCCTCGGCTTCGATGTAGAAACGCTTCAGGGTGACCTGTTCGCCGTTGATCATGGCCACCACGGTCTGGCCGTTGGCGGCCGTTTCGCGTTTTTCGATGACGATGATGTCGCCATCCTGGATGTTTTCATCGACCATGGAGTAGCCGCGCACACGCAGGGCGTAGCTGTTTTTACGCAGCATCCCCTTGGGGATAAGAACGTTTTCGCGCTCCTCAGGGATATCCACCGGCTGGCCGGCGCTGACATAGCCCAGCAGGGGGATCTCGACCACCTCGTCGGCCTCGGTGAACAGGGGCTGCAGGTCGGGGTGCCACAGGGGCTGCTGGCGATTGGGGTTGAGGTAGAACAGATTATTCACGGCTCGCTCCGTATCGGAATTGCTGCTGCCCTGCGCCCTGCCCCAGGGGCAAACGGCCGGGGCGGGGCGCGACCGGGGCTTACTCGGCCATGCTGTTGAGGTAGGCGCGGTCGGCCATGTTGGTCCACTGGCGTACCTGCTCGAGGTAGGCGCTCTGGGAATCCAGGATCTCCTTGGTCAGGGGGTCGGCGGCGGCCGCCTCTGCCAGCAGTTCATCGTTGGCCTGTTTCAGCGCCGCCATGACCTCGGCGGGGAAGGACTTGACCTGCACATCCGGGTATTCCGACTTCATCCTTGCCCAGTTGGCACCGGACAGGTGGTGCGATTCCATGGTCATGTCATAGGCCGAGGCCTTCATCGCGGTGAGCAGGATCTGTTGCAGGTCCTTGGGCAGGCTGTCGAACTTCTTTTTATTGATGAGAAATTGCAGCTCGGTGGCCGGTTCATGCCAGCCGGTGTAGTAGTAAGGGGCGATCTTGTGGAAGCCCAGGCGCAGGTCCATGGAGGGGCCGACCCATTCCAGGGCGTCGATGGTGCCGCGCTCCAGGGAGGTGTACATCTCGCCGGGGGCGATGTTGGTGGGGCTGGCACCCAGCTTGGCCAGGACCTCGCCGGCAAAGCCGGGGATGCGCATCTTGAGCCCTTTGAGATCTTCCACTGAGTTGATTTCCTTGCGGAACCAGCCGCCCATCTGGATGCCGGTATTGCCTCCGGGGACGGAGATCATGCCATAGGGCTCATATACCTTCTGCATCAGTTCCATGCCGCCGCCGTAGTAGAACCAGCCGTATTGTTCGGTGGCGGTCATGCCAAAGGGCATGGTAGTGAAGAACTGGGTGCGGAAGTCCTTGCCCTTCCAGTAGTAGGAGGCGGTGTGGCTGAGGTCGTACTGACCGGCACGCACCATATCAAACACGCCCATGGCCGATTTGTGCTTGTTGGCCGAGTCGATGCGGATCTTCAGCCGACCATTGGACATTTCCTCCGCCAGCTTGGCCATGTTGCGCGCAACATGGCTGAATACGCCGAAGTTGGTCGGCCAGGTCTCCGCCAGCTTCAGCCGGTAAACCTTGTCGGCCGCCTGCAAGGGGGCCGCAAATAGCGTGGTAACACTCAGGGTCAGGGCGAAAGCGTACTTCAGAAGTTTCTTTTTCATGGGATTTCTCTACCTCGAATAGGCCTAACGATGATGGGATACCCTGGGCAATGAAAGACTGCCAGCTGCCAGGTCTTATCCTAACCCGGACAGGGGACAGAAGACAGGGGGCTGATGGCTGAAGGCTGAATGCTGAAGGCTGATGGCTGAATGCTGAATGCTGAATGCTGAAGGCTGATGGCTGAATGCTGAAGGCTGAAGGCTGAAGGCTGAAGGCTGAAGGCTGAATGCTGAAGGCTGATGGCTGAAGGCTGATGGCTGATGGCTGAAGGCTGTTTTGCACCAGGTTATTCATCTGTCGCACAGCGCCTCAAAGATCCGTCTTCTGCCCCCTGATTTCTGCCTTCTGCAAAATCTCCAGGGCGGCGGCGAAGTCGTAGCCTTCCACGCTGTTGCTGAGTTGCTTGTAGTCCTGCCCCAGGGCCTGGGCGAGCTGTGCCTCGTGGCGATGCAGGCATTCCAGGCTGTCGATACGGTTTTGCTCCAGATCCAGTTTCAGCTCGGCGATGGCCGCCTGGGTGGCCGCCTGATCCTCCGGGCTGGGCTCCGGCTCGACCTCTGGCTCTGGCTGGGGCAGGCGCTGTTGCAGCTGTTCGATCAGCTTGGGCAGCTGCATATCCCTGATGCGTTGTTGCACCTGCTCGGGGCCTTCCTTGGCCTGGCGCAGGCTGCGCTCCAGGTCTTCTGCCTGTTGCCGCAACGGCTCCAGGGCGATCTGAGCGCAGTTACCCTTGAGGGTGTGGGCCAGGCGCTCGGCGCTGCGCCTGTCGTTTGCCCGCAGGGCCTGATCGATCTGTTCGGCAAAATCCTTTTGCTTGTCGATGAAGCGTTGCAGCACGGTGGCCAGCAGCTTCTCCCGCCCCAGGGCCTGCTTCAGCGCCAGGTCGATGTCCAGCCCGGGCAGGTCCGCCAGCTTTTGCCTCAGACCCTGGCCGGTTGAAAGCTCGACGGCCTGGCTGGACTCGCCAGCGACAGGCTCCCTAGCTGCCTGATCCTGAGCCGACCCTGCCCCGGCTGTCTGATCAGGGCGGCGGCACCAGGCCAGCACCTGCTCCCAGAGCCGTGCCGGGTCCACCGGCTTGGCCACATAGCCCTTCATGCCGGCCTGCAGACAGCGTTCACGGTCGCCCTGCAGGGCGTTGGCGGTGAGCGCCACTATGGGCAGGTCGGCGCAGCCAGGCAGCTGGAGGATGGCGCGGGTGGCGCTGAGGCCGTCCATCACCGGCATCTGCATGTCCATCAGCACCAGGTCGTAGCCCCCTTCGGCCTGGCTTGCGCGCACCATCTCCAGGGCCAGGGCCCCGTTTTCCGCCAGGTCCACCTGCAGCCCGGCCTGGCTGAGCAATTCCTGCCCCACGTCCTGATTGATCTCGTTGTCTTCCACCAGCAGCACACGGGCACCGCTCAGCCCGCTCAGGTCGGGGCCTGCCTGGCGCTCGGACTTACGCCGGGTCTGCCGCTCCACGCCGAGCAGTTGGGCGATGGTGTCCCACAGGCTGGATGGGCTGGCATATTTGGCCAGCACCTGGTGGATGCCCATCTCGGCGGCCTCGCGCACCAGCTCCAGATCCTCCTGATTGCTCAACAGGGCGATCTGCGGGGCCTGATCCTTCAGCGTCCGTTGCAGCCCCCGCGCCAGGTCGATGCCGCCGGGGCCGGGCAGTTGGGTGTCGATCAGGGCAACCTCGTAGGGTTGTTGGGCCTGATCGGCCTGCTGCGCCTGCTGCAGGGCGCTGGGGGCATCGGCCAAGGCGCTGACATCGAAGTTCATCCCCCGCAGGGTAGCGCTCAGGGCCTGGCGGGCGTGTTGGTTGACCACCACCAGGAGGATGCGGCGGCGCTCCAGGGCCGGGTCGGGCAGGGCCTTGTCCTGCGGGCTGCGGTCGTCGAAGCCCAGCTCCAGCCAGAAGCAGGAGCCCTGGCCTGGGCTGCTGCTGACGCCGACCGCGCCGCCCATGATCTCGGCCAGCTGACGGGAGATGGCCAGACCCAGGCCGGTGCCGCCGTATTTGCGCGTGGTGCCGGAGTCGGCCTGCTGGAATTGCTGGAACAGGCAGCGGCGTTGTTCCTCACTGATGCCGATACCCGTATCGCTGACCTCGAAGCGCAGCCAGACGCGCCGGTCCTGGCGGCGCTGCTGGCTGACGTGCAGGCTGATCTCGCCCTGATCGGTGAACTTCACCGCGTTGGAGCTGAAGTTGATCAGGATCTGGCCCAGCCGCAGGGGGTCGCCGAGCAGGTGCCGGGGCACCTCGTGTTCGACCCAGAGGATCAGCTCCAGCCCCTTGGCGGCGGCCCGTTCGCTGATCAGGTCGGTGACCTGGGTGAGCACCTCCTCCAGGTCGAAGTCGATCTGCTCCACCGCCATCTTGCCCGCCTCCAGCTTGGACAGGTCGAGGATGTCGTTGATGATGCCGAGCAGGTGCTTGGCGGAGGCCCCGAGCTTTTTCAGATATTGCCGTTGACGGCGTTCAAGCTCGGTCTGTTCCAGCAGGTGAGACATGCCGATGATGGCGTTCATCGGGGTGCGGATCTCGTGGCTCATGTTGGCCAGGAACTCGGCCTTGGTGCGCGCCGCCGACTCCGCCAGGCGCTTGGCCTCGGCCATGCCCTGGATGGCGTCGCGCTCGACGGTGATGTCGTCGATCACCCAGACGGTGCCCTTGTTGCGGTCCTGCACGTCCACCGCGGCCCCGGCCATGCGCGCCCAGAACAGGCTGCCGTCGCGGCGTTGCAGCTGCTGCTCGCGCCAGTGGGTCTCGCCGGCCCAGATCAGGGCGTAGGGCTCCTCGGCGATGCGGTCGGCCTCGGCATCGGCATACCAGATGCGCGCCGATTGGCCGATCATGCTCCCCTCCGGCCAGCCGAACATCTCGTGCATGTGGCGGTTGCAGCGCATCAGCGTGCCTTCCTTGATCAGGGCGATACCGGAACCGGCGGTGTCGAAGATGGCCTGCTGCTCCAGGTAGGACTGGCCCAGGGCCTCGGCGGCCATGCGCTCCTCGGTGATATCGTCGATCACCCAAACCACCCCCTGCTCGGGGTTGTGTACGTCCACCGCGCGGCCGGTCATGCGGGTCCAGAACAGGGTGCCGTCGCTGCGTCGCAGGCGCTGTTCGCGGGCGTGGGGCTGGCCGTCCAGGATCTGGGCGTAGGCCTCCGCCTGCATCTGCGCATAGTCCTCCGGGCTGAGGTACCAACCGGCCGTACTGTGGCCCACCAGGTTGCCCTCCTCGATGCCGAGGATGCCGTAGATGCGCCGGTTGGCGCGGGTCACCACGCCGTTCTTGACCAAGACGATGCCGGAGTTGGCGGCATCGAACACCGCCTGCTGTTCCTCGTTGCTCTCCTCCAGGCGGCGGGTGGCGGCGACCAGCTGGGCGGTACGCTGCTTGACCTCCTGCTCCAGGTGATAGCGGTGCCGCTTCAGCTCCGCCTGCATGCGTACCTGCTCGGTGATATCGTGCCAGATGGCCAGCAGGTAGTCCTCGCCCTGCAGGGTCAGCCGGGTCAGGTTGACCTCCACATCGATCAGGCTGCCGTCCTTGCGCCGGTACTGGGTGGTGAAACGGGCCTTACCGAGCGGGTCGCAGCACTCCCCCGCCAGCTCGGTCTGGAAGGCGCGCATGTTCTGTCCGATGCGTTCATCCTCGGCATAACCCAGCAGTTGGCAGCTGGCCGGGTTGGCGTCGATCAGACGCTGGCTTTGCGGGTCGGCCAGCTCGATCGCCACCGGGGCTTGCTCCAGGATCGCCCGCACCAGGGTCAGGTTTTCCTCCAGGGCGTCCTGCTGGGCCGACAGGCGCGTGGCCATGTCGTTCAGGGCCTGGGCCAGTTCGCTGATCTCCCCCGGCCCCTTGAGCGGGATGCGGCTGTGCAGGTCTTCCCCCAGGCGGCGGCTGGCCCGGGCCAGGGCGCGAATCGGCCGGGCCAGGCGCTGGTGCAGCCAGAGACTGAGGGCCGAGGCCGAGACCATCACCAGCAACAGCAGTGGCAGCAGATGCCACAGCTCCTGCCGCTGCACGCGCTGCCGGTCGGCCTGGAAGTCCCGCGCCAAATAGACGAAGCCGACCCGCTGACCGCCACCATCCGCGCCAGCGGCGGGATAGGCGAAGGGGCTGAGCAGTTCGATGTACTCCCGCTCCGGGTGCTGGCGCAGTTCGGCACTGAAGCCCTCGGCCACCTGGTCCAGCCGCTGCTGGCTCAGGTGCGGCAGCAGCTGCTGCACGGGATCTTGCTTCCAACGGCTGTCGTGGGCATACCGGATGCGGCCATCGGCATCGATCAACAGGGCCACGCTGGCATCCAACGCGGTGGCGATGAACATCAGCTCCTTTTCCAGCAGCTCCGGCTGGCTGTGCAGCAGGGTCTCGGCCATGCGCCCAAGCTGGCCTGCGCGCATCCGCAGCTCACGCTGGATATCCTTACGGTACTCCTGCATGCGCTGCTCCAGGCCGAACCCCAGGGCGGCTATACTGCCCAGTACCACGGTCAGGGCAATGGCGGCAGGCAGGAAGAAGGCGATGGATCGATAGAAGGTCATGCGTGCTGTTCCCAGGGCAAAAAACGACCGCAGGCCAGCAACTGCGGATCATTCGACAGGCTCAGCCGCGCCCCGCCCAGCGGTTGCGGAAAACAACGTCGGGAGCGGTCGGGCAGGAGGCGGCTGGTATTCACGCTGATCATGATGCTGCAAGTGTCTCACCTTAGGGGCCTGGAAGAAACACGACATGGGCGGGAGATGAGGAGTAAGTTTGAAGGGTGAAGTTTGAAGTCTGAAAAGGAAAGGTTACTGCTCAGCCCCTCTGCCTGAAGACAGAGGACGGAAGACAGAAGACAGAATTTTGCGTCGCTGCGCGACAGATTAAGTAAAACTGGCGCGAAGCGCCTCAGCACTCTGTCCTCTGTCCTCTGTCCTCTGATCTAGGTACACTGCCCCGGTTTCATCCGAGTAGCCTCCATGAGCATGCATTGGCCTGAGCTGCTGTCGCGCAAGCGTTTGGGTTCCACCCAGGCCCCCAGCGAGAGCACGGCGCGTACCGACTTTCAGCGGGATTTCGACCGTATCGTCTTCTGCTCGGCGTTTCGCCGTATGCAGGACAAGACCCAGATCTTCCCCCTGTCGAAGATCGACTATGTGCGCACCCGCCTGACCCACAGCCTGGAGTCCTCCAGCGTTGGCCGCTCCCTGGGCACCCTGGTGGGCGAGCAGATCATCGCCCGCCACCGGCTCCAGGGCTATGAGGCGGCAGACATAGGGGCCATCTGCGCTGCGGCCTGCCTGGGGCATGATATCGGCAACCCGCCCTTTGGCCATTCCGGCGAGGACGGCATTCGCCACTGGGCGGTGTTCGGCCCCGGCCGGGAACGGGTAGCGGCTATCCACGACCAGGGCCAGCAGGAGGACTTCACCAGCTTCGAGGGCAACGCCCAGGGCTTTCGCGTACTCACCCGGCTGCAGAATCGGGACAACCCCGGCGGCCTGCAACTGACCTGCGCCACCCTGGCCGCCTTCACCAAGTACCCGCGTGAGTCCTGGCTGGGCGGCAATGACTTTGATGGGGTGAGCGCCCGCAAGCAAGGCTTTGTCTGTGAGGACAGGGACTATTTCGAGGAGGTGGCAGCCAACGTGGGTCTGCTCCGCCGCGACCCCCATCGGGCCATCTGGCACCGTCATCCCCTGGCCTTTCTGGTGGAGGCGGCAGACGATATCTGCTACCGGGTAATCGATATCGAGGACGGTTTTCGCCTCGGCCATATCGGCTACCAAGAGGCCCTGGGGCTGTTCCTTGCCGTGCTGCCCGACCCAGGGCTGCAACAGGCACGGCTGAAGGCCATCAGCGGTGAAAAGGAGCGGGTGGAGTTCCTGCGCGCCAAGGTGATCAACCAGGCGGTGGCCGAGGCCATGGAGTGCTTTCTCGATCTGGAGACCGACCTGCTCAACGGCCGCTTCGACCAGCCCCTGCTCAGTCAGATCCCCCACCGCGCCGAGATGGATCAACTGATCGACCTGGCTACCCGGAAGCTCTATTGCGCCCCCGAGGTGGTGGAGATCGAGGCGGCCGGTTTTGAGGTGATGAACGAACTGCTGGAGCGCTTCATTCAGGTGCTGGATGATGTCGCCCTGCATGGCGAACGGGCCAAGCCGAAAAGCCGCATGATGCTGCGCCTGATCCCGGAGCAGTTCATCGGCCCCGAGGGTCTGCCGGACGACGACCTTTACACCCGGCTGTTGCGCCTGACCGACTTTGTCGCCGGCATGACCGACTCCTATGCGGTGAGCGCCTACAAAAAGCTCACCGGCATCTCTCTGCCGGGTTAGGCCGTAACCAAAACCGCCAGCTGGGCGTAGCCCGGATGCAGCGCAATGGAATCCGGGGTTGCCGCCGGGCAAGGCCTCCCCGCATGAGGGTCAACAATAGTTTGTCTCACAGTATTTGAATTAGCAGTAATCACCTCTCGGTAATCTAGCCTTTATGCAATCATGCAAGACCTGTTTCTGATCCACGGCTGGGGCATGAACGCGGCGGTCTGGGCACCCCTGCTGGGGCCACTGTCCGGCCGTTTTCGGCTGCACCTTGCCGAGTTGCCCGGCCATGGCAGGCAACCCTATGCCGACCAGCAAGACCCATCCCAATGGGCCTGCGCCCTGCTGGAGCAGGCCCCGCAGCGGGCCATCTGGCTGGGCTGGTCGCTGGGCGGACAGCTGGCCCTGCAGGCGGCGATGCAGGCCCCGCAACGGCTGCAGCGGCTGCTGCTGACCGCCTCGACACCCTTGTTCGTGCGTGCCGGGGACTGGCCCTCGGCCATGCCAGAGGGCACCCTGGGCCAGTTTGCCCAGGCCCTGGAACAGGATTATCTGGGCACCCTGGGGCGCTTTCTCGCCCTGCAGGTGCGCGGCAGCGCCCAGGCCAAGGCGGTGCTGCGCCAGCTCAGGGAGGGCCTGAGCCAGCGCCCGGCGGCCGACCCCAGGGCCCTGGCCGCTGGGCTGGCCCTGCTGCGCGGGGCCGATCTGCGCCCGGCCCTGACGGCGCTGAACTGCCCGCTGCATTTCTGCTTCGGCGAGCGCGACAGCCTGATCCCCATCGCCCTGGCCGATGACCTGGCCGCGCTCTGCCCGGCGGCCCGAGTCCGGCGCATCGCCGGGGCCGGTCACGCCCCCTTTCTGTCCCACCCGGACGACTGGCTGGATTGGGTCTGGGAGGCCTGCCCATGAGACTGGAGGCGCATCAGGTGCGCCGTCGCTTCGAGCGCGCCGCGGACCGGTACGACCAGTTGGCCGGGCTGCAACGGGAGATGGCCGAGCGGCTCATCGGTCGGCTGGACTACATCCGCATCCAGCCCCGCCAGCTGCTGGATCTGGGCTGCGGCACCGGCTGGATGACCGGCCAGCTGCGTCGCCGCTACCCCAAAGCCAGGCTGCTGGCCCTGGATTTCGCCCCGGCCATGTTGCGCCAGGCCAGGCGTCAGGGCAGCTGGCTCAAGCCCATCCACTGCGTCTGCGCCGATGCCCAGGCCCTGCCGCTGGCGGCCCAGTCGCAAGACCTGCTCATCTCCAACGCCATGTTGCAGTGGTGCGACCCGCCGCAGCGGGTATTCGAGGAATGGCTGCGGGTATTGCGACCGGGCGGTCTGTTGCTGTTCGCCAGCTTTGCTGTGGGTAGCCTGGCCGAGCTGGAATGGGCCTGGGCGCAGGTGGACGACCGTCCCCATGTCAGCCCCTTTGCCGACATGCATGACCTGGGCGACGCCCTGCTCGGCCTGGGCTGGGAGAACCCGGTGCTGGATATAGACCGCTTCACCCTGCACTATGCCTCGGTGCATGAACTCATGGCCGATCTCAAGGGCCTGGGCGCGGCCAACGCCCGCGCCGACCGCCACCGCGGCCTCACCGGAAAAGGCCGCATCCGCGCCCTGGCCGAGGCCTACGAGGCCCGGCGTACCCCGGCCGGCCTGCCGCTGAGCTACGAGGTGGTCTATGGCCTGGCCTGGGCACCGCAACAGCGCCAGCTGGGCGGGGTTACCCAGATCCCCCTGGCCGGGCTGAATCTGGCGGGCGGCCATGACTGAGGGTTATTTTGTCACCGGCACCGATACCGACGTGGGCAAGACCGAACTGACCCTGGGGCTGATGGCCGCGTTACAGGCCAGGGGCAAGCAGGTACTGGGGATGAAGCCGGTGGCCGCCGGCTGCGACTGGCAGCAGGGCCGCCTGGTCAACGCCGATGCCCTGCGCATCCAGCGCCAGTGCAGCCGCCCCCTGGTCTATGAAATGATCAACCCCATCGCCCTGGAACCGGCCATAGCGCCCCACCTGGCCGCCGCCGAGGCAGGCGTGGAGATCAGCTTTGACGCCATCCTGCGGCCCTATCAGGCCCTGCGGCAACAGACCGACTGGCTGATTGTGGAGGGGGCCGGGGGCTGGCGCGTGCCCCTGGGCCGGGATGGCGACATGGGCGATCTGGCCCAGCGGCTGGGTCTGCCGGTGATCCTGGTGGTGGGCATGCGCCTGGGTTGTCTCAATCACGCCCTGCTCAGCCTGGCGGCAATCCAGGCCCAGGGCTGCCCGCTGGCCGGCTGGGTAGCCAACGGCATAGACCCGCGGATGCAGCGCCTGGAGCAAAACCTGGCCAGCCTGGAGGCCCTGATTCCGGCCCCCTGCCTGGGCCGGATTGCCTATATGCAACCCCCAACCCCGGAGCGCATTGCGCCCATGATCGATCTATGAACGACAACAAGACCCAGACCAGCTGTTTTCACTGCGGCCTGCCAGTAGCCGACAACTTTGACTATCCGGTCACCATCCTGGGTGAGCCCCGGCCCATGTGCTGCCATGGCTGCAAGGCGGTGGCCGAGTCCATTGTCGCCGGCGGGCTGGAGAGCTTTTATCAGCACCGCACCGCGCCCTCGCGCAAGGCCGAGGACCTGGTGCCCGATGAGCTGCGGCAGATGGAGCTGTACGATCAGGAACGCCTGCAACAGGGCTTTGTCGAGGTGGATGAAGACAATCTGCGCAGCGCCTCGCTGATCCTGGAGGGTATCACCTGCGCCGCCTGCGTCTGGCTCAACGAGAAACAGGTCAATGCCCTGCCCGGCGTGCTGGAGTTCTCGGTCAACTATTCCACCCACCGCGCCCGGGTGCGCTGGGACGCCTCGCGCATCCAGCTGAGCGACATCCTCAAGGCAATCAGCGCCATCGGCTATATCGCCCATCCCTTTGACCCCGGCCGCCAGGAGGCGGTGTTCAAGCGCGAGCGCTCCCTGGCCCTGCGCCGTCTGGCGGTGGCCGGCATCGGCGCCATGCAGGTGATGATGCTGGCGGTGCCCCTGTACGGCGGGGTGGAGGGCAACTTGATGCACTTCATCCGCTGGGTCAGTCTGATCATCGCCACTGTGGTGGTGTTCTATGCTTCGCGCACCTTCTTCCAGGCCGCCTGGCGCAATCTGCGCCTGCGCCAGGTGGGCATGGATGTGCCGGTGGCCCTGGCCATTGGCCTGGCCTACAGCGCCAGCACCTGGCATACCCTGACCGGCAGCGGCGAGGTGTATTTCGATTCGGTCTGTATGTTCACCCTATTCCTGCTGGCCGGGCGCTTTCTGGAGATGGGCGCACGGCATCGCGCCGGTCAGGCCGCCGAGGCCCTGGTGAAGATGCTGCCGGCCACGGCGGTGCGCCTGCAGGGGGAAGAACATCAGGTGGTGACGGTGGCCGACCTGGCACCAGGGGACCGGCTGCTGGTACGACCGGGGGAGACCATCCCGGTGGATGGCCTGCTGCTGGAGGGGGAAAGCTCGGTGGATGAGTCCCTGCTCACCGGCGAAAGCCTGCCCCTGGCCAAGGGGCCAGGGGATAGGCTGGTGGGCGGCAGCCTGAATATCGAAAGCCCGCTGGTGATGCAGGTGGAACAGGTGGGCGAGGATACGGTGGTCTCCGCCATAGTGCGCCTGCTCGATCGCGCCCAGGCGGAGAAACCGCGTCTGGCGCAGATGGCCGATCGCGTGGCCGGCGGCTTTGTCTTCGGCCTGCTGCTGTTGGCCAGCGGCGTGGCCCTGTGGTGGGGACTGCAGGCACCGGAGCGGGCCTTTGTCATCACCCTATCGGTGCTGGTGGTGAGCTGTCCCTGCGCCCTGTCCCTGGCCACCCCGGCGGCCCTGACCGTGGCCACCGGCACCCTGACCCGCCAGGGCCTGCTGATCACCCGGGGTCATGCCCTGGAGACCCTGGCGCGGGTGACCCGGGTGGTGTTCGACAAGACCGGCACCCTGACCCTGGGCCAGCTGCGCCTGCAGCAGACCATCCCCTTGGGGGAGATGGACGCGCAGCGGGCGCTGCAGCTGGCCGCCGCCCTGGAGCAGCGCTCGGAGCACCCCATCGGCCGCCTGCTGCTGGCCAGCAACAGCGCACCGCTACCGCCGGTGAGCGAGCTGAAATCACGCCCTGGTCATGGCGTCGAGGGGCTGATCGAGGGGCGGCGCTACCGCGTCGGCAGTCCGCGTTTTGTCAGCGAACTCAGTAACGCCGAGCTGGCGCTAGAGCCCGACAACCTGGCCCAGATCACACTAACCCGGGTCGCCCTGGGCGATGAGTCCGGCCTGCTGGCCTGGTTCGAGCTGGCCGACCAGCTGCGCCCGGATGCCGAGGAGACCCTGCGCCAGCTGCGCGTCCAGGGTATAGCGCTGAGCATACTCAGCGGCGATGGCGAGGGCGCGGTGGCGGCGGTGGCCAGCCAGCTGGGGATTGCGGATTACGCCGCCCGCCTGCACCCGGAGGACAAGCTGGCGCGGGTACGGCAGATGCAAAAGCAGGGCGAGGTGGTGCTGATGGTGGGCGATGGGGTGAACGATGCCCCGGTGCTGGCCGGTGCCCAGGTGTCCCTGGCGGTGGGCGGCGGCGCCCAGCTGGCCCACGCCAGCGCCGACATGGTGCTCTTGTCCGAGCGGCTGCTGCCCCTGGTGACCGGCCTGACCCTGGCGCGGCGCACCAGCCGGGTGATCCGGCAGAACATGGGCTGGGCCATTGGCTATAATCTATCCGCCATCCCCCTGGCCGCCGTCGGCCTGGTGGCACCCTGGATGGCCGCCATCGGCATGTCCCTAAGCTCGCTGCTGGTGGTAATCAACGCCTTCCGGTTGAAGAAGTGAGGATTGGTATTTGCCTGAACTCGCCCGTCGGGCTGAAGTCACTACTAGGAGCCTGTCGGATTTAGGATGCTCCTACTGCGCCGGTGGGAAGAACGGCCCAGAATTGTTTTGAACATTGGCCCCGATTTTTCGTTGCGTAGGCCAACTATGCGCCTCAAAATCGTGAAAATTTGTTCTCGTTCTCCCACCTTGCTCGCTACGGGCACCTAAACCCGACAGGCTCCTAGCAGGCTACCTTCCTTCTACCCAGCGGTCATGGGGCGGACAGCGCCACCCCAGAACATGAAACATCTCCTAATCGGCGGGACGCAGAGGACGCAGAGAAGAATGAGGAGGAAGTAGCCCGAATGGAGTGAAGCCCCTCCCGGCGTGCCCGGGGGGAGGCGACTGCATGGATGCAGGAGGTAGAACAGCGTCTGGAACAGCTGTCGAGGGAGCAAACGAGCGCTTCGCGATTTTCACAGTCTCTAACCCTGATAAATGCCAGTTTTTGAGACTGAAACTGGAGCTAGCGCCGGGGAAACCTAATAATTATTCTTGGAGGGGAGTGTTTTTTATGCACGCCATTCGTGAAACACAGACCGTTGAAAACGGCCAAATTCAACTGCAACTTCCCAAAGAGTTTTGGGGGCGACCGGTCGAAATCATCGTATTGCCAGCAGGCGAAGAGCCCAGGAAACAGGCGCCAAAAAGCCTGCGAGGTAATCTAAAACGCTACGCCCAAGCAGGTTTGATTGGTGAAGAAGAGGGGACATGGCAAAATGCTGTCAAGGAAAAATATGAGTCTCGTTGATGCCAATATCATTTTACGCTATTTGCTGGATGACCATGAAACCCTGTCTGCACAAGCCGCCAACATCATTGAGCAAAATGTAGTCAGCCTACCCATGGAAGTGGCATGCGAGGTCGTCTATGTTTTGCAGAAAGTTTACAAAGTAGCGCGTCCAGAAATACGGCAAAACCTACAAGCCCTGCTGGATGAGCAACTTATACAGATGCAAGAACCTGTTGTATTTCTCAAAGCCTTGGAAGCCTTTACTACAACTCGATTGGATTTTGTTGATACCTTGTTATGGGCCTATTGCCATGTCAATCAGCAAAGAATCTTCACTTTTGATGAAAAGTTGAAGAAATACATACGGGAAAATAGTTAGTGATAAGTTGTTTTGGCATTGCGGAAGGAGTTGGTGTAATGGCTGCCAGATTCAAGCGGCAAGTGCACTACGCAGTGCGTCGGTAAACACCCTGGATGCTAATCGTAACCGCACCATTAACCGAGCAGAAATGCCTGACCCATTTCAAACAATACCTGAGAGCAACTGATGAAGAGAACAGATAACAAGGCGCCGCGCTCCATTGGTACCGGCGAGCACGTCAATGGATAGCCTGTATTACCTGATCCCCCTGGCTCTGATCCTGGTGGCCGCCGCCGTGGGGGTGTTTATCTGGTCGGTGCGCAGCGGCCAGTTCGACGACCTGGAAGGCCCGGCCTACCGGATCCTGATGGACGATGACGACCCCAATATCCCCGAGGATGCGCGGATCAAAAAAAAGGCCCCTGGGCCTAACCCGGAAAAGCCGGAGCCAAAAACGGATCGCTAGGTCGTCCGGCAAACCCGACCTCTTCTGGCCGCGCACGGTCATCCAGGCCAAGGTCATGGCTAATATAGCGGTATGGGGCGGGCCGCGCCCGCCGCCACGCCACAGCAATGAAGCCTGCCCCCAGTGGTTGCGCGGTGGCCATGGGCCGCCCTATTCAATTGGCTGAGATTTGTGGGTAATCAGGAAAGATGTTTCAGCAGCCGCACCGGATAGGCCCCGGTGGGTGCAGTTGCAGGCTGCCGGTCAGCTCGGACACATGCTCCATGCCCTGGCGTTGCAGATAGGCGCTGATGCCGGTGTTTATCTTGGCGCAGATGAGCGGATCGTAAAACAGCGCCGTGCCCAGCCCCACCGCGCTGGCACCAGCGATGAGAAACTCGATGGCGTCATTGGCCGAGGTGATACCGCCCTGGCCGATGATGGGCACACCATGGGCCTTGGCCACCTGATACACCTGATGCACCTTGAGCAGGGCCACCGGCTTGATTGCCGGGCCGGACAGGCCGCCCTGGTTGTTGCCGATCACCGGCCTGCGGCTTTCGATGTCTATGGCCATGCCCATTAGGGTGTTGATCACGGCAAAGGCATCGGTGCCGGCCTCGATGCAGCCGCAGGCATTGGCGGCGATGTCGGTCTGATTGGGTGAGAGCTTGGTGATCAGGGGCTTTTTTGTCACCCGGCGGCAGGCCTCCACCACCCGCGCCGACATGGCCGGGTCGTTACCGAAGGCCACCCCGCCCTCCTTGACGTTGGGGCAGGAGATATTGATCTCGATGGCGTCGATGGGTGAGTCATCGAACTTGCGCGTGACCTCTTCGTACTCCTCGATGCTGGAGCCGGAGACATTGGCGATGAAGCGCGTTTCGCTGAAATCCAGTTGCGGCAGTATGTCCTTGATCACCGCATCCACCCCCGGATTCTGCAGGCCGATGGCGTTGAGCATGCCGTTGGGGGTCTCGTACAGCCGGTGGGCCGGGTTGCCCAGACGGGGCGCGCCCGTGGTGCCCTTGAGGCAGACCGCGCCCAGTTCCCGGTTGGAAAAGCCCGCTACCCGCGTGTACTCTTCGCCAAAGCCCACGCAGCCGGAGAGCAACACCAGCGGGGTGGCGAAGGGGAGCCCGCAGAATTCTATGGCCAAGGCCGAGTCGTTAGTCATGTCCGAACCTGTCTGTCACGTCTTGTTATATCAGCCGGAGATTCCGCCCAATACGGGCAACATCATACGCCTGTGCGCCAACAGCGGCAGCCACTTGCACCTGATCGAACCGCTGGGTTTTGAGCTGGACGACCGGCGTCTGCGCCGCGCCGGGCTGGATTATCACGAATTTGCCCAGCTGCGGGTGCATGCCGATCTGCCAAGCGCCCTGACCGCCCTGCCTGGCCGACGCCTGTTTGCCTGCTCCACCCGCGCTCGGCGCATCTACAGCGAGGTGGCATTCCGCCCCGGTGACTGCCTGCTGTTCGGCCCCGAGACCCGAGGACTACCCCAGCAGGTGCTGGATGAACTGCCCGCCGAACAGCGCCTGCGGGTGCCCATGCGGGCAGACAGCCGCAGCCTCAACCTCTCCAACAGCGTGGCGCTGATGGTCTATGAGGCCTGGCGGCAGCAGGGGTTTCCCGGTGGTAAATGAGGCAAGATTCGCCAGATCAGCCACAGGGCCCACAGAGAAGAACCGCCCCCGCCAAACCGGCCAGACCCGACAGATCCCTGACCCCAGGCCCGGATATTAACCCAAGCGTTTCTCCATCGCCGCGTAATAGACCACCGGGATCACCACCAGGGTGAGCACGGTAGAGACCAGGATGCCGCTGATCAGGGCCACGGCGAGGCCGCTGAAGATGGGGTCATCCAGGATAAAAAAGGCCCCGGCCATGGCCGCCAGGCCGGTCAGCACTATGGGCTTGGAGCGCACCGCCGCCGCCTGCACCACGGCCCTGGAGAAGGCCATGCCGGCGCGGGTCTGCTCGTTGATGAAGTCCACCAGCAGGATGGAGTTGCGTACTATGATGCCGGCCAGGGCGATCATGCCGATCATCGAGGTGGCGGTGAACTGGGCCCCGGCCAGGGCGTGGCCGGGGAGTATGCCGATCAGGGTCAGCGGGATCGGCGCCATGATCACCAGCGGCACCAGGTAGGAGCGGAACTGGGCCACCACCAGCAGATAGATCAGGATCAGCCCCACCGAGTAGGCTATGCCCATGTCGCGGAAGGTCTCGTAGGTGATCTGCCACTCACCGTCCCACTTCAGGCTGTAGTCGTAGGGGTTCTCTGGCGCGTTGATGAAGGACTGCTCCAGCCCCGGCAGTTCTTGCTTGAGCCCGGCGACTATATCAAACAGGCCGTACAGCGGGCTGTCGGTCTGCCCCGCCATGTCGCCGGTGACATAGACCACAGGCAGCAGGTCCTTGTGCTGGATCGAGTGCTGGCGGGTGGTGGGGATCACCTTGACGATCTCCGACAGGGGCACCAGGCTGCCAGACAGGGCGCGCACCCGCAGTGACAGCACCTGATCCAGGTCGGCCTTGTCGGCCTCGCTGTATTCGATGCGGATGGGCACGGCGTATTTCATGTTTTCGCCGTGCAGAAAGCCGGCGTCCTCGCCGCCCAGCACCGTGGCCAGGGCGCGGGCCACCTCGGCCTGGGGCACGCCGAGCAGGCTGGCCTTTTGCCGGTCCACCTGCACCAGGAATTTGGCCGCCGGGTGCTCGACGCTGTCGTCCACATCGACGATGTCGGCGGTCTGCTCGAACTGCGCCCGTACCTGGCGCGCCATGGCGATCTGGCCTGTGTAGTCCAGGCCGTAGATCTCCGCCACCAGGGGTGATTGCACCGGCGGGCCTGGCGGCACCTCGACGATCTTGACGTTGGCGTTGTATTTGCGGCCTATGGCCTGCAGGGGCTCGCGCACCGACAGGGCGATCTCATGGCTCTTGCGGTTGCGCTGGCCCTTGTCCACCAGATTCACCTGCAGATCGGCCACATGGGCACCCTCGCGCAGGTAGTACTGACGCACCAGGCCGTTGAAGCCGATGGGTGCTGCGGTACCGACGTAGGCCTGATAGTTCATCACCTCGGGCACCTGACGCAGGTAATCGCCCAGTTCGTTGACCACCCGCGCGGTCTGCTCCAGGCTGACGCCCTCGTCCCTATCGACAACGATCTGAAACTCCGACTTATCATCGAACGGCAGCATCTTCAGCACCACCAGCTTGGCCCCGGCCAGGCCGATGGACAGGGCAATCAGCAGCAGTATGCCGCCGAGCAGCAGCCAGCGGTTGCGCCTTGCGGCCTGACCCAGCACGAAGGGGTTGATCACCCGGCCAAAGAAGCGCTCCAGCCCCGGCGAGCCGCCGCCATGCCCATGGCTGGCATCGCCTGCATAGCGATGGGCGACCCGGCGCAGACCCTGATAGGTCATCCAGGGGGTGACGACAAAGGCCACCACCAGGGAGATGAGCATGCCCATGGATGCGTTGATCGGGATCGGGCTCATATAGGGCCCCATCAGGCCGGTGACAAAGGCCATGGGCAGCAACGCGGCGATGACGGTGAAGGTGGCCAGAATGGTCGGTCCGCCCACCTCGTCCACCGCCTTGGGGATGGCCTCCAACAGATTGTCCGCGCCCAGGGCCAGGTGGCGGTGGATGTTCTCCACCACGACGATGGCATCGTCCACCAAGATGCCGATGGAGAAGATCAGGGCGAACAGGGATACCCGGTTGAGGGTAAAGCCCCAGGCCCAGGAGGCAAACAGGGTGATGGCCAGGGTCAGCACCACGGCACCACCGACGATCAGCGCCTCGCGCCAGCCCAGCGCCAGCCACACCAGCAGCACCACCGAGAGGGTGGCGAACACCAGCTTGGTGATCAGCTTCTGCGCCTTCTGATCGGCGGTCTCACCGTAGTTGCGGGTGATGGTGATCTCGACGTTATCCGGGATAAAGATGCCCCTGAGGTGTTCAAACCGCTCGATCACCTGCTCGGCGATCTCCACCGCGTTGGTGCCGGGCTTCTTTGCCACGGCGATGGTCACCGCCGGGTGAAAACCGGCGCTGATCTGCCCGGCCGGGCCTGCCCCCATCCAGACAAAGGCCTCGGGCTGGTCGGCATAGTGCTTGATCCGCGCCACATCGCGCAGGAACACCGGTCTTTGATTGGATACGCCGATCACCAGGTCGCCGATCTCCTCCGGCGTGGTCAACAGGGCACCGGCCTGCACCATGACCTCGGTGTTATCCCGTGTGATGGGCAGGTTATCGCGCGTACTGTTGGCCGCCTGCAGGGTCTGGCGCAGGTCGTTGAGGTCGATGTTGTAGCCGGCCAGGGCCTGGGGATCGAGCAGCACATGCACCACCCGCTCGGGGTTGCCCAGGGTGTAGATGTCGCGGGTGCCCGGCACCCGCTTCAGTTCGGCCTCGATGGCGTGGGCCACCTGGCCCAGCTCATAGGCCCCCATGCTCTGGTCCTCACTCCACAGGGTGGCGGTGATGATAGGCACATCATCTATGCCCATGGGCTTGATGATCGGTTGGCCCACGCCCAGGTTGCGCGGCAGCCAGTCCTCATTGGAGAAGATCTTGTTATACAGCCGCACTATGGCATCGGTGCGGTCCTCGCCTACCTTGTAGCGTACCGTGATCACCGCCATGCCAGGCATGGAGGTGGAATAGACGTGCTTGAGGCCCTCGATCTCGGACAGCACCTGCTCGGCCGGGGTGGCCACCAGGCTTTCGATCTCGTTGGCGCTGGCACCGGGGAAGGGGATGAAGATATTGGCGAAGGTGACGTTGATCTGCGGCTCTTCCTCACGCGGCGTCACCGCCACGGCGAACAGCCCCAGCAACAGCCCCACCAGGGCCAGCAATGGGGTGATCTCGGTGGTGAGAAAGCGCTTGGCGGTGCCGCCGGAGATGCCCAGGGGGGTTTCACTGGCCATGGCTCATCCCCTGCTGGGCCTTCAGGGCAACACCGGCGGCAATCGGCTCCAACACCACCTGCTCACCCTCTTCCAGGCCCGCCAGCACCGCCAGCCGCTGCTTTGGCAACTGGCGACCGATACGTAGATGGCGGAAGCTCAGGCGGCCATCGTCATCGCGCACATAGACACCGCTGACCTCTCCGCGCTGGGCCAGGGCCTGGTCCGGGATACTCAGCCACTGGGTCTGGCCCAGCTGAAATATCGTCTTGATGAACATGCCCGGAAACAGGCCCTCTACCCCCTCGGGCAGATAGACGCGCACCAGGAAGGTATTGCTGTTGGCATCGGCGATGGGGAACACGGTGATGCGGCTGGCCGCCACACGGCTGCCATCGGGCAGCTCCACCTCGGCCTTGGCCCGGCTGCGTACCTGCTCCACCAGGGTCTGAGGCACCGCCACCAGGGTGCGCAGGCGGTCCAGGGAGATGCCGGTGATCAGCGGCTTGCCCGGCTGGGCCACCTCGCCCAGCTCAGCATGGCGCTGGATGACGATACCGCTGTAGGGGGCACGCACCTGGGTGTAGTCCAGCTGCTCCTGGGCCTGACGCAGGCTGGCCTGGGTCTGCTCCAGCCGGGCCTCGGCGGCGTCCAGGGCGGCCTGGGCCTGATCCCGCTCGGCGGTGGACACCTGCTGCTTGGCGAACAGGTCGCTGATGCGTCTGTGATTGTCGCGATTGCGCTTGAGATCGGCCTCGGCCTCGGCGCGGGCCGCCTCGGCACGGGCCAACTGGGCACGTTGCTCGGTATCACGCAGGCGTACCACCAGGGCATCCTTTTCCACCACATCGCCCACATCGAACAGCAACTGCTCGATCTGGCCACCGGTCTGGGCCGATACCGTGGCCTGCTGCACCGCCTCCACCCGGCTGTCCAGGCGCACCTCGCGGGGTGCCTGGGTCTTTTGCGCCGCCTGGGTGGCCAGGTCGGCGGCCTGCCCCGCGCTCAGGGCGGCAAGCGGCAGCAGCCAGAGGCTGATCAGAACAATTCCAGTCAATCGGCTCATGTTGGTTTCCTCGGCTCGGTCGTGGTTAGTGTAAAACTCGCGCAGCGCTCGTTTGCTCCCTCTCCCTCTGGGAGAGGATTGGGGAGAGGGAGCCCCACAGCTAGCTCAGATTAGGTGTGGGGTCACCCTATGATCGTTTGGTTGATCACATCCATCAGGCCTTGTCGCCAGGGTCTTGGGCCGGATGACTGAGCTTGGCCCGGCCTCGGCCCTGATCCTTGTTCTCGATGCGGCAAGTCGGCAGCGGCAGCCTGCAATGTACCGCAAAGCCCCTGTTATCTGAAAGGACTTGATCCCCCCGATTTGTCACGCCGACCGGTCCGGCAGGGCCGGAACGCGACCTAGGCCAGGCCTGCGGGCTGGTTGCAAGGGGCCAGAGGGGGTCAGATGGTGGCCAGGGATGGGTTTATCAAGATATTTGCGTATTAGAATATTCTAATTCTTCAATGAATCATAGCACCCAGCCTATCTCTCTTTCCGCCTACTACCCTCCAGCTGCCATCCTATGTAGCATAGACCTGCCATCAACCATCAACAAAAGCATCCATGACCTGGTATCTGATCCACAGCAAACCGCGCCAGGAGTTTCGCGCCCTGGAGAACCTGCAAGCGCAGGGGTTTCATTGCTATCTGCCGCAACTGCGGGTAGAGCGGCTGAGACGCAAGCGCTTGCAGTGGTTTGATGAACCCCTGTTTCCGCGTTATCTGTTCATTCGGCTGGGGGGGGATGACACGCCGCAGGACTGGAGCCCGATCCGCTCCACCCTGGGGGTCAGTCGTTTGGTACGCTTTGGCGATGAACCGGCGCGGGTGGATGATGCCCTGATCGCCTTCCTGCAACAGCGCGAGGCAAAGCAGAACGCGCCCGAGCCCCTGTTCAAGGCCGGCGAGCGGGTACAGTTGACCAGCGGTCCCTTCGCCGGGTTTGAGGGGGTATTTCAGATGAGCAGCGGCGAGCAGCGCGCCCTGGTGTTGATCGAATTCCTGAACAAGCCGGTCAAGGTCAGCATGGCACCTGCTGAGCTGCGCAAGATATCCTGAAAACAGACAGAGGACAGAAGACGGTGTTTGGTGTCGCTGCGCGACAGATCAATAACCTGGCGCGTAGCGCCTCAACACTCTGTCCTCTGTCCTCTGTCTTCTGTTTTATTTGACCACCCGCAGCTTGGGGCGTTTGGGTGGAGGCGGCTCTTCCGGGCCTTCGTCTTCGGCGAACTCCTCGTCCTCGGGGAAGAGCATGCCGCGGCCGTTCTCCCGGGCGTAGATGCCCATCACCGCGTGGGGGGGTACCCGTATGTCCGTGGGCAGGCCGCCAAAGCGGGCGTTGAAGGTGATGGCCCGATTATCCATCTGCAGAAATTTGACCGCGCCGGGGCCGATGTTGAGCACTACCTGACCGTCTTCCACATACTGCACCGGCACCTCCACCCCCCTGGCATCGGCATTGACCAGCAGGTGCGGGGTCATGTTGTTGTCCACCAGCCATTCGTAAATGGCCCTGATGAAATAGGGCCGACTGGAACTCATGCCATCGGAATCAGCCACGGAGTTCTTTCTCGTATTCGGTCAGGCTCAGCTTGAAACCGGCGCGGGCGAACAGGCGGTCGGCATAGGCGCTGATATCGGCCGCCTGGGGCGGCAGCTCTATGCCCATCTGTGGCAGGCGCCAGAGCAGGGGGGCGATACTGCAATCCACCAGGGTGAACTCCTCGCTCATGAAGAAGGGCTTGGAGGCGAACACGGCGTTGGCCGCCACCAGACGCTCCTTGAGCTGTTTGCGCACCTTGGCGGCATCCTTGCCGTCGGCCAGGATCAGGTTCATCAGCCGATACCAGTCGTAGTCGATGCGCCACAGATAGAGCCGGGTGTTGGCCCGGCTCACCGGGTCCACCGGCATCAGCGGCGGATGGGGAAAGCGCTCGTCCAGGTACTCCATGACGACGCGTGACTCATAGAGCACCAGATCGCGGTCGATCAGGGTTGGCAGGGTGCCGTAGGGGTTGAGATCGACCACATCCTCGGGCAGGTCCTGGGGATCGGCGTCGAGGATCTCGACGGTAATGTTCTTTTCCATCAGCACCAGGCGCGCACGGTGGCTATAGGCGCTCTTGGGATTGGAAAAAAGGGTCATAACGGAACGTTTGTTTGCAGCAACCGCCATCAAATCAACTCCAATCATCTAAATAACCCGGACGATTCCCCCCGCGTACGCATCAGGGGGAGTCCCCGAAATTGTCGCGGGCAATAAAAAGGGCGCTCATTGTAGCAAAACGAGCGCCCTTGGGTATGCAGCCTTCAGACCGATCAGTGTACGTCTTTCCAGTACTCTTTCTTCATCAGATAGGCCAGCACGGTGAACACCAGCAGGAACAGGATGACATAGACGCCAAGGCGTTTGCGCTCCATCTGGATCGGCTCGCCGACATAGACCAGAAAGGCGGTCAGGTCACGCATGGCATTGTCGTACTCATCCGGGCTCATGCTGCCGGCGCTGACGCTCTCAAACCCGGCGAACTCCTTGTGCGGATTGCCACCGGCATCCTTGGTCTCGTTGAAGAGGGCCTTCTGCATACCCTGCAATTCCCACAGCACATGGGGCATGCCCACATCGGGGAATACCGTGTTGTTGACACCGAAGGGGCGCTTGGGATCCACATAGAAGCTGCGCAGGTAGGTATAGAGCCAATCGGCACCACGGGCACGGGCAATCACCGACAGGTCCGGCGGCGGCGCGCCAAACCAGCGGGTGGCGTCCTCGGCGCTCATGGCCACGGTCATCAGATCGCCGATCTTGTGGTTGCCGAAGATCATGTTGTCCTCGACCTCCTCATAGGTCAGACCGATGTCGTCGGCCATGCGCTGATAACGCTGATACTGCAGGGAGTGGCAGTTCAGGCAGTAGTTCATGAACAGCTTGGCACCGTGCTGCAGGGAGGCCTGGTCGGATAAATCGACATTGGCCGGGTCCAGCTTGGCACCGCCGCCAGCGGCCTGGGCGGCGCCGGCCGAGGCCAGCAGGAAGAGTGCAAAGATCAGTTTTTTCATTGGCTCACCCTCTCTGGAACGGGCTTGGTCTTGTCGATTTTGCTGTACCAAGGCATCAAGAAGAAGAACAGGAAGTACAGCCCGGTGAATATCTGCGCCAGCAGGGTCTTGGTCGGCGTGGAGGCCTGTACCCCGAGCCAGCCGAGCACCACGAAGGAGACCACGAAGATGCCGATCCAGACCTTGAACATCATGCCCTTGTAGCGGATCGACTTGACCGGGCTACGGTCCAGCCAGGGCAGCAGGAAGAACATGATGATGGCACCGAACATCACCACCACGCCGGGGAACTGGGAGCCGAACATGGGCGGAACGGCGCGCAGCATGGCGTAGAAGGGGGTGAAGTACCACACCGGGGCGATATGATCCGGGGTCTTCAGCGGGTTGGCCGGTTCGAAGTTGGGTGCCTCGATGAAGAAGCCGTTCATCTCTGGGGCAAAGAACACCACCGCCGAGAACAGGATCAGGAACACGCCGATGCCGACGATGTCTTTCACCGTGTAATAGGGGTGGAAGGGGATGCCATCGGCCGGTGCCGTATCGCTCCATCTGTTGCCCTTGGGGCCTTTCTTGATCTCCACCCCGTCAGGGTTGTTGGAACCCACCTTGTGCAGGGCGACGATGTGGATGAACACCAGCGCGGCCAGTACGAAGGGCAGCAGGAAGTGGAAGGCGAAGAAGCGATTCAGGGTGGCATCGGAGATAACGTAGTCACCGCGCACCCAGACCGACAGCTCCTCACCCACCACCGGCACGGCGGCAAACAGGTTGACGATGACCTGGGCACCCCAGTAGGACATCTGCCCCCAGGGCAGCAGGTAGCCCATGAAGGCGGTGGCCATCATGGCGACGTAGATCAGCACGCCGATGATCCACAGCAGTTCCCGCGGCTTGCGGTAAGAGCCGTAGATCAGGCCCCGGAACATGTGCAGATAGACCACCAGAAAGAAGGCCGAGGCCCCGGTGGAGTGCATGTAGCGGATCAGCCAGCCCCAATCGACATCACGCATGATGTATTCGACCGAGCCAAAGGCCAGCTCGGCATCGGGCTTGTAGTTCATCGCCAGCCAGACGCCGGTGAGGATCTGGATCACCAGCACCAGCAGGGCCAGGGAGCCAAAGAAGTACCAGAAGTTGAAGTTCTTCGGCGCGTAGTATTCAGACAGGTGTTCTTTCCACACCTTGGTGAGCGGAAAGCGCTCATCGACCCAGTTTATGAAGCTCATCAGGCGGCACCTCCGTCAAGACCGATCAACACATGGGTGTCGTCGATGAAATGATAGGGCGGGATCTCCAGGTTGGTGGGGGCCGGCACACCGGCATAGACCCTCCCGCCGAGATCGAACAGCGAACCGTGGCAGGGGCAGAAGAAGCCGCCCTTCCAGTCCGGACCCAGGTCGGCCGGGGCCACCTCGGGGCGGTAGGTGGGCGAGCAACCTAGATGGGTGCAGATACCAATCGCCACCAGGATCTCCGGCTTGATCGAGCGATGCGGGTTCTGGCAATACTCGGGCTGTTGGGTGGGCACCTCTGAGTTGGGGTCGGCCAGACGGTCGTTCAGGGTCTCCATGTCCTTCAGGTTCTTCTCCGTGCGCTTGACGATCCACACCGGCTTGCCGCGCCACTTAACGCGCAACAGCTGACCGGGCTCAAGCTTGCTGATATCGGCCTCAACCGGGGCACCAGCGGCACGGGCCTTGGCGCTTGGATTCATCGACGCCACAAAGGGCACCGCCACATAGGCAGCCCCCACGGCCCCGACAACGGAAGTCGCGACAGTAAGCAACCGCCGCTTTTTCAGATCAACCTCGTCTGCGCTCATACGCTGGACTCCCAACTACTTGATATAATAAATAAAAGTTAACCCGAACGGGCTGCTCAGGTTTATCAGAATATACTTATTCTTGTAAAAACCCACGCATTCTCTAACAAGCGCCCCTGCGGGTCAAGGCGACAGAAGGTGCTGTGCTGCATCCGGGTCAGGCTTGGCCGGGCTGGTTTTGACTGCCCCTGGCCAATTGCTCAACCCGGGCGGGGATCTCGGCGGCGGGCATGGGCTTGCCAAACAGGTAGCCCTGCAGCAGGTCGCAGCCGTGGTCCAGCAGGAATCGCTGCTGGGCGGCGTTTTCCACCCCTTCGGCCACCACCTTCAGGCCCAGGCTGTGGGCCAGGTTGATGCTGGCGGCGCAGATGGCCACGTCGTTTTCGTCGTGTTCTATGTCCTTGACGAAGGTGCGATCCAGCTTGAGCACATCGATGGGCAGCAGCTTCAGGTAGGCCAGGGAGGAATAGCCGGTGCCAAAGTCGTCGATGGCTATGTCCAGCCCCAGTTCTCGCAGCTTTTTCAGCTGCTCGATGGCGTGCTGGGGGTCGTGCATGGCGGTGGATTCGGTGATCTCAAAGCGGATCTCGCCCGGCCCTATGCCCTGCCCTTGCATTGTCTGGCGCACCTGCTCGACAAGCCCCTCCAGATACAGCTGCTGTACCGCCAGATTGACCGATATGCTCAGCTCCAGGCCCTCGGCGCGCCAGCTGGCGCGCTGCCGACAGGCCTGTTCTATGACCCAGGCTCCCAGCGGCAGGATCAGGCCTGAGTCCTCGGCCAGGGGGATGAACTGATCCGGCCCGAGCAGTCCGCGCTGGGGGTGATTCCAGCGCACCAGGGCCTCGACCCCGCTGGCATGGCCCTGAGCGGTGCAGATGGGCTGGTAGTACAGCTCCAGCTGGTCGTCCTCCAGGCCCAGGCGCAGTTCCTGCTCCAGCTGCAAGCGTTTCTGGATCGCCAGGTTCATCTCCATGGAGAAGAACTGGAACCGGTTGCGCCCCTGATTCTTGGCGTGATACATGGCCATGTCGGCGTTCATCATCAGCTCTTCGGCGTCCTTGCCGTCGTCCGGGAACAGACACACGCCGATGCTGGGGGTAGAGCGCAGCACCCGGCCCTGGATCTCATAGGGTTCGCCCAGGCGCTGCACCAGGCTTGCAGCGATGCTGGCCACCTTGAGGCTGGATTCGGCCTGGGCCAGCACCACGACGAACTCATCGCCGCCGATGCGGGCGACGATGTCGTTCTCCTCCACCAGGGCCTTGAGGCGCTTGCCCACCTCCACCAGCAGGGTGTCGCCGGTGTGGTGGCCGAGGCTGTCGTTGATGTCCTTGAAGTGGTCCATGTCGATGAACAGCATGGCCAGCCGGGCACCCTCGTGGTGGGCGGTGTGCAGGGCCTGATCCAGGCGTTCCTCCAGGCTGAAGCGGTTGATCAGCCCGGTGAGCACGTCGTGATGGGCGATGTAGTCGATGCGCTCCTCGGCCAGCTTGCGGTCGGTGATGTCGGTATAGCTGGCGATGTAGTTGCTGACCTGGCCCTGGCTGTTCTTGATGGCGGAGATGCTTACCCACTTGGGATAGGACTCGCCGTTCTTGCGCCGGTCCCACAGCTCGCCCTGCCAGTGGCCGGCCTGGTTGATTGAGGCCCACATCCGCCGATAGACATCGCGCGGGGTGTGGCCCGAAGAGAGCACCTTGGGGTTCTGCCCCTTGAGTTCCTCCAGGGAATATCCGCTGTATTTCATCAGTGCCTGATTGACGCTGATGATGCGGTTGTTGTGGTCGGTGATCAGGATGGCCTCGCTGCTGTGCTGGATCACATTGGCATAGAGGCTGATCTCCCGCTCCGCCAGCACCCGCTCGGTGACATCGCGGGCGAGGACGATGAAGCGCGGCCGGGCCTGGATGTCGCCCCCCTTGCGCGCCACGGAAAGCTCGAACCAGCGCACCCCCAGGGACAGCGGCAGCTTGATCTGATGGCCGTAGCTCTGGCCCTTGGCCATGGCCTCCCACAGGGCCTGGTGCACGGCCCTGGCCGCCTCGCCGGGCAGGACATCGTGCACGCTGCGGCCGAGGATATCCTCCTCGGTACCCATCAGCAGGTCCTGGCGTTGCGCCATTACCTGTAGGTAGCGGCCGTCCAGATCCAGTTCGAACATGAGGTCGGGCACCGCCTGCAGGGTGGCCGCCAGGTCGCTGGCCAGCTGCTTTACCGGGTTGCCGAAGCGGCGCCCGAGCAGGCCCACCAACAGCAGCCCCAGCACCAGCAACAGCAGCACGGTGGCGGCCATCAGCAGCATACCCTGGCGCAGGTCGGCATCCCGCTTTTGCAGGGAGATGCCCACCTGCACCACCCCCTGAATGGAGTGATCAAAGCCGCCGCGATAGGGCAGGGTCACCTCCAGGATGGGGTAGTCGCCCTGTTGCAGCCGCCGCGTCAGGCTCTCGTCCTCGTTGAGCAGGGCGCGTACCGCCTGCTCCATCGCCGCCCTGGGCAGGGGCCGGTCGCGCAGTTCCGGCTCGGTGCTGGCCAGCACCAGGCCCTGACGGTCAGTGACGCGCAGATAGCCGATCTCCGGCTGCGCCCGTTTGATATCGTTGAGCAGCAGCTGGGCGTGATATTTGCCCGAGAAGCTGACCCGGGAGATGGCGCTGGAGAGCACCTGGGTGAGCTGGGTGGTGAGCTTGCGCTCCTCGTATTCCATGATGCGGGTCATGTAGATGCCGCCCACCAGCAGGACGATGGACATAAGGGCGGCGATGACTACGCCGAAACTGACGCTGAGCCGTCGGTCCACCGTTGCCAGGGCGTCCATGTCCGGTTTGAGCAGGTCCCGACCAGGGCTCACTGCAGCGCCCGCAGTTGACCATCCCAGGTCGGATTCTCTGCCTTCCAGGGCTTGTCGAAGGGACCAGGGATGGGGCCAAGCCAGCCGGGATAGCGATCCAGCGTGTGCCGGGTGACGGGGAACACGGGCACCAGCAGATGGCGGGCATGTGGCCTTTGAGTGGCAATGGCATAGGCCGTCTTCATCGCCTCGGCCCCCAGCGGGCCGCAGAACTGGGCCGAGTCGATGTGGATCAGCCCGCCGTTAGCGATACGCCGGACCGATTTCGGATCGCCATCGATGCTGGCCACGACGATTTCATCGCGCCCAGCCGCCTCCAGGGCCTCGACCACCGCCAGACCGCCGCCATCGTTGACCGCGAACACCACATCGATGCTGCCCGGCTCAGGGAAGTCGCGCAGCATGGCCTCGCCGACGCGCCGCCCCTCCTCGGGCTGCACCGCCTTGTAGGCCTTGAGGATGCGGTAGGGCTGGCCCTGATCATCCAGGGCATCGAGAAAGCCATTGAGGCGCTCCACCGTGGAAGACACATGGGGGTATTCCACCAGCACCAAGCGAATTGGGCGCTGATCGGTGAAGTGGTCGGCGATGTACTCGCCATCCAGATAGCCAGCCTGGCGGTTGTCGGAGGTGACGTAGGCGGCCAGACGGCCGCCGCTGATGTACTGGTCATAGGCCACCACCGGGATGCCGACCGCATTGGCCGCCAGCAGGGGCTCGGCCAGGGCGGCGTTATCGGTGGGCTGGACGATGATGATGTCCGGCTGCTGCGCCACCAGGGTCTTCATCTGGGCGATCTGCCGCTCAATCCCCTCGGGGCCATCCCCGGCCACCTTGGCCAGCAACTCCACCTGGGGCAGGCCCTGGCTCGCCGCCCGCCGATTGATGCGCGCCGCTTCCGCCTCCAGCCCCTGACGCATGGCCACCTGACCCGGGATCTGCATGGACCAATAGAGTACGCCGACGCGAATCGGTGCCGGGGCCTCGGCCAGGACCCCAAGCGACAACAGGCAAAGCGCCAGGCCGATCAGCAGACGTATGCTCGGGATGGAAGGGACAGAGATCACAACCAGGCTCCAGGGGAAAAGGAGTCAAAGATACCAGTAGAGGGGATCAGCCGCCAGCGCGGTGGAATGGTTATGGTCCAGTACACCAGCCCATTTCAAGGGCGAGGATGACGGCCTGGTCGTTGTGAAGCCGCTTCTCGATCGCGTCGAACAACGGGGTGATTTTCTGGATGTAACGCCGAATGCGGAACTCGAAACTGCTTTGACGAAGGGGCAGAGTATTGTCCGTCCACTGACGGGGGATCAAGCCTTAGAGGAACTTGAAAAGAAGCTGGGGCACCTGTTGAGACCGGGCAAGCGCGTTCGCCCTTCGTCTCCATGGAAAGAAGATCAGCAGCACAAATTAGTGTAATTAGTAAGGTGTCACCGTTTTTATAAAGGCCGCACGAGGCGGCCTTTTGCTTGCGGTGCGACGGCTGTCGCTGCGGCTTATACCTTTTCCTTGATACGCGCCGCCCGGCCGGTGAGGCCGCGCAGGTAGTAGAGCTTGGCGCGGCGCACGTCGCCACGACGGGCCACCTTGATCTCGGCCAGGCTGGGGCTGTAGGTCTGGAACACGCGCTCCACGCCCTCGCCCGAGGACATCTTGCGCACGGTGAAGGAGGAATTCAGGCCGCGGTTGCGGCGGGCGATACAGATGCCCTCAAAGGCCTGCAGGCGCTCGCGGGTGCCTTCCTTGACCTTGACCTGGACCACCAGGGTGTCGCCGGGACGGAAGTTGGGTACCTCCCGGTTCATCTGCTCGGCTTCCAGTTGTTGAATGATGTTGCTCATGGCCCTTTGCTCCTATAACTCAGGTGACGGCCTCGCGGCCGGCGGTAGATTCGTGAATAAATGCGTTCAGTAGTTCAGTTTCTTCATCGCTCATCTGGCGTCCCTGCAGCAGATCCGGGCGCCGCTGCCAGGTGCGGCCGAGGGATTGCTGCAGCCGCCAGCGGCGGATGGCCTCGTGGTTGCCGCTGAGCAGCACCTGGGGCACCGCCTGCTGCTGGAACCACTCCGGCCGGGTGTAGTGCGGGCAATCCAGCAGTCCGTCCATGTAGGAGTCCTGCTGGGCCGAGTCCTCGTCACCCAGGACCCCGGGCAACAACCGCAGTACCGCGTCCATGATCACCATGGCGGCCGGTTCGCCGCCGCTGAGGACATAGTCACCAATGGACCATTCCTCATCCACGCAGCAGGTGATCAGGCGCTCGTCTATGCCCTCGTAACGCCCGGCCAGGAGGATCAGGCCGGGGTGGGCGGCCATCCTCAGCGCCGCTTGCTGATCAAATCTTTGCCCCTGGGGGCTCATGTAAAGCACCTTGGTGCCCTGGGGTGCCGCCTGCCGCGCGGCTTCTATCGCCTGCTGCAGCGGCTCGGGCTTCATCAGCATGCCGGGGCCGCCGCCGTAGGGGCGATCATCCACGGTTCTGTGTACATCAGAGGTGTAGTCCCGCGGGTTCCAGAGGCCCACCTGGGCCCTGCCCTGCTTGAAGGCCCGACCGGTCACCCCCTGCTCGATGAAGACCCGAAACATATCGGGGAACAGGCTGATGAGATCAAACCTCACCGCCCATCCCCAAAGCGCGTCCTCACGGGGGCGTTGTGCCTCAAAACTCCGGGTCCCAATCCACCCGCATCAGACCGGCGTCCAGATCCACCTCTTTGATCACCTGATCCATCAGCAGGGGCAGCAGGCGTTCCCGCTCGCCCTGGACCACCAGCACATCGTTGGCCCCGGTCTCGAACAGGTGATCCACCACCCCCAGCGCCACGCCTTCCAGGGTAAAAACTTGCAGCCCTTCCAGTTCGGCCCAGTAGTAGGTGCCCTTTTCGGCACGGGGCAATTGCGCACGTTTGATGGCGATGTCGCGCTCCAGCAACTCGGCGGCCTGATCGCGGTCGTCGTAGCCAGCCAGACGGGCGACTAGGCCCTTGCCCTGGATACGCCCCTCTGCCAACTGGTGTTCCTCCCAGCCATCGGCTCGCTGGAGATACCAGGGCCGATAGCCGAGAATGTTGTTGATCGGGCGGGTATGCGAATAGACCTTGACCCAGCCCTTGATACCATAAAGGCCGGTTACCCGGCCGATGATCACATGGCTGTCAGTGGAGTCCGCAGCGGAACCCGACATCCCTATCGACACCAGTACCTGATCAGGCGACGGCCTGAGCGGCCTGCTTACGCGACTGCTTCATCAGGCTGACCACGCGCTCGGTGGGCTGGGCACCCTGGCCGATCCAGTGTTCCACCCGGGCCAGATCGAGGCGCAGTTCCTCTTCCTTGCCCTTGGCAACGGGGTTGAAAAAGCCCAGGCGCTCGATATAACGGCCATCGCGGGAATTGCGCGAATCAGTGGCTACGACATGATAGAAGGGGCGCTTCTTGGCGCCAGTACGCTGCAGACGAATAGAGACCATCGTTAATCCTGTACCAGTTGAGCGACCCCGGTCGTGTTTCACGCCAGGGCCAGAGAGAACGCGGCATTTTACCCAATTTACGGCGAATGTGAAGGGCTGGAGAGAAAAATTTAATCTCCAATGGTTACCACTCGCCCACCAGACAGAAGGCAGATCG
Organism: gamma proteobacterium SS-5; assembly: GCA_009497875.2. Taxonomy (NCBI): domain Bacteria; kingdom Pseudomonadati; phylum Pseudomonadota; class Gammaproteobacteria; order Chromatiales; family Sedimenticolaceae; genus Magnetovirga; species Magnetovirga frankeli. The sequence continues at coordinate 788,818 of CP032508.2, read as the reverse complement.
GCCTTTACTACCCCCTGCTTGAGGCAGCGGCGGGGTTGTAGATACCGAGCAAGGAATCCCCCTGCCATTGATCACGCAACACCCTGGGCACGCCGTTGCTCAAACGGCCACCACTGCGGGCTATGAAGGCGCGAAACTGAGGGGCCCTGCAGATATGAAGGGGTCGATAGACCCTGGGGGGATAGCCATAGGGCATGGGCGTCTCGACCTTGCCCTGTAGTAACTGACGGGCCAGGGTCAGCTCGGCCTGAAACCGGGCCACATGCTCACCCACCAAATCCTCCACCTGAGACTGATAAGACACCGGCACCCCCTGACAAAACCTGGCTTCACCGAACTATAGAACTAGCCTGATTTACCAGCTTGGACCCCTGCCAAAGCAACGGGGTTCCAGCCAGCGTTCACTTCGGCAGCTGCCCTCTGTTTACATCAGACGTTCAACACGGATACGCACGATCTCATCGGCGGTCAGGTCGGTCTCGGCAATGGCTGCCAGGGCGGCGTTCATCGCCTTCTCCTTGACCCTTTGGGTGAGCAGCACCAGGGGTACCACGCTCTGCCCCTCCAGGGGTTCCTTCTGCTGGGTGGCCTCTATACTGATGCCGGCATCGCCCAGGATCCCGGCGATGGTGGCCAGCACACCGGGCTTGTCCAGTACCTTGAGGTGCAGGTAGTAGGCGGTCTCCACCTCATCCATGCCCAGCACCGGGGTGTCGGACAGGGCATCGGCCTGGAAGGCCAGGTGGGGTACCCGGTTATTGGGGTCTGTGGTCAGGGTACGCACCACGTCCACCAGATCGGCCACCACGGCGGAGGCGGTAGGCTCGGCACCGGCACCGGCACCGTAGTAGAGGGTCGGGCCCACGGCATCACCCTGCACCAGTACAGCGTTCATCACCCCATCGACATTGGCGATCAGACGCCGCTCCGGGATCAGGGTCGGGTGTACCCGCAGCTCCACCCCCTGTTCGGTCTTGCGGGTGATGCCCAAGTGCTTGATGCGGTAGCCCAGATCGGCGGCATAGCTGACATCCTCCGGGGTGATGCGGGTAATCCCCTCGATGTAGCACTTGTCGAACTGCAGCGGTATGCCATAGGCCAGGGAGCCGAGGATGGTCAGCTTGTGCGCCGCGTCTATGCCCTCCACGTCAAACACCGGGTTGGCCTCGGCATAACCCAGGGCCTGGGCCTCGCGCAGCACCTCATCGAACTGGCGCCCCTTGTCGCGCATCTCGGTGAGGATGAAGTTACCGGTGCCGTTGATAATACCGGCGATCCACTCGATGCGATTGGCCGCCAGGCCCTCGCGCAGGGCCTTGATGATGGGGATGCCGCCGGCCACGGCGGCCTCGAAGGCCACGGTGACGCCCTTGTGCTGGGCGGCGGCGAAGATCTCGTTGCCGTGCATGGCGATCAGCGCCTTGTTGGCGGTGACCACATGCTTGCCGTTCTCTATGGCCTGGAGCACCAACTCCTTGGCCGGCGAATAGCCACCGATGAGTTCGACGACAATCTTCACCTCGGGGTCGTTGACCACGGCCCAGGCATCATCGCCGATGGTGCCGATCCGCCCCAGCCCGTCTATGCCCTCGGGGTTGTAGTCCCTGGCCGCAGCATGGGAGATGACAATGCCACGCCCGGCGCGGCGGGCGATCTCCTCGGCGTTGCGGTGCAATACGCTGACGGTGCCGCCACCGACGGTGCCCAGGCCCATCAGGCCCACTTTGACTGGTTTCACAAGTTACTCCTGGGGTTTAGATATCGGATCGCAAAGGACGCAAACAAGCGCAGAGTACGCAGAGGTTGATAGAGATGACTTCTTCAGCCCAGGCCACCCATGATGAGGGCAACAATTTGACTTAAAATGTCTTTTCTCTGAGTCCGTTGCGATCCCGTTCAACCTATATTCCTCAGTTAAGCCACAGAGACACAGACGACTCCAGGGAAGGAGGAGGTAGAACGAAGCAGGAGGCCAGAGTCGAGATCACAGAGTTGTTTCAATGAGTTACCTATCAGACTGGGCTCACTTAGAAGGTGTTGAATGTTCGCTTTCCAAGACATTGATTTTTCTCTGTGTACTCTGTGGCTCTGTGGCCAAATGCTCTTTTTAGGTTCAAGACTTATTGCAACAAACCATCCCTGCGGAACATGTCGCGGATGCCGCGCACGGCCTGGCGGGTGCGGTGTTCGTTTTCGATCAGGCCGAAGCGGACATGGCCGTCGCCGTGCTCGCCGAAGCCGATGCCAGGCGATACCGCCACCTTGGCGTCATGCAACACCTTCTTGCAGAACTCCAGCGAGCCCATGGCCCGGTAGGGTTCAGGGATGGGTGCCCAGACGAACATGGTGGCCTTGGGCCGCTCCACCGCCCAGCCGATGTTATTCAGGCCATCGCAGAGCACGTTACGGCGCCGTTCGTACATGGCGCGGATCTCCTCGACGCAGTCCTGCGGGCCTTCCAGGGCGGCGATGGCGGCCACCTGGATCGGCGTGAAGGTGCCGTAATCCAGATAGGACTTGATCCGCGCCAGCGCCCCCACCAGGGTCTTGTTGCCGCACATGAAGCCGATCCGCCAACCGGGCATGTTATAGCTCTTGGAGAGGGAGAAGAACTCCACGGCGATATCCTCGGCCCCCGGCACCTGTAGGATCGAGGGGGCCTTGTAGCCGTCGAACACGATGTCGGCGTAGGCCAGGTCGTGGATCACCCAGATATTGTGCTCCCGGGCTATGGCCACCACGCGCTCGAAGAAGTCCAGCTCGACGCAGTGGGTGGTGGGGTTGCCAGGGAAGTTGAGCACCAGCATCTTGGGCCTGGGCCAGGAGTCCTTGATCGCCTTTTCCAGCTCATCGAAAAAGCTCTGCGTGTCCTGCATGGGCACATGACGCACATCGGCACCGGCGATGATAAAGCCGTAAGGGTGGATCGGGTAGGCCGGGTTGGGTACCAGCACCGAGTCCCCCGGCCCCATGCAGGCCAGCGCCAGATGGGCCAGGCCCTCCTTGGAGCCGATGGTGACTATGGCCTGGCTATCCGGGTCCAGCTCCACCGCGTAGCGGTCGCGATACCAGTTGCAGATGGCCCGGCGCAGGCGGGGAATGCCCTTGGAGGCGGAGTAGCGGTGGGTATCATGGCGGCTGGCCACCTCGATCATCTTGTCAACGATGTGTTGCGGCGTCGGCTGATCCGGGTTGCCCATGCCAAAATCGATGATATCCTCGCCCCTGGCCCGTGCCTCGGCCTTAAGTTCGTTGACGATGGCAAAGACGTAGGGCGGCAAGCGGTTGATTCTATGAAACTCTGCCATCTCGGGTGTGGACACGGGGACCTCTGCGGTTAGGGGATTAAACGAAGTAAATTAACTGAGTGGCCAAGGGTCTGTCAAAAGTGCTTTTGAACCTGTACTTTTGAACTCTGAAGCGCGCACTCGGGTGCTAAACTGGGCAAATGATCAACTTTAGCCTGGACACCAACCCCAAGGGCATGGGCATAGAGGCCCTGGACGCGCGCGGCATACAGATCGGCGGCCAGATCCATGCCCACAGCCTGCTGCTGACAGCCGAGCGCTTGCAACCCTGGCCGCCACAGCGGTTTGCCGAGCTGACGCGAGACCATCTGGAACTGATGCTGGCACATCCGGCGGATGTCTATCTGCTTGGTGTTGGCGCGCAGCAGCGCTTCCCCGCCGTGGACCTGCTGGCGGTATTCTATGCACGCGGCCTGGGGATTGAAGTCATGCACAGCGCTGCGGCCTGCCGCACCTTCAACATCCTCGCCGCCGAGGGCCGCAACCCGGTAGCGGGAATCCTCTGGGAGCCCAGCGTATAAGCCCTGGCACCGCGACCGGCCAGAAAATTCGCGCCTCTGGAGGGCTGGGGCTTTCGGTGCTACATTAGACAGGCCGTAGCGTAGCTACTTTCCCTTCCCCCTCCAAGTGGCGAGGGGCTTAACGGCCTGAGCAGTTACGACGCAGCAAAATAAAAAGCAATTCAAATAGGGTGCGCTGGACAGGGCTTTGCTGGCCAGTGATCATCACAATAAACCCTGCGCAGACGGGGTTTCAATATAAGACAAACAAGGAGTTGGAGGATGTTGCACTGGAAATCCCGAACGCAATCCGGCCGGATTGCGTTTACTGCTGTCTGTATCTGGCTGTTTTTATTCGGTAATCCTACCCTGGCTGAGGAAGGGGATCCGGTGCGCATCGGCGTACTGGCCCACCGTGGCGAGGCCCTGGTCATGGAGTCCTGGCAGGGCCATGCCGATTACCTCAATGAACGCCTCGCCCCCCTGCGGTTTGAGATCGTTCCACTGCCCTTCGCCAACCGAGAGATGACCCTGGCGGTAGAAGGGCGCTTGGTGGATTTCATCATCACCAACCCCGGCCACTACATCGAGCTACAGCTGGGTGGGCACGCCACCGCCATTGCCACGCGCCGGGTGCAGGGGTCCAATGGCATCATCGACAGCTTCGGCGGCAGCCTGGTCACCCTGCCCCATCGGCAGGACATCCAGAGCTACAAGGACCTGCGCGGCAAGACCCTGCTGATCCCTTCGGTGCACAGCCTGGGGGCCTGGCAGTCGCAACTGCGCGAGGCCCTGCAGCAGGGCCTGGACCTGCGCACCCAAACGCATATCGTTCAGCTCGATGACCACCACGCCGTGGTCGAGGCCCTGCTCAGGGGCGAGGGCGATGTCGGCTTCATCCGTAGCGATGTGTTGGACGATCTGATCGCCAAGGGTCGGCTGCAGGCCGATGCCCTGCGCCTGGCCAACCCCATCGAGCAGCCCGGCTACCCCCATCGCCTGAGCACCCGGCTGTATCCCGAATGGCCCCTGGCGGTGGTCAGCGGGGTGCCCCAGGACCTGGCCAAGTCGGTGCTCACCGCCCTGCTGGCGCTGGGGCCGGAGCACCCGGCCTCGCTCTCGGCGAATATCCGTGGCTGGAGCGTGGTGGGTGATTACAGCCCGGTGCTGAACCTGTTCCGCGAGGTCGGCCTGGGCCCCTTCAAGCCCGCCCCCCTGGCCCTGAAGGAGTTGATCCTGCGCAGTTGGCCGGTATTTACCGGCCTGGCCGGACTCCTGTTGCTGGCCCTGTTTCTGACCCTGGTCACTGTCATGCGCTCGCGCAAGCAGTTGTTCGAGATGCAGGAATTGCTGAAGAAGAGCCAGGAGATCTCCCTGGTGGGCAGCTGGTCGGTGGATCACCGCAACCACCAGCTGACCATCTCCGACCAGGTCTATCGCCTGTTCGGCTATGAGCCTGGGGCCTTTGTCGCCACCTACCAGACCTACCTGCAGGCGATCCACCCGGAGGACCGCGAGCGGGTGGAGCAGGCCTTTCTCAATGCCGCCAAGAACAACCAGTCCTGGGAGATGGTGCACCGCATCCTGCGCCCGGACGGGGCCGTGCGCACGGTGCTGGAGAAATCGATCAATGTGGTCAACGAGCGCGGCGAGCCGATCATCTCCACCGGCAGCATCCAGGACATCACCGAGCAATCGGAAAACGAACACAAGCTGCGCCTGGCCGCCAACGTCTTCCAGCATTCCGCCGAGGGCATACTGATCACCGATGCCGATGCCCGCATCCTGGATGTCAATGCCGCCTTCAGCCACATCACCGGCTACAGCCTGGAAGAGGTGGAGGGCAAGACCCCGCGCATCCTCCAATCCGGCCGGCATGATGAGGGATTCTATCAGGCCATGTGGAACGCCTTGCTCGATCGCGGTTTCTGGAAGGGCGTGGTATGGAACAAGCGCAAGGACGGCGTGGAATACGCCGAGCAGCTGACCATCTCGGCGGTGCGCAGCGGAGATCAGGGTGCCCGTCAGTATGTAGCCATCTTTTCCGACATCACCGAACAGCTGGAGCGGCAGAACCACATCGAACACCTGGCCCACCACGACGGTCTGACCGGCCTGCCCAACCGCATGTTGCTGCATGACCGGCTGAAACAGGCCATCGCCTACAGCGACCGGCACAACACCCTGCTGGCGGTGGCCTACATGGACCTGGACGGCTTCAAGCCGGTCAACGACGACCACGGCCACGAGGCCGGCGACCACCTGCTGATGGAGATCGCCTATCGCCTCAAATCCTCCCTGCGCGCCCAGGACACGGTGGCGCGCCTGGGCGGCGATGAATTCGTCCTGTTGCTAAGCGACCTGCACAGCGTGGATGAATGCGAACAGGCCGCCGACCGCATCATCGCGCTGATCTCCACTCCCATCGACATCGGTGATGAGGTCCAGGTACAGGTCTCCGCCAGCGTCGGCATCGCTCTCTACCCCCTGATCGAGGGGGCCGACGACACCCTGCTGCGCAACGCCGACCAGGCCATGTACGTGGCCAAGACCTCGGGCAAGGGCCGTTACCATCTGTTCGAGCGGCAAAGCGACAGCGGCACCCGCACCCGCCATGAGGAGCGCGAACGCATCGAACAGGCCCTGCGCAATGAGGAGTTCCTGCTCTACTATCAGCCCATAGTCGATATGTGTACCGGCAAGGTGGTGGCGGTGGAGGCCCTGCTGCGCTGGCAGCACCCGCAGGAGGGACTGCTGCTGCCGGAGCGTTTCCTGCCGGTGATCGAAAACAGCGAGGTTGCCGTCAACCTGGGCTACTGGGTGATGGACCAGGCCTTCGACCAGCTGGCCCGCTGGCACCGCCAGGGGCTGGAGCTGAGCCTGAACATCAACGTCTCCGCCTGTCATCTGCTGGATCAGGGGTTCATCGACCACCTGCAACACCTGCTGCAACAACACGCCGAACTGCCGCCCTACAGCATCGGCCTGGAGATCCAGGAGACCGCCGCACTGGACGACATCGGCCGGGTCTCCAACCGGGTCGGCCGCTGCCGCGCCCTCGGCATCGGCTTCGCCCTGGACGACTTCGGCACCGGCTATTCCTCCCTCTCCTACTTCCGCCGCCTGCCCATGGATTGCGTCAAGATCGACCGCAGCTTCGTCAAGGATATGATCGACGATGAGGACGATCTGGCCGTGATCGAGGGCATCATCGGCCTGAGCCAGGCCTTCCAGCGACGGCTGGTGGCCGAGGGCGTGGAGACCCCCCAGCACGGCGTGGCCCTGCTCATGCTCGGCTGCGTCTATGCCCAGGGCTATGAGATTGCCCGCCCCATGCCGCCAGAACAGATGCCCGACTGGATCGAGGGCTACGCCCCCAGCCCCGGCTGGCAGGACTGCCTGAACCAACGCTGGACCCGCGATGACCTGCCCCTGCTGCTGGTGGACCAGCATCACAGCAACTGGATCGACCGGGTGCAGACCTACCTCGACAGCGACCAGCCAAGCGATGCCCACCTGCTCAACCTGCATCACCGGCAATGCCGCTTTGGCCGCTGGTACAAGGGGGTAGGAACCCGGCTTTATGCCCAGCTGCCGGAGTTCATCACCCTGGGCGAGACCCACCGCAGGATCCACGACCAGGCACGCAGGCTGATCCAGCTGCATGGGCACGGCGAGCTGGAGTCCGCCCGCGCCGGCATGGCCGATCTACTGGAGAGCAAGCAAACCCTGATCGAACAGGTGGCCCTGCTCAAGGACCGGGTAAAACGGCTCAGAGGCCAGAGGACAGAGGACTGAAGACAGAAATTTGAGGGCGCTTTGCGCCCAGTTTACTGATCTGTCGCGTAGCGACGCAAAATTCTGTCCTCCGTCCTCAGGCCCCTGCCCTTGTCCCCAGTAAATTTTCCCCTCACCCCTTGACTCTGAAAACTTCGCCCCTATTATTGGCACTCACCATCAGTGAGTGCTAACACCCCGGTGTTCTGGCCCTTACTGCTTGGAGACAATACTTTTTGGTCTTCAGATTAACCTCATTGAAGGAGTGAAATTGATGAACATTCGTCCCCTGCACGACCGCGTGGTCGTCCGTCGTATGGAAGAAGAGCGCACCACCCCCGGTGGCATAGTCCTGCCCGACAACGCCACGGAAAAGCCCATCCAGGGCGAGGTGCTGGCCGTGGGTAACGGCAAGATCAAGGACAACGGCGAGGCCCGCCCGCTGGATGTCAAGGTCGGCGACAAGGTGCTGTTCGGCAAGTATTCCGGCACCGAGGTCAAGATCGATGGCGAAGAGCTGCTGGTCATGCGCGAAGAAGACATCATGGGCATAGTCGAAGGCTAGGCCGACGCAACCCGCGAATCCCCTTCAAACATCAACATAGGAATCTCAAGTATGTCTGCAAAAGAAGTACGTTTTGGCGAAGATGCCCGCAAGAAGATGCTGCACGGCGTCAACACCCTGGCCAACGCGGTCAAGGTCACCCTCGGCCCCAAGGGCCGCAACGTGGTGCTGGAAAAGAGCTTCGGTGCCCCCACCGTGACCAAGGACGGCGTCTCCGTGGCCAAGGAGATCGAACTCAAGGACAAATTCGAAAACATGGGCGCGCAAATGGTCAAGGAGGTCTCCTCGCAGACCTCGGACATCGCCGGTGACGGCACCACCACCGCTACCGTGCTGGCCCAGGCCATGGTGCGCGAAGGCCTCAAGGCCGTCGCCGCCGGCATGAACCCGATGGACCTCAAGCGCGGCATCGACAAGGCCGTAATCGCCGCCGTTGCCCAGCTCCAGTCCCTCTCCAAGCCCTGCGCCGACAACAAGGAAATCGCCCAGGTGGGCACCATTTCCGCCAACTCCGATGACTCCATCGGCGAGATCATCGCCGAGGCCATGGAAAAGGTCGGCAAGGAAGGCGTCATTACCGTGGAAGAAGGCACCTCCCTGGGTAACGAACTGGACGTGGTAGAAGGCATGCAGTTCGACCGTGGCTACCTGTCACCCTACTTCATCAACGACCAGCAGAGCCAAAATGCCGAGCTGGAAGAGCCCTACATCCTGCTGCACGACAAGAAGATCTCCAACATCCGTGAACTGCTGCCGGTGCTGGAGGCCGTGGCCAAGGCCGGCAAGCCGCTGCTGATCGTTGCCGAGGACGTGGAAGGCGAGGCCCTGGCCACCCTGGTGGTGAACACCATCCGTGGCATCGTCAAGGTCTGCGCGGTCAAGGCCCCAGGCTTCGGCGACCGGCGCAAGGCCATGTTGCAGGATATCGCCGTGCTCACCGGCGGTACCGTGATCTCCGAAGAGGTCGGCCTGACCCTGGAGAAGGCCACCCTGAACGAGCTGGGCACCGCCAAGAAGGTCACCGTCAGCAAGGAAGAGACCACCATCATCGACGGTGCCGGTGCCGAGCAGGACATCAAGGCCCGCTGTGAGCAGATCCGCGCCCAGGTCGAGGAAACCACCTCCGACTACGACAAGGAAAAGCTACAGGAACGCCTGGCCAAGCTGGCCGGCGGCGTTGCCGTGATCAAGGTGGGTGCCGCCACCGAGGTGGAAATGAAGGAAAAGAAGGCGCGCGTGGAAGATGCCCTGCACGCCACCCGCGCCGCCGTGGAAGAAGGCATAGTCCCCGGCGGTGGCGTGGCCCTGATTCGTGCCCTCAAGGGTATAGACGTCAAGGGCGACAACCACGATCAGGATGTCGGCATCACCCTGTGCAAGCGCTCCATGGAAGAGCCCCTGCGGCAGATCGTCAGCAACGCCGGCGATGAGGCCTCAGTGGTGCTCAACAAGGTGGCCGATGGCAGCGGCAACTTCGGCTACAACGCCGCCAACGGCGAGTATGGCGACATGGTGGCCATGGGCATACTCGACCCCACCAAGGTGACCCGCACCGCACTGCAGAACGCCGCCTCCGTGGCCGGCCTGATGATCACCACCGAATGCATGGTGGCGGAAGAACCCAAGGAAGAGTCTGCCGCCATGCCGGGCGGCGACATGGGCGGAATGGGCGGCATGGGCGGAATGGGCGGCATGATGTAACCCAGGCAAGGCCCAAGACCCGCCCTGAACCCAGGGCGGGGCAAGCCAAACAGGCCCGGCGAGCAATCGCCGGGCCTTTTTTATACCCAGCGGCAAGGCCGGAATCCGACCCAGCACATGGCAAAAAGCCCCGGTCTTGCGGCCTGATCCTATAAACCGCAGATTACGCCGATTATCGCAGATTAAATTATGTATTTTCATTAGGTTATAATGACTTAGCCAGTCACCCGCTGGGTGACTGGGTGCACTTGGCAAACACACTGAAAAATCTGTGTAAATCGGTGAAATCTGCGGTTCAACTGCTCTTTTTAGGCTGATCGGTTCCTGCTAGGAGCCTGTCGGGTTTAGGTGCCCGTAGCGAGCAAGGTGGGAGAGCGAGAACAAATTTTCACGATTTTGAGGCGCTGAGTTGGCCTACGCAACGAAAAATCGGGGCCAATGTTCAAAACAATTCTGGGCCGTTCTTCCCACCGGCGCAGTAGGGGCACCCTGAATCCGACAGGCTCCTAGGTTCTCTGGGGTATCTTCGGTATCATCGGCCCCATGTCGATCCAGCCCAATAGCCTCCCTACCCGACAAGCGGGCCGCGCCTGGCCTTGTGCGAGGCGATCGTCAGGCCCCTGGCAGGGCCTTAGCCCCCTCCTGCTCGGTCTCTGCGGGCTTTGCCTGACCAGCGGCACCCTGGCCGCCGAAGTAAGGGTTGCGGTGGCAGCCAACTTTGCCCTGCCGATGCAGCAGATCGTCGCCGAGTTCGAGCGGAGCACGGGCCACAGGGCAGGGGTCTCCCTGGGCGGCACCGGCAAGCTATTTGCCCAGATCAGCCACGGCGCGCCCTTTGAGGTCTTTCTGGCCGCCGATCAGCGGGCCCCGGCGCGGTTGGTGGCCGAGGGCAAGGCCCTGGCGGATTCGCGCTTCACCTATGCGCGGGGTCGCCTGGTGCTCTGGTCGAGCCAGCCGGACCTGCTGGATGCCGATGCCTCGGCCCTGCAGCAGGGGCGCTTTAGTCGCCTGGCCATAGCCAATCCCCGCGTAGCGCCCTACGGTGCCGCTGCCCTGGCGGTGCTGGAGGGTCTTGGCCTGCTAGAGATGGTCAGGCCCAAGCTGGTGCAGGGGGAGAACATCGCCCAGACCTACCAGTTCGTCGCCAGCGGCAACGCCGAGCTGGGCTTTGTCGCCCGCTCCCAGGTGATGCGGGATGGCCAGCTGCAGGCGGGCTCGGCCTGGCCGGTGCCGGAGCGGCTGCACCCGCCCCTGCGCCAAGACGCGGTGCTGCTGCTACGGGGTAAGGACAACCCTGCCGCTCGGGCCTTGCTTGCCTTTCTGCGCAGCGAGGCAGCCGGCAGCATCATCCAGTCTTTCGGTTATGGGCTATGAGGTCAAGCCAGCGCAGCTGGAGCCAAAGAAGAACGCAGAGCTGGTTGGAATAAACCTCTCGCCCAGCTCCTTTTCAACTCTGCGAGCTCTGCGCCCTCTGCGTCCCAAATTTCGACGATTTTCAATGGTGAGGTGTCATGGGCTTTAGCGATGCCGATCTGGCCGCCATCTGGCTGACCCTGCGCCTGGCCGGGGTCACCACCCTGCTGCTGTTGCTCATCGGCGCGCCCATCGCCTGGTGGCTGGCGCATACCCGTTCCCTGTGGAAGGGGCCGGTTGGGGCGCTGGTGGCCCTGCCGCTGGTGCTGCCGCCGACGGTGCTGGGCTTTTACCTGCTGCTGGCGATGGGGCCGCAGGGGCCGGTGGGTCAGTTCACCCAATGGCTGGGGATCGGCCTGTTGCCCTTCAGCTTCGCAGGGCTGGTGGTAGCCTCGGTGTTCTATTCGCTGCCCTTTGTGGTGCAGCCGCTGCAGAATGCCTTTGAGGGCCTGGGCAGCCGCCCCCTGGAGGTGGCCGCCACCCTCAGGGCCGGGCCGGTGGATCGCCTCTTCAGCCTGGTATTGCCGCTGACCCGCTCCGGCTGGCTCAGCGCCGCCATCCTCGGCTTTGCCCACACGGTGGGCGAATTCGGCGTGGTGCTGATGATCGGCGGCAATATCCCCGGTGCCACCCAGGTGATCTCGGTACAGATCTACGACCACGTCGAGGCCATGGACTACACTCAGGCCCACTGGCTGTCGGCGAGCATGCTGATCTTCTCCTTCGTGGTGCTGTTGCTGCTCTACAGCTTCAATCGCCGGACGCGGGTGATCCTTTGAGCACGCCTAATGCACATGGAGCGGACAGCGCCACCCCGGAACATGAAACATCTTCTAATCAATGGGACGCAGAGGACGCAAAGGAGCGCAAAGGACGCAGAGAAGAATGAGGAGGAAGTGGCCCGGATGCAGCGAAGCGGAATCCGGGGTTACTGCTGGGCAGGGCCACGCCTAACCTTTGCCCCTCCGAGCCAGCGCTCGGAGCTCCCAGGATGAGAGGCGAGCCTGAATGTTGTTTCACAATAAGGCTCATGGACCTGCAAGCAGCGACTCAGTGTTCCAAGGTCACCGGGGTGACAAAGCCCTCGGGCTTGACCGTCAGCACGCTGGATTGAATCTGCTCGAGAATGGTCTCGGCGGTGTTGCCGATGAACAGGCCAGAGATGCCGGCGCGCGCCAGGCTGCCCATCACCAGCAGGTCCGTTTCCAGGCGCTTGGCCTGGGCGCTGATGAGTCTGCTGGGGTCGCCTTGCAGCAGATGTACTTGGGGTTTGAGGTAGGCGTAGGTTTGCTCGCCCAGATGCTGTTTCAGCCATTGCAGCACGCGCTCCATGATGTCCTGCTGGCGGAGGCGTTCCTGTTCCACGTAGTTGAGGATGGCGGTGGCATCCAGGTCACCGTGACTGCGCATGATGATCTCGCCCGGGGCCTCCCAGGCGTGCAGCAGATGCAGGCTGGCGAAGTCGGATAGGGCGAGCGAGCTGGCCAATTCGAGGATCTGTTGGTTAATGCCCTGCCAGGCGGACTCGGGTTGTTGCGGATCGAAGTCGATGGCAGCAACGATGCAGCGGTAGTTATCCCGTTCCGGCTCGCGCATCAGCCACACCGGGCAGGGGCATTCGCGCAGCAACTGCATGTCTGTGGTGCCAAACAGCCGACTGATCCAACTGGGGTTTTCCGCCGGTTTGATGACCAGATCAAAGCCATCACGCAGCACCGCACGGATGATCTGGATGTAGGCATCGCCCACCAATACCCGCAATTCCGGCGCCGGGCCGCGAGGGGTCTGGCCGAATGGGGTTTGGCTCAGCATCTGCCGCAGGTCGCGCTTGGCATCGGCAATCGCGCGGGATTGCAGGATGGCGCTGGTGGGGCCGCCCGGGGGCAAGCCAAAGCCGCCGCGAATATCCGGCTGGGTGGTGGCAATGCAGACCTCGGCCTGATTGTTGGCCGCCAGACTGGCCAGCCGGGCCAGTGCAGTGCTGGGCTGGGCGCTGTGGTTATGGATGTAGAGGATCTTGCTGAAGCGTTTCATCTGAGTTGTCCTTCGGGGCTGGCATTGAGGGACTCGAACAACCGATCGGCCGCTTCCCGTGCGGCATCGGCATAGGGTACCAGGACCAGATCGGCCCCCGCCTGGCGCAGATGTTCGGCCTCCAGGCGGCTGGTGGTGGACAGGGCAACCCGGCCTTTGTAGCCCTGTTGCTGCAGCGCATGCAGCAGCATGTTGTTGAGGCTGCGATCGCGCAGGGTGCTGACCACCCACTTCGACTGCTGCAGCGGCAGGCTGGCGATCAGTTCCGGGTCTTCGGCATCGCCGTAGTGCACCGCATAGCCATCGCGCAGATGGCGCTGTACCGCATCCGGGTTGAAGTCCACCGCCAGCAGGCGGCAGCCACGGGCGCGCAGGCTCTGCGCCATGGCTGCCCCGAAGCGCCCCAAGCCGATGAGCAGGATGTCGGCCTGGCCCTCATCCTGCAGGCCATCATCCTGCTCGCGATGGGCCACCTTGCGTTCGAAGCCGCTCAGATAGGGGGCCAGGCGCTCGTACAGAGGATGGCTATACAGAATCATGTAGGTCGAGACGCTGATGGTGATCAGGCCCACCAGGGTGATCAGGCCGACGCTGGCCTGATCCAGATGGCCCAGGCTCAGACCCAGGGCGGCAAGGATCAGGGAGAACTCACTGATCTGCGCCACGGTCAGGCCGGCGAGAAAGCCGGTGCGCTTGCGATAGCCCATATAGCCCATGATCGCCATCACGATCAGCGGATTGCCGATCAGCACGAACAGGGAGAAGACCGCCGCCGCGCCCAGCTGACCACCCATGGCGCCGAGGTCCAGGCTCGCCCCCAGCTCGATGAAGAAGAACAGCAGGAGGAAGTCACGCAGGCTCACCAGCCGCGCCGCCACCTGCTCGCGATAGACCGTGGAGGCAATGGAAACGCCAGCGAGAAAGGCACCCACCTCCTTGCTGAAGCCAAGCAGATCGCCGGCGATGGCGCCAAGCACCGCCCAGGCAATGGCAAACAGCATCAACAGCTCCGCCGAATGGGCCAGCCGGTGCAGCAGCCAGGGCAGCAGATAGCGCATCAACAGGGCCACGGCGAGCAGCATCAGGCCACCCTTGAGGAGTATCTTCAGGGCTTCCCAGCCGAGGCTGAGCTCTTCGCTGCCGCCCTGGCCGAAGGCGGTCAGGCCGATCATCACCAGCACCACGACAATGTCCTGGACGATGAGAAAGCCCACGGCTATACGGCCGTGGAGGGAATCCACCTCACGCTTGTCGGACAGCAGCTTGACAATGATGATGGTGCTGGAGAAGGTCAGGGCCACCGCCACATACAGCGCCGCCACCGGCGAGAGGCCCAGCAGCAGGCCAATGACATAGCCAATCACCGAGGTAAACAGCACCTGCCCCAAGCCAGAGGCCAGTGCCACCGGGCCAACGGTGCGGATGATGTGCAGGTCCAGCTTGAGGCCGACGACAAACAGCAGCAGGGCTATGCCCAGACTGGCGAAGAGCTCGACCTCATGACTCTGGTTGACCACGTTCAGCGCGGAAGGGCCCAGGGCTATGCCCACGGCGATGAAGGCGACGATCAGCGGCTGGCGCAGCCAGAGCGCCAAGGCACCGCCCACCACGGACAGTCCGAGAATGGCGCCAATTTGGACGAACAGATTTTCGATGAGCATGAAACACCAATATTACTGTAAAACTCGCGAAGCGCTCGTTTGCTCCCTCGACAGCTGTTCCTGACGCTGTTCTACCTCCTGCATCCCTGCAGTCGCCTCCCTCCGGGAGGGGGTTGGGGGGAGGGAACGATCAGGGGCAAGGCGACTTTCATCTTCTGGGGTGGCCGCTTTGCCCCATGATCGTTAGGGCGGCTTGGTACAAGTGGCTTGGTTGGCATGTCTGCTGCACCCAGTGGGTGCAGCAAGGACACTGAAAGTAGGACAGCGGTATTAAGCCAGAGGTTCATTGGGGCCGCTGGGTTTCAAGCAACAGCAACAGAAGGACAATCGCTTTCTTTTTGGGCAACCCCGGATTCCGTTACACTGCAACCGGGCTACAACTCAACGAGCATGGAACGAGCGGTATCACTACGGGACATGACAGCTCTCCTGGACGCTCCCGGACTCGGCCCTCATGAATTGCCATGGATGTTTCACAGTAACGCCTCCGGGCCAGTGCTCGGAGCTCCCAGCATGAGCGGCAAAGCCCAATGGTGTTACACAGTAAAGCTATAGAGGCCCGCTTCTGTCTCGACTACCCGGATTTTCGCCTGGATGTGGACTTGCGCCTGCCCGGGCGCGGGGTCAGCGCCCTGTTTGGCCACTCGGGATCGGGCAAAACCAGCCTGCTGCGCTGCATTGCCGGGCTGCAGCGACCCAGCCTGGGGCGGCTCTGGGTGGCGGGTGAATGCTGGCAGGAGGGGCGGCATTTTCTGCCGGTGCATCGCCGCCCCATCGGCTATGTGTTTCAAGAGGCCAGCCTGTTCCCCCATCTGAGCGCGCAGGGCAATCTGGAGTACGGCTGGAAGCGCTCGCGCACCGCCCTCAGTCAGCCCGATCTGGCGCAGATCATCGAGCTGCTGGGGTTGGCGCCGCTGCTCAAGCGCCGGCCCGATCAGCTCTCCGGCGGCGAGCGTCAGCGCCTGGCCATTGCCCGCGCCCTGGCGGTGGGGCCGCGTCTGTTGCTGATGGACGAACCCCTCTCAGCGCTGGATCTGCCGCGCAAGCGTGAGATCCTGCCCTATCTGCAGCGGCTGCACGACAGCCTGGAAATCCCCATCCTCTACGTCACCCACTCCCCCGATGAGGTGGCGCGGCTGGCGGATTATCTGGTGGCGCTGGAGCAAGGCCGGGTGCTGGCCCAGGGTCCGCTGGTGGAAACCCTGGCGCGCATCGATCTGCCTATCCGTCTGGGCGAGGAGGCCGGGGTGGTGATCCAGGGCCAGGTGGTGGAGCGAGATCAGCGCTGGGGCCTGGCTCGGGTCGCCTTCGCCGGCGGCAGCCTCTGGGTGCGGGATGCGGGACTGGCGTTGCAGCAGCACCTGCGCCTGCGCGCCCTGGCCCGCGACCTGAGCCTGACACTGGAGCAGCAAACCGGCACCAGTATCCTCAACCACCTGCAGGGGGTTGTCAGCCAGCTACAGGCAGGGGAGCATCCCGCGCAAATGCTGGTGCGGGTGGAGGTGGGTGCCACGCCCTTTGTCGTGCGCCTCACCGCCCGCTCCGCCGCTGCCCTGGAACTGGCACCGGGCAAGCCCATCTGGCTGCAGATCAAATCGGTGGCGGTGGTGGAATGAACCTAACTCGGCTGCCCCCAGGTGAACCTATAGTCTGGCCGGTTGCCGCTCCCACCGGGTCGGCTCAGCCCCCGGTCACCGGCGGGAACAGGGCCACCTCGTCGCCCTCATTCAAGGGTTGCTCGGGGCGGGCCATGTCCTGATTCACCGCCGCCAGCACCGGGGTGGCGCCCTGCAGCGCCTCGGCCCAGACGCCGCCCCGCGCCGCCAGTTGATCGATCAAACCCTGCACCGTGGCGGGCTGGGGCAGGGGCAGCTCCTCAGCGTCACAGCCCAGACGCTCGCGCAGGCTGGCGAAATAGAGCAGGCGGATCATGCCAGTAGCTCGGCAAAGCTGAGGAAACGCACCGGATCGCCGCGCTGGATGCACTGGCCCTCGGCGATCTCCACCAGGCCATTGGCCCAGGTCACCGAGCTGAGCACGCCGGAGGAACGGCTGGGGAAGACCTGCACCCGGGCCTGGCCCTGCTCATCCAGGCTCAGTCGGCCACGGGCGAACTCACGCCGCTTGTCCGGCCGCGGCCAGTCGAAATCGGCTATCACCTCGATTGGCCGGGGCAGGCAGTCGCTGGCGCCCTGCATCTTCTTAATGAAGGGGCGGGCGAACAGCAGGAAGGTGACAAACAGAGAGACCGGGTTGCCGGGCACGCCGATGAAGGGGGTGCGTCCCTCACCCTGACCAATCCAGCCAAAGGCCAGCGGCTTGCCGGGGCGGATGGCAATCTTCCACAGATCCAGGGTGCCCAGCTGCTCCACCGCCGGTTTGACGTGGTCCTCCTCGCCGACGGAGACGCCACCGGAGCTGAGGATCAGATCGGCGCCCTCTGCCGCCTGCAGCAAGGCGGCGCGGGTCGCCTCCAGGGTGTCGGCGACTATGCCCAGGGGGATCAGCTCACAGCCCAGGGCCTGCAGCAGGCCGCTGGCGGTGAACTGGTTGGAGTTGTAGATCTGCCCTGGCCCCAGGGGCCGTCCGGGCATCACCAGCTCATCGCCGCTGGCCAACAGGGCCACCTTCAAGGGGCGGAATACCTCAAGCTCGGCCACGCCCACCGAGGCGGCCAAGCCCAGGTGTTGCGGCAGCAGGCGCACGCCGGCCTCGATAATGCAGCTGTCGGCGCGGATGTCCTCGCCGGCACGGCGCACATTGGCCCCGGGCTTGGGTGGCTGGTTGATACTGACCTGGCCGTCCGCCTCACAGCAGACCTCCTGGATCACCACCGTATCCGCGCCCTCAGGAATCGGCGCGCCGGTGAAGATGCGCGCCGCCGTGCCGCGCTGCAGCGGCTCGCCGCGCAGCCCGGCGGGGATGCGCTGGCTGATGGGCAGGCGCACCCCAGGCGCGGTCAGATCCGCGCTGTTGACGGCGTAGCCATCCATGGCGCTGTTGTCCCAGCCGGGCACGTCGATCCGGCTGCTCACCGGCTGGGTCAGGATACGGTTGAGCGCCTGCTCCAGGGGCAGGGTCTGGGTCCCTGTGACAGGATTTGCGGCGGCCAGCAGTTGCGCCAAGGCCTCGTCATAGCCCTTGAGCGGATCCTTGCTCGGGCCGCAGCCGCATTCGCCGCTTTCTATCTTCATCTCTGGCTTTATATCTGGCTGGCTCATTGCTGGCCCTCGCGGAAGCGTGGAAACATACTGGCGAAGTTACAGGGCCGGGTGGCTATGTCCAGCTGTGGTTGCAGGATCTGACCCCAGGCGGTGCGGCAGGCGCCGGTGGAGCCGGGCAGGCAAAAGATCAGGGTGGCATTGGCCATGCCCGCCAGGGTGCGGCTCTGCAGGGTGGATGGGCCGATCTCGGCGAAGGAGATCTGGCGGAACAGCTCGCCAAAGCCCTCGATCTGCTTATCCAGCAGGGGGGCTATGGCCTCGGGGGTGCTGTCGCGGCCGGTGACGCCGGTGCCGCCGGTGGTGAGTATCACCTGGATGCGCCCATCGGCAATCCAGCGCGATATCACAGCGCGCATCTGATACACATCATCCGGCACCAGATCGCGTTCGATCAGCACATGACCGGCCGCCTGCAGGGCCTCGGCCAGATAGGCGCCGGATTTGTCCTCGGCCAGAGAACGGCTGTCGGACAGGGTAAGAACGGCAATGTTGAGGGGGAATGAGGTCATGGGTTGTCTTTAGTCTGTATCAGTAAATTAAGGGTGGGTATGGGGTTGCCTGTGGATCCTTAGCTCCATGGGCCAAAGCATACTTTAGCTCACACCTTGTTGGCTTCGCTCGATCCAGTAATCAGGCCGACGGTGAAAATGTGCCAAGGCAATGACATAGGCATGATTCGCTTCTATAGAGTAAAGTAACTTGTAAGGAAAGCGGCTCAACAGCAGCCGACGAATCTCACCCCGCTCAATGGGGGCGGCCAGCGGCCAATAGCGCAAGCGAACCAGTGCATCTCGAACTTCGAGCCGAAACCGCGCACCTAAGCCCGGCATTTGCTGTTCGTAATAATTTTCTGCATCGCGAAATTCTGCCGCAGCCTCTGGGGAAAAGCGGATCCGCATCAAAAGTCCCCAAAAATCTCCTCGGCGGGAATGGCCTTCACTTGGCCTGCTCGGTAGGCCGCCAGTCGGCGTTGCGCCTCGGCTAGCCAGATCTGATCAAGCCTGGGGTCTGGTTGATCCAAGCTGTGCAACAACTCATCGATCAAGGCAAAGCGTTCATCCGGCGGCAGTTTCAGTGCCTCATCGGCCAATGTTCTATTGTGCATTGGGCTCTCCCATCACCCCCCCAGCGCCGACATGGGGCGGATGATCTGGCTATCGGCCTGGCCGAAGTGGTGCCGCTCGGGCTTGTTGCGTATGCCCTGCACTATGGCCGCCTCCAGCTCGGCGTCAGAGGCGCCCGCCCGCAGCAGGGCGCGCAGATCGACACGGTGCTCCTGGCCCAGGCACAGGTGCAGCTGGCCATCCACCGACAGGCGCACGCGGTTGCAGCTGTCACAAAAATGCTGCGACTGCGGCGTGATGAAGCCCAGCACCAGGGCGCTGTCGTCCACCTGATAATAGCGCGCCGGGCCCGAACCGCGCAGGGCGGCGGGGCTGAGGCGGTAGCTTTGGCGCAGACGCTGCTCGATCTCGCTCAGGGGGATGTAATGCTGGCTGGCGGCCACCCCGCCGCTGCCGATGGGCATGGTCTCGATAAAGCGCAGGGCCAGGCCACGGTCGCGGCAGTAGGCCACCATGGCCTCCACCTCGTCATCGTTGATGCCGCGCATGGCTACCATATTGATCTTGATTGGCGCAAAGCCTTGCTCGCGGGCCGCGTCTATGCCCGCCAGCACCTGATGCAGATCGCCGTTGCCGGTGATCTGGCGGAAGCGGGCGGCATCCAGGGAATCCAGGCTCAGGTTCAGCCGGGAGACGCCGGCGGCGCGCAGATCGGCGGCCATCAGCCCCAGACGCGAGGCATTGCTGCTCAGGGACAGGTCCTCCAGGCCGTCGATGGCGGACAGGCGCTGGCTGATCTCCAGCAGCTCCTTGCGCACCAGGGGCTCGCCGCCGGTGAGGCGGATATGCCGCACCCCCAGGCCGACAAAGCGCTCCGCCAGGCGCTGGATCTCCGCCGGGCTCAGCCAGCTGGCCGGGGTGGCAAAGTCGCGGTGCTCACGGGGCAGGCAGTAACCGCAGCGGAAGTCACAGCGGTCGGTGACCGACAGGCGCAGATAGCTGATGGTGCGGTTGAAGGAGTCCTGCATGGATGAGATCTCGGAGATGCAGCGGTTAAGTCCAAGGCAACCCTATGCTAGCAGCCCCGGATTAATGTTGACATAGGTCAATTTGCCGGGTGAGCAGGGAAGAGGACTCGACAAGCCCTATGCCCCAAACTGCCGCTCGGCGTGGTAGGAGGAGCGCACCAGAGGAGCGCTGGCCACTTGGCTGAAGCCCAGGTCTCTGGCCAGCTGGCCCAGGGCGTCGAATTCTTCCGGGCTGACGAAGCGGGCCACGGCTAGATGCTGCGCCGAGGGTTGCAGGTATTGGCCCAGGGTGAGCATGTCGCAGCCCTGGGCGCGCAGGTCGCGCAGTACCTGTTCGATCTCGTCTGGCCGCTCGCCCAGGCCCAGCATCAGGCCGGACTTGGTGGTCACGCCGGGATGGCGCTGCTTGATGGCGGCCAGCAGCTGCAGCGAGCCCGCATAGTCCGCCCCCGGTCGGCACTGACGATACAGGCGCGGCACCGTCTCCAGATTGTGATTGAACACCTCCGGCTGCACCTCGGCAAAGGCCTGCAGGGCCAGCGGCAGGCGGCCGCGAAAGTCCGGGGTGAGGATCTCGATGCGGGTAGCCGGGCACAGACGGCGGATCTGACGCAGGCATTGGGCAAAATGTTCGGCGCCGCCATCGCGCAGGTCATCCCGGTCCACTGAGGTGATGACCACGTAGTTCAGGCCCATCTCGGCGATGGCCTCGGCCAGTTGGAGCGGCTCTTGCGGGTCCGGCGGCTGTGGCCGACCGTGGGCGACATCACAAAAGGGACAGCGACGGGTGCAGACATCGCCCAGGATCATGAAGGTAGCCGTGCCCTGGCTGAAGCATTCCCCCAGGTTGGGGCAGAGGGCCTCCTCGCACACCGAGCTGAGGCCGCGCTGGCGCAGGATGCGCTTGATGCGTCCGACACCGACGCCGGTCGGGGCCTTGGCGCGAATCCAGTGCGGCTTGCGCAGGGGCTCGGCGGCGGCCTGCACCTTGATCGGGATGCGGGCCAGCTTATCGGCACCGCGCTGGTGGCTGTCGGGCTGGCTGCGGGAGGGGGCGTCTAAAGGGTTGGCCATGTTGTTTTGTTTAAAAACCAGGGAATGAAGCCTGAAGAAGAAAGGGTGAAGTTTGAAGTGTGAAGGAATGAGCGCTACGCGCGTTTTTTAAATAAAGGGCCGCAGGCTACATCACTTCACCCTTCTCACTTCAAACCTTTTTATCAGCTGTGACGCGAGCAACTCCTCTGCCTCTGCCAGACTGATTGGGCAACCCAACTTGGCCAGGCTGGTGACCGGCATACCGGCATGGCCGCAGGGGTTGATGCGCTGGAAGGGGCTCAGGTCCAGGTCGCAGTTCAGGCTCAGGCCGTGGTAGCTGCGGCCCTGGCGCACCCTAAGCCCGAGGGCGGCGATCTTGGCCCCGGCTACATAGACGCCGGGGGCATCGCGGCGGGCCTGGGCGTGGATGTCCTGTTCCGCCAGCAGGTCGATCACCGCCTGCTCCAGCAGTTGCACCAGGGCCTTGACCCCCAGGTTGCGCCGACGCAGGTCGAGCAGCACATAGGCGATCAGCTGGCCGGGGCCGTGGTAGCTGATCTGGCCACCCCGGTCGCTGTGTACCAGGGGGATGTCGCCGGGGTCCAGCAGGTGCTCGGGCCGCCCGGCCTGGCCCTGGGTGAACACCGGCGGATGTTGCAGCAGCCAGATCTCATCCGGGGTGTCGGTGCCGCGCTGTTCGGTGAAGGCGCGCATGGCCTGCCAGCAGTCCAGATAGGGCAGCAGGCCCAGGCGGCGCAGCCGGATCTGGCTCACAGGGCCATCAGCACCTGTTCGTGGTCGCTCAGGGCCTGATAGATGGCGTCCATCTGCTCGCGGCTGTGCGCCTGTAGCCTGACCGAGACCGAGAGGTATTTCCCGCCCCGGCTGGGGCGGCTGCGCACGGCGTTCTCGCCCAGTTGGGGGGCGTGGGCGCGAACCAGCTCCACCACCAGCAATTCGAACTCGTCGCAGGCCAGGCCCATGGCCTTGATGGTGATCTCACAGGGGAATTCCAACAGCCCGCCCTCGGGCAGCTCCAGTGAACATTGCATCAGCAATGCTCCTCGCCCAGACGCAGGCGCTCCTTACAGGCCTGATACAGGCGGGTGATCTGATACCAGAGCGGGCCGGGGCGGCCACCCTGGAAAGGCTGGCCGTTGAGACGGGTCACCGCCATCACCTCCTTGGTGGAGCTGGTCATCCATATCTCATCGGCAAACAATAACTCATCCAGGTCGATGCTGGCCTCGGCATAGGGCAGACCGGCGCTCTCCGCCAGCTCCAGCACCAGGTCACGGGTGATACCGGGCAACAACTGCGGGCCTTTTGGCGGGGTGATGATCAGGCCATTGCGCACGATGAACAGGTTGCTGGCCGCGCCCTCGATGGCCTGGCCATCCCGGATCAGGATGGCCTCGTAGGCGTCTTCGTCGATGGCCTGCTGCTTGAGCAGCACATTGGCCAGCAGGGTAATGGCCTTGACGTTGCAGTGCGCCCAGCGGATATCGTCCAGGGTGATGCAGCCGATGCCGCGCTCGGCCTGCTCCGGCATCGGTGGTTTGATCGGCGTGGCCATGGCAAACACCGTTGGCGTCAGGCCCTGGGGGATCTCGTGGTCACGTTTGCTATCGGCCCCCCGGGTGATCTGCAGGTAGATGCCCTGATCGCCAGGCCGGTCGGCGATCAACCGCTTGAGCAGGTCGAGCCATTGCTCGTGATCCAGCGGCGGGGCCATGCGGATGGCGGCCAGACTGTCGGCGAGGCGGTCCAGGTGCTGTTTCAGACGGAACAGGTGACCGCCATAGGCGGGGATGACCTCATACACGCCGTCGCCGAACAGAAATCCCCGATCCAGCACCGAGATACGGGCCTGATCCAGGGGCAGAAATTCACCGTTGAGATACACCAGGGGGTTGTTCATCGCGTGATCTTTGCTCCGATGGTTAAAAGCGGTCGGTTGTCAGCTGACTCACTCCCACCACAGCTTGGCCTTGTCGATCAGGCGCGACAAGAAGCCGCCTTCGGTTACCGGCTCAAGGGCCAATACCGGTAGGGTGCGCAGGCCTTGATCACCCAGCGATAGGCGTAGTTCGCCCAGGGGCTGGCCCTGCTGGATCGGGGCCTGCAGGCGGTCCGGCAGCTTCAGCTCGGGCTTGAGCTGGTCGTAGTTGCCACGGGGTATGGTCACCCAGAGGTCTTCAGCGAGGCCAACCGCCAGGGTCGGCTTATCGCCCAGCCAGACCCTGGGCCGGGCCAGGGCTTGACCGGCCTGGTAGAGGCGGTGGGTCTCGAAAAAATTGAAGCCGTAGGTGAGCAGGGCATGGCTTTCACTGATCCGGGTCTCTGGGCTGGGGGCACCCAGCAGGACCGAGATCAACCGGCTGTCGCCCCGCTTGGCCGAGGCCACCAGGCAGTAACCGGCCGCCTCGGTGTAGCCGGTCTTTACCCCATCCACGCTATCATCCTTGCCCAGCAACTTGTTGCGGTTGAACTGCTTGATCTTGTTGTAGGTGAAGGAGCGTTCGGAATAGAGCCGGTAGAAATCAGGGAACTCCCGGATCAGCGCCGCCGTTACCTTGGCGATGTCGCGGGCGCTGGTGTAGTGCTCGGGACCGGGCAGGCCGGTGCTGTTGGTGAAGTGGGTCTTGTCCATTCCCAGGCGTTGCGCCTGCTGATTCATCATCTGGGCGAAGATCTCTTCGCTGCCTGCCACCCGCTCGGCCAGGGCCACGCTGGCGTCGTTGCCGGACTGGATGATCATGCCCCGCAACAGGTCTTCCACACTGACCTCGGAGTTGATCTCGATGAACATGCGCGAGCCGGTCATGCGGTAGGCCTTTTCGCTCACCCGCACCTTGTCGGTCAGGGCCAGGCGGCCCTGTTGCAGCTCGCGGAACACCACATAGGCGGTCATGATCTTGGTCAGGCTGGCCGGCTCCAGGCGTTTGTCCGCCTCCAGCTCGGCCAGCACATTGCCGCTGGCAAAATCCACCAGGATGTAGCCTTCGGCCTTGATCTGCGGCGCGGCAGGTGCCGCCACCAGCGCGGAGCCGAACAACAGGGGCAGGAGCAACAGCAGGAAACGCAGTGGGCTAAAAAACATGATTCGGCTTGGGGCTTGCTTGTTAATGGGTGGCATTCTACATGAGTAAGCGGGCTTGCGAACACTCGACCAAGGGCCGACAAACCCGCCAACAGCAGGCTGATGCCGCGAAATGCCCCGGTCATCCATGCCGCCGCCGCCAAGGCCCCAGCAAGCACCCAGGCCCCAGTCTGAACAGGCGGGCCGCCAAGCGGTTGGCGAAGGTGGCGCATTCGGCCTGACCCTTTAACCTAAAAAAGGCATTTAGCCACAGAGTGCACAGAGAATAACCCTGCTCAGGCCGAAATGATCCGCAGCCTGTGGGAACGAGAAAAATGCTTCTATTCTAGACCTGACCCCTGTTTGCTGTGACCCCTGTTTGCTGGCGGTTTGCCGCACTCCCTTACTGAATAATGATATAGGTCTCTATACCCATCCCCGAGATGCGTGCCGCCTGGGTGTCGGTCTCTTCCACGCTCTTGTAGGGGCCTACCTGGACCCGGTACAGGGCGCGGCCGCTGCCAGCGGGGGGGACTATGCGTGCCTTCTGGCCCAGTTGACTGAGGATACGGCCTTGCATGGCGCGGGCATTGGCCGGGTCGCCGTAGGCACCCACCTGGATGAAGAGGTCGCCGTGAATCGGCTGCGGCTTGGGCGGCTCCTGGCCCGGCCGACCGGGGTCGATGGCGCGTACCTCCACCAGCCCGGTGCCCTTGGCGATGATGCCCAGCTTGGTGGCTGCGGCCTTGGACAGGTCGATCACCCGGTTCTTCTTGAACGGCCCCCGGTCGTTGACCCGCACCACGATCTGCTTGCCGGTCTCCAGATTGGTCACCCGCACATAGGTGGGCAGGGGCAGGGTGGGGTGGGCGGCACTGATCCTGTTCATGTCGAACACCTCGCCGTTGCTGGTCTTCTTGCCGTGGAACTGCGGGCCGTACCAGGAGGCTATGCCCCGCTCGACAAAGCCGGCCGAGCTTTTCAGGGTGTAGTAGCGCTTGCCGAACACCACATAGGTGGGCATGTTGCCCTTCTTGCTCAGGGGCTCGCGGCGGGGTATAGGGTCGGCAGGCAGTTGGCCATCGGACTTGAATTTGGCACCGAGCAGGTCGCTGCCGGGCACATAGCAGCCGCTCAGCCCCCCTGCGACCAGCAGCAGGATCAGGGCGGGACGCCACAGGGAATCAATGGAAGACAAAGGGGTTCTCCTGCTCGACGGACTGGGGTCTGGCGGGGCTCTGCCCCTGATATTGCTCGGCGATGGCCTGGGCCAGTTGATACACCGCCATGGCGTACAGGGGGCTGCGGTTGTAGCGGGTGATGACGTAGAAATTGTGCAGCCCAAGCCAGTGCTCAAAGGCCCGGTTGGGCTGTTCGAAGGCCATCAGATAGGCCAGGCTTTCGGTCTCCAGGGGCGTGGCGGGCTGGATGCCGGCCTTGGCCAGCTCCGGCAGTGGGTGCGTGGGCCTGTCCTTGGGGCCGACCACCTCCTTCAGGCTGCGGCCCGGCTCGGCAAAGAACAGCCCCTGGTGGGCCTGGGCATCCACCCCCAGGGCAGGCACGGCCACCGGACCACCGGCCTGCCAGCCGTTGAGCTTGAGGTAGTTGGCGATGCTGCCGATCATGTCCGCCGGGCTGCTCCACAGGTCGGTGCGGCCGTCCTTGTCGTAGTCGATGGCGTAGTGGCGGTAGCTGCTGGAGATGAACTGGGCCGCGCCCATGGCCCCAGCATAGGAGCCGGTGACCTGGGTCGGGTCAAAGTTGGCCTCCTTGGCCAGCAGGATGAACTGCATCAGCTCCTTGCGGAAGAAGTCGGCCCGCTTGGGATAGTTGAAGGCCAGGGTGTAGAGGGCATCGAGCACGCGCATGTCGCCGGTACGGGTGCCGTACAGGGTCTCCACGCCGAGGATGGCAACTATGATCTGCGCCGGTACGCCGAACTCGCGCTGCGCCTGCTGCAGCAGTTGGGCGTTGTCCTGCCAGAATTGCACGCCCCCCTGGATGCGCTTGTCGGTCATGAAGATGGCGCGGTATTCGTGCCAGGCCTTGTGCTTTTCCGCCCGCCGCTGCATGGCATCGATGATCTTTTGCTGGTGTTGGGCCTGGGCCAGCAGATCGGCCACTTCCTGTTTGGGGGTGCCGTGCTGTTGGTGCATCTGGTCGATAAAGGCCTGTAGGTTGGCGCCTGACGCGGCCAGGGCGGTGCCCAGGGGCAGGCAGAGAAGCAGGGGGATAAGTCTGTTCATGATCAGGTAGGCAGAAGCTTTTTGTGGCTGTGGATGGACATCAGGATACCGAACCCGGCCATGATGGTCACTAGGGAAGTGCCGCCATAGCTGATCAGGGGCAGGGGCACCCCCACCACCGGCAGCATACCGCTGACCATGCCGATGTTGACAAAGACATAGACGAAGAACACCAGGGTGATACTGCCGCCGAGCAGGCGGCTGAAGGTGTCGTGGGCCTGGCTGGCGATATACAGGCCGCGATAGATGATAAACAGATAGAGCAACAGCAGCAGGAGTACGCCGAACAGCCCCAGCTCCTCTGCCAGCACGGCGAAGATGAAATCGGTATGCCGTTCGGGCAGAAACTCCAGATGCGACTGGGTGCCCTCCAGCCAGCCCTTGCCGTAGGCCCCGCCGGAGCCGATGGCGATCTTGGATTGAATGATGTGGTAGCCCGAGCCCAGGGGGTCGCTCTGCGGATCGAGGAAGGTGAGCACCCGCTGGCGCTGATAATCGTGCAGAAAATGCCAGGCCAGGGGGGCCACGGCCGCGACCGCCGCCAGCAGAAAGCCGATCAGACGCCAGCTCAGGCCGCCGAGAAAGAGCACGAAGACCCCGGCGCTGGCCACCAGCAGGGAGGTACCCAGGTCCGGCTGCTTGGCGATCAGCCCCACCGGCACGGCAATGATCAGGACGGCTATGATCAGGTCCTTGTTCTTTGGCGGTATGTGACGGATGGAGAAAAACCAGGCCAGCAGCATGGGCAGGGCCAGCTTCATCAGCTCCGAGGGCTGAAAGCGGAACAGGCCGAAATCCAGCCAGCGCTGCGCCCCCTTGCCCACGGCCCCCACCAGCAGCACGGCGAGCAGCAGCACCAGGCCTGCGGCAAAGATCAGCGCCGCCCAGCGTTGCCATTGCAGGGGGCTGATCTGCGCCGCCAGCAGCATCAGGCCGAAGGCGAAGCCCAGTCGCAGCAGTTGCCGTTGCAGCATATCCCCGTCACCGCCGCTGGCGCTGTACAGCACCACCAGGCCAAAGCCACAGAGCAGCAACAGGGCGCTGAGCAGGGGCAGGTCCAGGCGTAGCAGGCTGAGCAGCCCCTGTTGGCTGGCGCGATTG
The DNA here is from genome assembly GCA_009497875.2 of gamma proteobacterium SS-5. Taxonomy (NCBI): domain Bacteria; kingdom Pseudomonadati; phylum Pseudomonadota; class Gammaproteobacteria; order Chromatiales; family Sedimenticolaceae; genus Magnetovirga; species Magnetovirga frankeli. The sequence continues at coordinate 761,079 of CP032508.2, read as the reverse complement.
CCGTCCGGGTGGACCTTGCGGTCGTAGCCTGGGTTATCCTTCATTCGCTGTAGCCCTCCTCGATGGCGGTCTCGCGGTCTGGGGTCGGGCCGGGTGAGCGGGCATTGTCCGGGGTCGGCGGCAGGCCCTCATCCAGCTCATCGTACTCCGGGCCAAGCAGGTAGGCATCCATCACCCGCTTGCTGATGGGGGCGGCCACCTTGCCGCCGCTCTCGCCGTTCTCCACCACCACGGCCACGGCGATGCGCGGCCGCTCCACCGGGGCAAAGGCGATGAACAGGGCATGGTCCAGCAGGCGCCGGGCCAGGGTCTCCTTGTCGTAGGTCTCGTCCTGCTTAATGCCGAACACCTGGGCCGTGCCGGTCTTGCCGGCGATGCGGTAATTGCTGTTGCGGATACCCTTGGCGGTACCCAGTTTGCCCTGCACCACCTCGTCCATGGCCTGCACCGTGAGGGCGTGGCTGTGTTGCCGGTCCATGTCAAAGCGCTGGCTGTTGGCACGCAGGGCCACCGGCTTGCCCACCGTGCTGCCCAGGTCCACCGCCCGCACCAGTTTGGGCTCGCGCCGCACGCCGCCGCTGGCCAGGGTGGCGGTGGCCGAGGCCAGTTGCAGCGGGGTGGTCAGAAAATAGCCCTGGCCGATACCAGCAATTACGGTCTCACCCGGATACCAGGGCTTGCCGTAGGTGGCCTCCTTCCAGTCCCGAGAGGGCAGCAGGCCAGGGCTTTCGCCGGGCAGGTCGATGCCACTGGCCTGGCCGAAACCGAAGGGCTGCAAATAGAGATTGAGCTGGTCAATGCCCATCTGCACCGCCAGATCGTAAAAATAGACATCGCAGGAGTTGGCGATGGCCTGCAGCAGGTTGACCGGGCCGTGGCCCCAGCGGTTCCAGCAGCGGTAGCGGTGCTCCTGCTTGGGCAGCTGGAAATAGCCGGGGCAGCTGATCTTCTCTTCCGGCTCTATGCTGCCGCTGAACAGGGCGGCCCAGCCAATGAAGGGCTTGATGGTGGAGGCCGGCGGGTATTGGCCCTTGATGGCGCGATTGAACAGGGGGGTATCCGGCGAGTTGAGCAGGGCCTGATAGTCGGCATTGGAGATGCCATCGACAAACAGGTTGGGGTCGAAGCCCGGCTTGCTGACCATGGCGATAACCCCGCCGGTCTCTACCTCGATGGCGACTATGGCACCGTTGTACTCACCCAGGGCGGTGCGCGCAATCTCCTGGATGCGCGTATCCAGATACAGGTGCAGGTTGCGCCCTGTGACCGGCGGCTCCCGCTCCAGGATGCGCAGGGGACGACCAACGGCGTTGACCTCCTCGCGCTGCATACCGACGCTGCCGTGCAGCAGGCCCTCGTAACTCTTCTCCAGACCTGCCTTGCCGACGTGGCTGGTACCGGCATAGTCGGACGGGTTGATGCGCTCCAGGTCCTGGTCGCTGATGCGGCCGACATAGCCCACCAGGTGCGAGGCCAGGGTCTTGAGCGGGTATTCCCGGGTCGGCACGGCGCTGATGACCACCTCGGGGAACAGGTGGCCCTGCACCGCAAAGCGGGCCAGCTCGGTCTGATCCAGGCGGGTGCGGATGGGGATGTTGTCGAACCGGCGACGCTGGCGGCGCAGGCGTTGAAAGCGCTCCAGGTCCTCCTCGGTGATACGCACCACCTGGCCCAGGCGCTCGATGGTGTCATCGAAGCTGTCGGTGTGTTGCGGCACGATCTCCAGGCTGTGATTGAGCCGGTTGACCGCCAGGGCCACCCCGTTGCGGTCGAAGATCTGGCCCCGGGTGGGCGACAGTGGGCGCAGCTTGACCCGGTTGTCGCGGGACTCGGTGCGATAGCGCTCATAGTCGATGATCTGTAACCGAAACAGCTGCCCCAGCAATACCAGAAACAGCAGGGCAATAAGCAACACCGCCACCCAGGCGCGGCCAACAAAAAGGCGCGCCTCATGGGGGTAATTGCGAAAGGAGCGTTGCTGGTAGTCCACTAATCTGGGTTCATGCAGTCAAATAGAGTAGAGAGCGGCCAGCGGCCAGCGTCCAGCCATCAGCGGCCAGCGGTCAGCCATCAGCGGTCAGCGCTATCAAGGGAGGCGAAGCCTCCCGAGTCCCGAGTCCCGAGTCCCGAGTCCCGAGTCCCGAGTCCCGAGTCCCGAGTCCCGAGTCCCGAGTCCCGAGTCCCGAGTCCCGAGTCCCGAGTCCCGAGTCCCGAGTCCCGAGTCCCGAGTCAGCTCAAATCTTGTTCAGCCTGCGCCCATCGCGCAGCAGCAACTGGATCAATGGCCAGAGCAGCGCGCCCAGGGGCACCGGCAGCCAGAAGGCCAGGGTCAGGGGCATGTGGCCGGAACTACTGATCACCCAGAAGTGGATGATACGCTCCAACAAAAGCAGGGCCATGACGATGGCCGTCTGCTGCCAGACGCGGAACACGCGGATGCGCTGATACAGCTGCAGGCAGATAAAGGCGGTAATGGAAAAGGTCAGGGCATGTTGGCCGAGCATGGCACCGGTCAGGGCATCCTGGGTCAGGCCCAGCAGCCAGGCGCTGAACACCCCCACCTGATGGGGCGCGGAGAGCACCCAATAGATCAGCGCCAGGCTGGTCCAGGGGATGCGGTAGCCCTGGCTCCACTCCGGCAGGGGCGAGATCTGCAGCAGCAGGGCAAAGATGAACACCAGCAGGATGGTGAATACAGAGGACTGATGGGAGTCCTGCATCAGGGCGTCTCCTCCGGCCTGGCCGCCTGCTCGCCGTTGTCGGCATCCTCCAGCCGGTTGCTCCACACCAGCAGGATCTCGCGGCTGCGGTCGAGCTGGGCATCCGGCGTGGCCAGGGCCTCGGTGAAGGGGGCACCGGGCTTGCGCTGCACCGAGTTGACCGTGGCCACCGGGTAACCGGCGGGGAACTGGCCGGCCAGGCCGGAGGTGGTGATTCTATCCCCCTCGCGCACGTCCGAGTTGTTGGGCAGGAAGGGCAGGCGCAGGCTATCGATCTTGCCGGTGCCCACGGCGATGGTGCGCAGGCCGGTGCGACTGATCTGTACCGGCAGGCTGTGTTCGCTGTCGGTGATCAGCAGCACCGTGCTGTCCCAGGGATTGACCTGCACCACCTGGCCCATGACCGCATTGGCGTCCAGCGCCGGCTGGCCTTGATAGACCCCGGCCTGGCTGCCCTTGTTGATCTGGATGTGATGACGGTAGGGGTCCAGGTCCACATGGATGAGTTCGCTGATGAGCACGTTATCGCCGATCTTGAACGAGGAATCGAGCAGGGCGCGCAGGCGCATGTTCTCCTTTTCCAGGGCATCGAAGCTGAGCAGGCGGGCACGCAGGCGCAGATTTTCCTCGAACAGGTGCTGGTTGTCCGCCAACAGGGCGCGATGCGAGGCCAGGCCATGGCTCAGGGCCTCCGATACCCGGTAGGGCAGCTCCACCAGATAGACCAGGGGATAGGTGATGGTGGCCAACAGGCTGCGAAAGCCACTCAGGTGGCGCTCGCGGTACTCCATGCCGAGCATGGTCAGGGAGAGCAGCACGGCGATGGCCAGACGCACCGTGGCCGAGGGGCCGACAAGGAATATGGGCTTGATGGCGGCTGCTCCTTCAGCGGCTTGCCGTCAGCGGCCAGCGGCTGGGCTGCGAGTCCCGAGTCCCGAGTCCCGAATCCCGTTCCATGGCCTTACTCAGAGGCAAACAGCACCGCGCCCCGGTCATTGAGCAGCTCCAGGGCCTTGCCGCCGCCACGGGCGACGCAGGTCAGTGGGTCGTCGGCAACGATCACCGGCAGGCCGGTCTCCTCAGAGATCAACCGGTCGAGCTGGCGCAGCAGGGCACCGCCGCCGGTGAGCACTATGCCGCGCTCGGCCACGTCGGCACCCAGCTCCGGCGGGGTCTGCTCCAGGGCCTGCTTGACCGCGCTGACGATGCCGGCCAGGGGTTCCTGCAGGGCTTCGAGCACCTCGTTGCTGTTGATGGTGAAGCTGCGCGGCACGCCCTCGGCCAGATTGCGCCCGGTGACCTCGATCTCCTGCACCTCATTGGTGGGGAAGGCGGTGCCGATCTCGTTCTTGATCCGTTCGGCGGTGGGCGAGCCGATCATGGAGCCGAAGTTGCGTCGCACATAGTTGATGATGGCCTCATCGAAGCGGTCGCCACCGATGCGCACCGAGTTGGAATAGACCACGCCACTGAGCGACAGCACCGCCACCTCCGAGGTGCCGCCGCCGATGTCCAGCACCATGGAGCCACGCGGCTGTTCGATGGGCAGGCCGGCCCCCATGGCCGCAGCCATCGGCTCTTCGATCAGGAATACCTCACGGGCACCGGCACCGGCGGCGGATTCCTTGATGGCGCGGCGTTCCACCTGGGTGGAGCCGCAGGGGATGCAGATCAGCACCCGCGGGCTGGGGCGGATGATCTTGGTCTCATGTACCTTATGGATGAAGTACTGCAACATCTTCTCGGTGACGGTGAAGTCGGCGATCACGCCTTCCTTGAGTGGGCGGATGGCCTCGACGCCACGCGGGGTCTTGTCGAAGATGCTCTTGGCCTCGTGGCCCACGGCGATTACCGTCTTGTTGCCGTTCTTCTCGTGGCGGATGGCCACCACCGATGGCTCATTCAGGACAATGCCGCTCTGCCGGGTATAGACCAGGGTGTTGGCCGTGCCCAGATCGATGGAGAGGTCGTTGGAAAAGAGTCCGCGCAGGGCTTTCAGGAACATTCGTCGGTGGTCTCGATGTCGGGTTAACAGGCTGAACATTCGCCTTTGCAGGCAGATATGGACGGGCATTCTACCTGTTATCGGGCATGGGGCCTATAGAAGATGCTGGCCTGCTGTGATAATTTGCCGCCCTTGTTTGCACAGTACGGGTGGACCCATGTCCCTTAATCTGACCGATGTCGAAAAAATTGCCCATCTGGCGCGTATCGCCCTGACCCCGCAGGAGGCCGCCGAGCTGGGCGGTTCCCTGTCCGGCATCCTGGATTTTGTCGAGCAGATGGCGGCGGTGGACACCAGCGGCCTGAGCCCTATGGCCCACCCCCTGCACATGGCCCAGCGCCTGCGTGCCGACGTGGTAACCGAACAAAACCAGCGCGAGCGGTTCCAGTCCATAGCCCCGGCCACGCAAAACGGGCTCTATCTGGTGCCGAGGGTGATTGAGTAGTCGGCCGCCAACCGCCAACAGATTGCAGACCTAGAAGGGACGCAGAGGACGCAAAGAAGCGCAGAGAGCGCAGAGGGTTTTTCTGCTGACAGTTGCTAGGTGCCAGCCAGAAATGGCTTTTAACTCAGAGTATTGCAGGTACGGCGCAGATGGATACAGAGAGCTGTAACGGGAAGTACTCAACTCTTCTCCGCAGAGTGCAGACCTAAGAAGGGACGCAGAGGACGCAAAGAAGCGCAGAGAGCGCAGAGGGTTTTTCTGCTGACAGTTGTTAGGTGCCAGCCAGAAATGGCTTTTAACTCAGAGTATTGCAGGTACGGCGCAGATGGATACAGAGAGCTGTAACGGGAAGTACTCAACGCTTCTCCGCAGAGTGCAGACCTAAGAAGGGACGCAGAGGACGCAAAGAAGCGCAGAGAGCGCAGAGAGTTTTTCTGCTGACAGTTGTTAGGTGCCAGCCAGAAACGGCTTTTAACTCAGAGTATTGCAGGTACGGCGCAGATGGATACAGAGAGCTGTAACGGGAAGTACTCAACGCTTCTCCGCGTTCTTTGCGCTTCTTTGCGATCTCTGCGTCCTGAAATTTAGATATTTGTTTACGACTTTCAGTGGTTAGGACCTATGTACAACAAGACACTGGCCCAACAGGCCGAGGCCCTGCGCAAGGGCGAGATCTCCAGCGTCGAGCTGACTCGGCTGTATTTGGATCGCATCGAGCGCCTGGATGGCGGGCTCAATGCCTTCATCACGGTCGATGCCGAGGGTGCCCTGGCCCAGGCGGCGGCAGCGGACCAGCGCCTGGCCAGCGGTGATGCCCCGGCCCTGTGCGGCGTGCCCATTGCCCATAAGGACATCTTCTGCACCCAGGGCCTGCGCACCAGCTGCGCCTCGAAGATGCTGGATCGCTTTATCGCCCCCTACGATGCCACGGTGGTCAGCCGTCTGCATGATGCCGGGGTGGTGGTGCTGGGCAAGACCAACATGGACGAGTTCGCCATGGGTTCCTCCAACGAGACCAGCTGGTACGGCCCGGTGAAAAATCCCTGGGATACCGAGCGCGTGCCCGGCGGCTCCTCCGGTGGCTCGGCCGCAGCAGTAGCCGCCCGGCTTTGCGCCGCCGCCACCGGCACCGATACCGGCGGCTCCATCCGTCAGCCTGCCGCCCTGTGCGGTCTTACCGGCCTCAAACCCAGCTACGGCCGGGTGTCGCGCTACGGCATGATCGCCTTCGCCTCCAGCCTGGATCAGGCCGGCCCCATGACACGCTGTGCCGAGGACGCCGCCCTGCTGCTGCAGGCCATGGCCGGTTTCGACCCCAAGGACTCCACCTGCGCCGAGGAGCCGGTGCCGGACTACTGCGCCGGTCTCAACGATGATCTGCGCGGGCTGAAGATCGGCCTGCCGCGGGAGTTCTTCGCCGAGGGTCTGGACGCCGAGGTGGCCGCCTCCATCGAGCAGGCGGTGACCGAGTTCAAGCGACTGGGCGCTGAGCTGGTGGACATCCAGCTGCCGCACAACGCCCTGTCGGTGCCGGCCTACTATGTGGTGGCCCCGGCGGAGTGTTCCTCCAACCTGGCGCGGTTTGACGGCGTGCGCTTCGGCCACCGCTGCGAGAACCCCAAGGACCTGGAAGACCTCTACAAGCGCTCGCGCCAGGAGGGCTTTGGCACCGAGGTGAAGCGGCGCATCCTCATCGGCACCTATGCCCTGTCCGCTGGCTACTACGATGCCTACTACCTCAAGGCGCAGCAGATCCGCCAGCTCATCGCCAATGATTTTACCGAGGCCTTCAGGCAAGTGGATCTGATCCTGGCGCCGACCACCCCGGAGACTACCTTCAAGCTCGGCGAAAAGACCGACGACCCGGTGACCATGTACCTGTCGGACATCTACACCATAGCGGTCAATCTGGCGGGTCTGCCGGCGCTGTCCATCCCGGTAGCCCCGGTCAAGGGCCTGCCGGTAGGCATGCAGCTGATCGGTCGCTACTTCGGCGAGGCACGCCTGCTCAACGCCGCCCACCGTTACCAACAAGCCACCGACTGGCACCTGCAGGCGCCGTCGGGGATTTAAATCAGGACGCAGAGAACGCAGAGAAGCGCAGAGGACGCGGAGTTATTTAATATAAGGTCCGCAAATGAACACGGATTTCACAGAATTACCAAGATTTTTACTGTGAAACAGCCTTGGGTGTTGCCCATCCTGGGAGCTCCGAGCGCTGGCTCGGAGGTGTCAAGTGCTAGCCCGCACGGAGTGCAACCTGATCCGGGGTTGCTGCGGGGGCCTCCCCAGATTCCGCTGCGCTGCGTCCGGGCTACGGGAGATGGGATTTAAATCAGGACGCAAAGAAGCGCAGAGGACGCGGAGTTATTTAATATAAAGTCCGCAAATGAACGCTGATTGGATCTGGATGAGGGGCCGTGGAGCGGATGCTGCTGCCACCAGTATTGGCTGCCGCAAATAAACACTCTGCGTACTCCGCGCTTCTTTGCGTCCTCTGCGTCCATTGGCGTTCATTCGCGTTCATTTGCGGACTAATCAGACAATCAGAGACAAAACCTATGCAATGGGAAACCGTCATCGGGCTTGAGATTCATGCCCAGCTTGCCACTCGCTCGAAGATTTTCTCCGCTGCGGCCACGGCCTTTGGTGCCGAGCCCAACACCCAGGCCTGTGCCATTGATCTGGGTCTGCCCGGGGTGCTGCCGGTGCTCAACCAGGAGGCGGTGCGCATGGCGGTGCGTTTCGGTCTGGCGATTGATGCCGAGATCGGCCGCCGCTCGGTGTTTGCGCGCAAGAATTATTTCTACCCCGACCTGCCCAAGGGCTACCAGATCAGCCAGTACGAGCTGCCCATCGTCGGCAAGGGCCAGGTGGAGATCGTCCTCGATGACCAGGTCAAGGTCATAGGCGTGACCCGCGCCCATCTGGAAGAGGACGCCGGCAAGTCCCTGCACGAGGACAACTCCCTGGGCATGGGCGGCATGACCGGCATCGACCTCAACCGCGCCGGCACACCCCTGTTGGAGATCGTCTCCGAGCCTGACATGCGCTCGGCGCGCGAGGCGGTGGCCTATGCCAGGAAGATCCATCAGATCGTGCGCTACCTGGGCATCTGTGACGGCAACATGCAGGAGGGCTCCTTCCGCTGCGATGCCAACGTCTCGGTACGGCCCAAGGGTCAGGCTGAGTTCGGCACCCGCGCCGAGATCAAGAACCTCAACTCCTTCCGCTTCCTGGAACGGGCGATCAACTTCGAGGTGGAGCGGCAGATCGAGCTGATCGAATCCGGCGGCAGCGTGGTGCAGGAGACCCGCCTCTACGACCCGGCCAAGGACGAGACCCGCTCCATGCGCAGCAAGGAAGAGGCCAACGACTACCGCTACTTCCCCGACCCGGACCTGTTGCCGGTGGAACTGGACGAGGCCTTCATCGAGACCCTGCGTAGCGACCTGCCGGAGCTGCCCGATGCCAAGCGCCATCGCTTTGCCCAGGACTACGGCCTGAGCGAGGCCGATGCCGAGACCCTGGCCAGCAGCCGCGCCCTGGCGGACTACTTCGAGCGGGTGGCCCAGGTCTGTGGTGATGCCCGCCTGGCGGCCAACTGGGTTAATGGCGAGCTGGCGGCAGCGCTAAACAAGGAAGCCAAGGACATCAGCGCCAGCCCGGTCAGCGCCGAGGCCCTGGGCGGGTTGATCCAGCGCATTCTGGATAACACAATCTCCGGTAAGCTGGCCAAGCAGGTGTTCGAGGCGCTGTGGGCCGGGGCGGCCAGCGCCGATGCGGTGATCGAGGAGCAGGGGCTTAGGCAGATCACCGACAGCGGCGCCATCGAGGCGATTGTCGATCAGGTCATCGCAGCCAACCCCAAGCAGGTGGACAACTACCGTGCGGCGGATGAGTCCAAGCGGCCGAAGATGCTTGGCTTCTTTGTCGGTCAGGTGATGAAGCAAAGCCAGGGCAAGGCCAACCCGCAGCAGGTGAACCAGCTGTTGCAGGCCAAGCTGGGTTAGTCCTGCGGGGCGCATTACCCACCTGTCTCACCCCGATCGGCAAGTGGCTGGAATCGCGGTCAAGCCCGCTCCCACTGGCCAGCCCAAGAGCGTAGGAGCGGCCTTGGCCGCGAAGGGCGCTTAAAAAGTCAGAAGTTTGAAGGGTGAAGTTTGAAGTAATGAGCCCTTCGGGCGTTTTTTAGCATCGCGGGCAAGCCCGCTCCCACTGGGCCTGGCTGTCAGGTCGCGCAGCACGCTGCCATCCCAGGTCGGCCTGGACTACCCTGGCCGATTGTCTGAGGTTTGTGGCGGTTCCGGAAGAACATCTTGACTCCCGTGGAGTCACGGCTCAATCCTTACGCTTTGGGTCAGGCTGGATCAACTGTTCCAGCAGATCCAGGGCGGTGTCGAAGTTGTACACCTCGATGGCGCGATTGAGCTGGGTCCACTCCTCGCCCCGCCCGTGTTTGACCATCAGGGGCTTGATCTGCTCGACAAACTCCAGGGCGTAAAAATCGTCGTCCCGCAGCCGGTTGCGCAGCTCCCTGAGCAGGCCGCGCAGGGTTTCCTCCTGGACGGGCTTGAGTTCAGCGGGGGCTGCCTGCCCCTTGCTCGGTGCCAAGTTAAGCACCTTGCTTATACCCTTCAGCACCGGGTTAAGTTCATCCATGAGCACGTGCAGCAGCAGGCTGCAATCGTCTCCCTGGCGACAGGCGCGCTCCAGCTGGGCGGCGGTTTCACGCAGTTCCAGGGCACCTATGTTGGCGGCCACCCCCTTGAGTGAATGGGCTATGCGCTCGGCCTTGTGGTTGTCCAGGGTGGCCAGGGCGGTCTCAAATTCCTGCTCAAAGTCGCGCTGCTGCTGGTGAAACAGGCGCAGCAGCTTCAGATACAGCCTGTGGTCGCCGTTTGTCACCGCCAGGCCTGCGCTGGTGTCTATGCCGGGCAGGTCGGCGAAGGCCTCGGCCTGATCCGGGTCGGCCGCCTTGGCCGGGCCATTGTCCGGCCTGCGGCTGGGGCCGAGAAAGCTTTGCAGGCTGCGCTCCGAGAGGTGCTGGTACATGCCCAGCAGGGTGCGGATGATGTGTGACTGGGATCTGGCCATCTCCTGGTCGGCCTGGGCACGGGCCTGTTCCGGGGTCAGCCCCTGGCGCAGGGCCAGGTAGTATAGGGCCAGGTGCTGGTCACCATCGAGGATGTGGGAGATCAGCCACTGGAACAGGAAGCCGACCATGTCACGCACCTGCTCGGGCCTGGCCTTGCGCTGCTGCTGCATCTGTTCCAGCTTGTGGACAAAGTACTGGTGTTCCGCCTGGTGGGAGAGCAGTTCGGCATCGTCCGGGAATTGCGCCGCCCAGAGCTGTTCCTCGGTCTGGAAATGATACTGGGCGTAATCGCCGAGTTGATCGAAGATCTGATCCAGCCGGGTGGCGCTGGAGGGATTGGCCAGCTGCGCTGCCAGTTGGTTGAGTATGTCCAGCAGTACCCTGTGCTGCTCGTCGATGGAGTCGATGCCGGTGGCAAAGCTGGCGTGCCAGGGAAACAGGGTAAACGCTTGCCCGCCACGGGTTTCGCTACTGGCGGACCGCCCTTGCCAGCGAATAGTCTGTCTTCCTTGCGTTGGGGCCGGGTTCATGGACGCTCGGCTCAGGCGTTCAGGCTGAGGGAATGTTGTTGGCAGGCCTCCTGCCGGGTGCAACTCTCGGTGAGCGTCCTCAGGTTGGGCTCATCAAGGATAGTGATCTGTTTGTTGTTCACGGCGATCAGGTCGTTGCTGCTCAGTTGCTTGATGATGCGCGAGAAGGTCTCTGGCTTGACCGAGAGGCGCGAGGCCAGGGCGACCTTGGGCACATCCAGCTCGAATACCGCGCCCCGTTTGGAGTTTTGCGCCAGCAGGTAACCGGCCACGCGGCAGGCGGCATCGCTCAGGGTCAGGGCGTAGATCTCATGGACAAAATCGTACAGCCGGACGCTCATGTCTTGCAGCAGGGAGATGCAGGCCTCGTTGGATTGATGCAGCACGCGAAGAAAGTTGGCGTTGTCGATCTGGATCAGGCGACAGCCCCTCATCGCCTGCGCCGCTACCGGATAGTGGCAGTCCTGGATGAACATCATTGCCTCGCCGAAGATCTCCCCTGGATTGATGATCTCCAGGATCTTTTCATCCCCGCCAGGGGACAGCAATACCAGTTTGACCTGCCCTTCCTTGAGAAAGTAGAAATACGAGGCATCATCACCCTGGCTAAACAGGTACTGATTGCGCGCGACGCTTACCCAGCGGGCATCCTTGCAGGCCTGCTGCATCTGCTGCGGGGTGAAGGCACGGAACAGGAAGTGCTCCTGCAGGGAGTTCAGGATGTCCATTTTTGGATTCTTCTTATATTGTTGGCGGTCTTGCCGATGCCGCTGGGCTCTGTCTGCGCCTGCGTCCGTACAGGCGCGCTCATCAGCGTTCTCCCTTGCCGCGCAGGTAGGCGCTATACTGCTGATCGGTACCACGGATGTGCTTGATCAGCCAGTCCTTGAGGAACCGGGTCAGGCCTTCGATGGTGCTCTCCGGGTCCTTTTCATAGGCCTGCAAATAGCGCTCCACCTCGGCAATCATCTTTTCATGCTGCTGCTTGTGGGGCTCAAGATCGGCATAGCCGTGCTTTTCCATCAGCGCCTCTTCGCGCTCGAAGTGGTACTTGGTGTAGGCCACCAACTCTTCCAGGGACTGGCGCTCAAAGGCCTCGCCGGTGGGGTAGTAAACGGCATTTTGCAGGTTGTTGATCAGCCCCAGCAGGCGCTTGTGGTCGTCGTCTATGGCCTCTATGCCAACGCTCAGATCATCGCTCCAGGTGACAAAACGCTTTTCCGTCAAGCGCTGGTGCGCATAGGGCAGCGCCAGCAGCAGGACGATCATGATCCAGGGCACGGGGTTGCCGATGCCGTAGGTGAAGCCGAAGCCGATGACAATGAAGGCCAGGATGATGAACAGGGAAAGACCGAAGGTTTGCAGGCTCTTGCGCATGACGGTGATCCTCAATGGAACGGGTTTTATTACCGGATGATGGGGGCTTTATCCACCCCTGTCTGTGGCCCATGATAGCACGCCAGAGGCGCAAGCCCATGGCCTGAAAGGACTGCCGAAGGGGCTGCGGCGGCCAGCATACCTATTAATATGGAAGGCCAGGGGGCTTGTACAAGGACAGGCTCCGCCGGGCTGCCCCCCCTGCGACCCTGGCAAAAACGATAGTTCAGCATTTGTCCGTAAGTCTTGACCTTAATCAAGGTTATGCCGGGACGGTTATTGCGTAATTACCGCGCCAACAATACGCAATTTCGGAGGGTTATCCCAATGCTGAGGCAAGTTAAATCCCAAGCTGTACCCATGTTCAAGACCAGTCTCCTGTCTCTGGCCGTAGGCCTGGCCTTTGGCGCCACTGGCGTCAACGCCGCCGAGCCGAGCCTGAGCGAGGCAGATTTCGAAAAATCCAAGACCATCTACTTCCAGCACTGCGCCGGTTGTCATGGCACCCTGCGCAAGGGTGCCACCGGCAAGAGCCTGCTGCCGAAAGAGACCCAGAAGCTGGGTCAGGAACGTCTGGAAAAGATCATCAAGTTCGGCACCGAAGGCGGCATGAACAATTTCAGTGAAATCATGACCGATGCTGAAATCAAGGCCATGGCCACCTACATCCAGATGGAAGCACCGATTCCGCCTGAGATGTCCCTGGCGCAGATGAAGTCCCACACCAAGGTCCACGTGGATCCCAAAGACTACCCCACCAAGCCCCTGCATGGCCGCAACTGGAAGAACTTCTTCGTCGTTATCGAACGCGATGTGGGTAAGGTCGCCGTGGTTGACGGTGACACCAAGGAAGTGCTGGCGCACATCCCCACCGGTTATGCCGTACACGTGATCAAGGCCCTGGAGCACAACAAGGTGGTGCACCCGGAAAACCCCGATGATGTGGGCCGCTTCTGGTACACCCAGGGCCGTGACGGCAAGATGACCAAGATCGACCTCTGGCAGACGCCGGACAAGATGCTGGTTGCCGAAACCAAGGTCGCCTACGATGCCCGTGACGTTGCCGTATCCGGCGATGGCAAGTACATCATCGGTGGTGGTTACTGGCCGCCGCACTTCGTTATCGTCGATGCCAAGACCATGGACCCGCTCAAGGTGGTCTCCACCCGTGGCGTGAACGTGGACGGTGAGTACGTCAACGAATCCCGCGTCGCCGCCATCTACGACACCCCCCTGGCCTCTTCCTGGCTGGTCGCCATGAAGGAACTGGGCCAGATGTGGCAGGTGGACTACTCCGATATCGATAACCTGCGTATCGATAAGATGGATACCGCCAAGTTCCTGCATGACGGTTTCTTCGATCCCACTGGCCGTTACTTCCAGATCGCCGCCAACGCCTCCAACCAGATGGTGGTGGTGGACTCGGTTGAACGCAAGAAAGAGGCCATCATCGATACCGACAAGCTGCCCCATCCGGGCCCCGGTGCCAACTGGAACGACCCCAAGTGCGGTCCTGTGGCCGGCACCACCCACCTGGGCGTAGGCAAGGTCACCGTCTGGGGTAACGATCCCAAGGGTCATCCCGATCAGGCCTGGAAGGTCTGCTACGAGGTGGAAACCGACGGCCCCGGCCTGTTCATCCGCACCCATCCCAACAGCAAGTACTTCTGGGCCGACCAGACCAAGCATCCGGAGCCGGAAATCCAGCAATCGGTGCAGGTCATCGACAAGGAAACCCGCAAGATCGTCAAGACCATCCAGGTCACCGACAAGCCCGGATATGCTGCGGTCCATCAGGAGTTCAATGCCGATGGCACCGAGGTCTGGGTATCTGTCTGGAACATGAAGGACTCCAAGGAGCCCAATGGCGAAATGGTCATCTATGACGCCAACACCCTGGAAGAAAAGGGCCGCGTCAAGGGCCTGTATGCACCTACCGGCAAGTTCAACGTGACCATCCGTTCCGAGCACGTGACCTAGCCACAAACCTCCTGATGTCATAATCGGGAATCGATGGCGGGCATGGAGCAATACTTCATGCCCGCCATTTTTTGTCTTTTGTACCCGGAATCTTATCCCTGCTGGAGTTGAATGATGCCGCATCAATCCCTTATCAAAGGCCTTTTGGCGCGCAAGGTTGTGTTTGGCGCAACCCTGGGCAGCGCCGTTATCTTCATGATCATCGGCGTGATCCTCTGGGGGGGATTCAACTGGGGCATGGAGGCAACCAATACCGAACCCTTCTGTATCAGCTGTCACGAGATGAAGGACAACGTCTATAACGAATACGTTGGCACCATCCACGATGCCAACCGCAGTGGCGTCAAGGCCACCTGCCCGGATTGCCATGTGCCGCGCCCCTGGCTGCACAAAATGAAACGCAAGATCCAGGCCAGCAACGAGGTGTTGCACAAGATTTTGGGGACGGTGGACACCCCGGAGAAGTTCGACGCCCACCGTCTCACCATGGCCCGCCGCGTCTGGAAGGCCATGAAGGACTCCGATTCACGGGAATGCCGCAACTGCCACGACTGGGACACCATGGACCCGTCCAAGCAGCAGCCGCGTGCGCGCAATCAGCATAAATTCGCCATGGAGAACGGCAATACCTGTATCGACTGCCACAAGGGCATAGCCCACAGCCCGGCCCACACCCAGATCTCGGAAGAGGAACTGAACGAATGGGCCAAGCCCGTAGCGGCCTACAAGACCGAGCTGCCAGAACCCTTCAAGGAAGGCCTGGCCCGGGCCGAGGCGGCCGAAGCCAAGGCGGCGGAAGAGGCCCAGGAAGAGGCCAAAAAGGAGCGGGAAAAGCGCAAGGCCGAGATCAGCGCACAAAAACAGCGCATCCAGGATGCCGTGGAAAAGGCCCTGACCGCCGAGCGTGCCCGCCTGGGCGCGGGCGGGGATGCCGCCGCGCAACCCCAGGCAGCGGTGGAGGCCGCCCGTGGCTTCGGCGTGGCCTGGGATCAGGTACCCGAGCGCATGATCCCCCTGTTCTACCCCGGTCAGACCTCCATGGAGTGGACCCTGGTGGGCAAATACCACGGCGGTGCCCGGCCGTTCAAGATGGGCGACCGCTGCACCACCTGCCACGAAAAGGAAACCGCCGACATGGGGGCCAAGATGGTCAGTGGCGACAAGGCCGAGACCACCCCCATCCCCGGTAAGCGCCCTGGCATCCCGGTAACGGTGCAGGCCGCCCATGATGGCGACAACCTCTACCTGCGCTTCCAGTGGGAAGAAGGCGAGCATGTGGCCATTCCCTTCGTCGATGGCGGCAAGATGGACCCGGAAAACGCCGTCAAACTGGCCCTGATGCTGTCTACCGACGAGGTCAAGTACGCCGGTCAGTCGGGTTGCTGGGGCACCTGCCACCACGACCTGCGCAACATGCCCGAACACCCGGAAGACCCCTCGGCGGTAGCCGGGCAGCTGGATGTGAGCCAAGGCATCACCAAGTACATCGCCGCCTCGCGCACCGAGATCGAGGAAAAGGGCCGTCGCGGTGCCGTGCTCGGCGGCTGGGACAAGCTCAAGGACCAGGCCGAGATCGAGGCCGCCCTGGCCAGCGGTCAGTTCATGGACCTGCTGCGTTGGAACAGCAGCGGCACGGTGGAAAACGGCCATGTACTGGAACAGCGGGTGATGGACGACAAGGGCCCGCTGGAGGCCCAGGGCTGGCTGGAAGGCGGCTACTGGACGGTGGAGATCAAGCGCCCGCTGGCCGCCAGCACCGCCGGCGATCTGCCCCTGGAGGCGGGCAAGCTGTATAACTTCGGCTTCGCCATCCACGATGACTTCAGCGACTCACGCTTCCACCACGTCTCCCTTGGCTACCGCCTGGGGCTGGACAACCCGGAGGCCGATGTCAATGTGGTCAAGGCAGAGGTCAGCGCCCCGGCAGCGGCACCCGTCCA
Source organism: gamma proteobacterium SS-5 (assembly GCA_009497875.2). Taxonomy (NCBI): domain Bacteria; kingdom Pseudomonadati; phylum Pseudomonadota; class Gammaproteobacteria; order Chromatiales; family Sedimenticolaceae; genus Magnetovirga; species Magnetovirga frankeli. The sequence continues at coordinate 744,984 of CP032508.2, read as the reverse complement.
GGCTGCCGCCAGTGCCGCCGCCGCAGCGGCCACTCCGGAGGTCGGAGCCGCCGTGGATGAAGGCATCGACTGGGACAAGGTGGACGAACGTCTGGTCACCCTGTTCTACCCCGGCCAGACCTCCATGGAATGGACCCTGGTGGGCAAGTACCACGGCGGTTCCCGACCGTTCATGATGGGCGACCGCTGCACCACCTGTCACGATAAGGAAACCGCTGACATGGGGGCCAAGATGGTCGGCGGCGACAAGGCCGAGACCTCGCCCATCCCCGGCAAGCGCCCGGGCATACCGGTTTCGGTACAGGCCACCCATGACAAGGAAAACCTCTACCTGCGCTTCCAGTGGGAAGAGGGCGAGCATGTGGCCGTGCCCTTCGTCGATGGTGGCAAGATGGACCCGGAAAACCCGGTCAAGCTGGCCCTGATGCTGTCCACCGATGAGGTCCAATACGCCGGTCAGGCCGGCTGCTGGGGCACCTGCCACCACGATCTGCGCCACATGCCGGAGCACCCGGAAGACCCCTCGGCGGTGGCCGGGCAGCTGGATGTAAGCCAGGGCATCACCAAGTACATCGCCGCCTCGCGCACCGAGATCGAGGAAAAGGGCCGACGCGGTGCCGTGCTCGGCGGCTGGGACAAGCTCAAGGACCAGGCCGAGATCGAGGCCGCCCTGGCCAGCGGTCAGTTCATGGACCTGCTGCGCTGGAACAGCAGCGGCGCGGTGGAAAACGGCCACGTCCTGGAACAAAGGGTAATGAACGACAAGGGCCCGGTGTCTGCCCACGGCACCCTGGAGGGCGGTTACTGGACGCTGGTGATCAAACGCCCGTTGGCCGCCGACAATCCCGGCGATCTGCCCCTGGAGGCAGGCAAGCTGTATAACTTCGGCTTCGCCATCCACGATGACTTCAGCGATTCACGCTTCCACCACGTCTCCCTCGGCTATCGTCTGGGTCTGGACAACCCCGAGGCGGAGATCAATGTCATTGCTCAGTAGTTTGCCAGACGCCCATGGAACGGGCGGGACAAGGGACGATGAAGCGCTTTGCAGGCCCTATTGGGGCTCGGGACTTGGGATAAGGTTGCGGTCAGGCTGGTGTCGCGTGAAACTCGGACGCCAGCCCCCCAAGCCGCTGCAGGTCGGACTGATCTGGCTGGCTGCCAGCCTGGCCTGGGGTACGGCCCTGGCCAATGGGCCGGACTCAGTGGCGGAGCAGACTTCTCAACTACCCGACAGCCTGGCCCAGTGGTACAGGCCGAACAACAAGCGTCAGGTCTGGCTGCACAGCATGTTCGCCCTCAGGCGAGAGCTACAGGCGGTGAGTGAATACAGCCAGGGCGGTGAATGGGTCCTGGCCAGCAAATGGGGAGAACGTCTGGCCGAGCACTATCTTTCCCTGGCCGAGATGGTGCCCGAGTGGCGGGACGAACTGGACCTGGCCAATCTGAAGCGGATGCGGCAGGCCCTGGCCGAACAGGATTCCAGTGAGCTGCGCCCGGCCTTGCGTCGCTTGGGGCAGAGCTGTCAGGGCTGTCACGGTGACTACCGCGCCCTGGCCGCCGCCCGCTATCGCGCCGCCGACTTTCACGGCCTGGAGATCATCCCGGCCGAGGGCGAGGCCATCGCCTTTAAGGACCTGATGGGCCAGCTCAGCCTGGAAGTGAACCGCATCAAAATCGCCAGTGAAGACGCCCGTTGGCCCGCCGCCCAACAGGCCCTGGGGCAGCTGCGCGGTCGGCTGCAACTGCTCGAAGGGGCATGCAGCAACTGCCACGGCAAGGACCCGGTTCCGGTCGAGCGTATCCTCGGCCAGGCCAGCCAGGAGGCCCTTGGTGAACTGGATCAGGCCTTGCGCCAGCAGGATGCAAAAAACAGCGGCCGCCACCTGGGGCAGGCCTCGGTGATGATCTGCGCCCGCTGCCACGGGGTTCACCGCAGCCTGTACGACCTCAACCGCCTGCTGTTTTGAACCCGCCGCTTTGCTCCATCCGGGCCACACCCGGCAGGCGGCTTCGGCAGTCACAACTTTTTTAGGATAACTGGAGAAATGAGCCATGCCTTATCGCACTCTCAATCTTGTTCTTGTCACCGCCCTTGCCCTGCTGCTCAGCGGCCCAGGCCTTGCTGCCGACCCTGAACGCCTGATACGCAAGGCCAACCGCTACCTGGCCCCCCTGCCGGCGGCCATGCCGGGGGCCGAGAACGACACCCCGGAGCGCATCGCCCTGGGGGAAAAGCTCTATCACGACACCCGCCTATCCATCAACAACGCCCAATCCTGCGCCTCCTGCCACCCGGTCAGGGATGGCCGCGCCGGGGTGGACAATCTGCCTACCTCGCCCGGTGCCGAGGGCCAGCTGGGAGACCGCAACAGCCCGACGGTGCTCAATGCCGGTTGGCAGTCCAGTCAATTCTGGGACGGCCGCGCCAAGGACCTGGCCGACCAGGCCGGTCAGCCCATACTCAACCCGGTAGAAATGGCCATGCCCAACGAGCAGGCCGTGGTGGACAAGCTGCGCCAGACCCCGGACTACCCGGCCGAGTTTGCCCAGGCCTTCCCGGATGCCGCCGAGCCGATCAGCTACGCCAACCTGAGCGAGGCCCTGGCCGCCTTCGAGCGCACCCTGCGCAGCGAGTCCCGCTTTGACGACTACCTCAAGGGCGACACCAGCGCCCTCAGCGAGCAGGAACAGCGCGGCCTGGATGCCTTCATGAGCCACAACTGCATACGCTGTCACGATGGCCCCCTGCTCGGCGGCGGCCTTTATGAGCGTCTCGGCGGGGCCGGGCATGGTGATTTCCCCAGCACAGACCCCGGCCGCTTCGCCGTCACCGGCAAGGAGGAGGACAGACAGGTATTCAAGGTGCCCCAGTTGCGCAACATCGCCCTGACCGGCCCCTGGTTTCACAACGGCTCGATCAACACCCTGGAAGAGGCGATACGCCTCATGGCCCAGCTGCAACTGGGCACGGAACTCAAGCCAGAAGAGATCGCCGACATCAGCGCCTTTCTGCGCAGCCTCAATGGCAAGGGCCTAGCGGAATAGCCGGGGTGATACGCCGTCAACGGGCTCACCGCTGAAGGCTGAACAAGAGGTCAAGATAATGAAAAACCGAATATTGTTGGGCCTGATCCTGCTCACCAGCGGCCCCCTGCTGGCAGAGGACTCCGCCGAGGCCCTGGTCAACTATCAGCCGGAGCTGGACACCGAGGTGGCAGAGATGATCCGCCAGGCCGATCCGGCCCAGGGCCAGCGGCTGTTCCTGCGCAAATGCAGCTCCTGCCACGATACCGCCAAGGGCATAGGGCACGGCAAGGGCCCCAACCTGTGGGGCCTGCTCAACCGTCCGGCCGGTCGGGCCCAGGGCTTTGCCTATTCCGAGGCCCTGCAACAGGCCAACTTCAACTGGACCTATGCTAATCTCAACTACTACCTCACCCGCACCGACCGCGCCATACCCGGCGTGGCGATGAACTTTCGTGGCATCAAAAAGGACAGCCAGCGCGCCCGGCTCATCGCCTACCTACGCACCCGCCACGACAACCCTCCCCCGCTACCCTGATCCGAGGCCGAGGCTAAGGACTCAGGCCATCAGGTCAACTTAGCGAGAAGGTCCTCGCTTCGACTTCGCTCAGCGAACGGCCTGAGCAGGCAGCGCAACACCTTTACACCTCTGCTATCTCCGCGCTGCCTTGCGTACTCTGCATCCTTCTTCCTGATTACCCCTGTATCTCAGCCATTATCTCGGCTTGGCTGGCCGTGCACGTCCCGGGCTGGGAGGCCGACTTTGCCGTGCGGCATAGGGTGGGCCGCGCCCGCCGCCAAGCCACGGCAATGGAGCCTGCCCCTAGTGGTTGCCCGGCGGGCACGGCCCCCTATTCGATTGGCTGAGCATTGTGGGTAACCAGGCCCCCCTTTGATTCCGGCTGTGCCGAGTCAGAGGAATCAGGATGCAACCCAGCTGCCATCGGCCTGGCGGCAGGCGGTGCCGCGAATCACCTCTTTGCGGCCATCGATATAGGCGCGGGTGGTATATTCACGGCAGGCGCGGCCGCCTTGGTTATAGGTACGGGTCGGGGTGACCTGGTAGCGGTGACCGGTGTCCGGGTTGGTCCAACTGCTGGTCTCATCGGTACGGGCGCGCTCCAGGGCGCGCTGGGTCTTGAGGCGGTCGGTATCGTCCATGTTCTGGCCGATGGCCCCGCCGATGGCCGAACCGGCAATGGCCCCCAGGGCGGTCATGGCGACACGGCCGCTGCCGTGGCCGAATTGGTTGCCCAGGGCGGCACCGGCGATTCCGCCGACTACATTGCCGGTTTCCCGTTGGCTGCAACCGCCCAACAGGGCGAGGCTGAGCAGGGCGATGACGAGGATACTGAGGGTGCGGGGCTTGTTGCGAATGGTCATGAAATGGGCTCCTTGGCCGATATCAGGGAAAGGGCGCGAACGCCGTAGCGGGCTATCTTATCAACCGAACTCGGCAGGGCGAAATCCAACATCCAAGGGCATTGAGACCCCATGGCATTCGTCTCAGCGAAACGGCGTTGCCCACATTCGGCTTTTTGGTACGCCGGTTGCATTGTTTTTCTGAGAAAAGGGTTTAATCTTTATACGGGATCAAATGAAAAATCAACAGTCCATCCTGCTGGAATGTTCATTTTTCAACAGATTGATTTTCCCGATTACCCCTGTATCGAGGTGGGTCTCCTTCTTTGTAAAGGAGGGTTGAGGTTGGCCTCCCCCGTTGCACAAGGGGGATTGAGGGGGATTCCGGCGCTGGTAGCTACGCGGCTGCTGAAGAAATCCCCCCTGCCCCCCTTTGGTAAAGGGGGAGAAGTTGGCCTCCCCCTTTGCAAAAAAGGGGGGGGATTTGAGTAGCCCCCTTTGTAGGGGGGGAGAGTTTGACCCTCCCCTTGGAAATGAAAGTTGGCGAGTTACTCATCAGATTGATCTTTCTCCCTGTGCCCTGTGGCCAGATGCCCAGTTAGGCTCAATATGCATGAAAAGCACTCGAGGTATGTCTTTGTGAGGATTATCGCCGGCCTGCTGCTCTACGCGCTCGTGCTTGGCCCCCTGCTGGCCGAGCCGCAGAGACAATTGGACGTGCGCGTGTTGATCGACGTCTCCGGCAGCATGAAGAAGAACGACCCGCAGAATCTGCGCCAGCCGGCCCTGCGCCTGCTGGCCGGGCTGCTGCCCGATGGCATCATGGCCGGGGTCTGGACCTTCGACCGGGATGTCAGCGTCATCGCCCCCCTACAGCCGGTGAATGAGACTTGGCGGCAGCAGGCCATTTCCGGTAGTCAGAACATCCACTCCTCCGGTCAGTTCACCCATATCGAAGGGGGCCTGCGGGTGGCCGTGGGCGACTGGTATCAGCCCGATCCGAGCAAGGACCGCCACCTCATCCTGCTCACCGATGGCATGGTCGATGTCTCCCATGACCCGGCCGACAGCCTGGCCTCGCGTGAACGCATCTTTGGCGAGATCCTCGGCGACCTCAAGGCCGCCGGGGCCAAGGTACATAGCATTGCCCTATCGCACCAGGCCGATCTCAAGCTGTTGCAGATCCTGTCCCGGGAGACGGCCGGCCTGAACGAATCCATAGGCAATGCCGATCGCATGCAGCGCGTCTTCATGCGCCTGTTTCAGCAGGCCGGCAAGCCCGATACCCTGCCCCTGAGGGATAACCGTTTTCTGGTGGATGCCGGTATCCGCGAGGCCACGGTAATCCTGTTCACCGGCCCCCGCGCCGATGAAACCCGCCTGCTCGACCCCGCCCAGCGTGAATTCAGCGCCCGCGCCCTGCCCAGCAACATCCGCTGGCACAGCGACCAGGGCTATGAGCTGATCACCATCAAGTCCCCGGAGCCTGGGGAGTGGCAGCTGGTGGCGGACATGGACCCGGACAACCGGGTCATGGTGGTCACCGACCTGAAGATGCACCTGAATGATCTGCCGGTGGTGTGTCTGGCCGAGCAGCGGCCGGAGATTCGGGTGCACTTCAGCAACAAGGGTGAAAAATTGACGGATGAGGATTTCGTCAAAATCGTGACGGTCAGCGGTGAGATCATGGGCGGCCCAGGGGCCAACCGCTTCCAGCTCAGGCCTGCCGACACCCCAGGCGACTTTGTGCTGGACGCGCCCCTGCCCAATCAGCCTGGTCGCTATCAGCTGGTCATTAGCGGCCAGGGCGAGACCTTCAGCCGGGAACTGCGGCATCAGTTCGAGGTACGCCCGGCCCTGAGCCTAAGTCGCCAGGATGAGGCCGAGCAGGTACGGGTATTGCTTGAGATTGCCCCGGAGACCCTGAGCGATGTGCGCATCCGTGCCCAGCTCAACACCCCGGAAGGGGAGCTGCCGCAGATGGTGCTGCCGGTGCAGATCAACCGCTACGAGGTGGAGGTCTCCACCCTCGGCTTCAGCGGTCAGGGCAGTCTGCACCTGAGGGTGGAGGGCAATCACAGGGGCCAGCCTGTGGTGCTGCGCCCAGACCCCCTGCCCATCAGCGGCAGCAAGCCGGACCTGCCGGCAGTGCCAGCAGAAACGGAGGCCGCCCCGCCACCCTCCCCTGAGCCCAAGGCCGAGCCCAAGGCCGAGCCCAAGGCAAAGCCCGAACCCGCCCCGGAGGAGGCCGAACCGGAGCAGATGGGCGAGGACCTGGGCCTGATGGGCTGGCTGCTGTTCGCTGGAGCCAACCTGTTGCTCTTGCTGCTGGCCGGCGGCGGCTGGTGGCTCTGGCGCAAACGCAAGCAGCGGCTAGCGGCGCAAATGAACGAACTGGAAGACGACGATGCAGATGCAGATACAGATGAATAACCGGGGGATACAGGCACCATGATGCAGGTATCCAGCGTGCTCTTCTGGGGCATGGCCGAGGCGCTTTTGCTGTTTTTCGTGCTGCTGTTGGGGTTGCTCGGGATACTCTACTATCGCCACGCCCGCGACCAGAAGGCCGGCCGGGCGCTGGTGGCCCAGATCAAGCAATCCGCCGCCCAGCGCAGCACCGAGATCGAGCGCCTGTTGAGCGAGACCTACGGCTACCAGGGCGAACAACTGGAGCAGCACAGCAAGCGTATCCGCAAGGCAGAGATGAGTCTGTACCGGAATTTGCTGACCCTCTATCTGAACCGGGATGCGGCAAAGCTACCCAGCCTGCCCGAACTGCTGCAACAGGCCCTGGCCCCCTATCAGGACCTTGCCCCCAGCGGCTCGGCAGCCAGCAACGAACCCAAGGCCGATGCCGCCGATATAGAGATCCTGCGCCAGGAAAACAAGGAACTCAGTGACGAGATGCGCATCACCATGGACACCCTGGGCCGGGTGCTCAGCGAATATGCCTCGGTATTCTCCGAAGACGACATCGACTCCAGCGAGCACTTAGAGCCCAGCGCGGCCACCAAGGCCGCGCCTCCCTCAGACAGCGACGCCGACCCGGAGGCTGCCACAGAAGAGGCAGAGGAGGTCTCCGACACCGAGCTGGAGGATCTGTTTGACGAGCACGAAAAGCCCGTTACCGAACAGGTCAAGGCCGCAGCCGAACCGGAGCCGGAGATCGACCTGGACCAGGATGATCTGGATGCCCTGCTGGATCAGGCCAAGGACGAGATGCAGGCCACCCCGGAGGAACCGCCAACCAGTCAATCAGACGCCGAAGAGGAGGATTTCGATCTGGACTCCCTGTTCGACGAGGCGGCAAGCCAGGTCGAGGCCGCCGAACCCGAACCCGAGCCCGAACCCGAGGTCGATCTCACTCAGGATGATCTCGATGCCCTGTTCGATCAGGCCTCTACCGAGAGCCAGGCCCCGGCCAAGGCCGATCAACCAGAAGCCGCGCAGACCAACCTGGACCAGGACGACCTGGATGCCCTGCTGGAACAATCCGCCAGCGAGGCCTCAGTGCATACCGACGAGGACAGCATCAACCTGGACGACGACGGATTTGGCCAGGATGACCTCAACGGCCTGATCGACGAGGCCCTGCTGGAGGCCGGACTGGAGCCCGATGAGATCAACAACAAGGCAAAACAGCGGACAGAAGACTGAGGACAGGGGACAGAGGACGGAGGGTTGAGGGCGCTGTGCGCCTTTCAACTCACTGTCGCGAAGCGACTCAAAGACCTGTCCTCTGCCCTCCGTCTTCTGTCTTCTGTCTTCTGTTCAGCAGCTCTGATCGGCAAACAGCCGATTGCGACCGCGGCGCTTGGCCTGATAGAGGGCCTGGTCGGCGCGTTCAAGGAAATCCAGCAGCTCCTCGCCAGGCTTGTACACCGCCAGGCCGATGGAGATGGTTATCGGCCCCAGGGGCTGTTTGGTATCGGCGCGCAGCAGCTTGGCGCTGGAGATCTCAAACAGAATCTGCTGACCCACCCGCCGGGCACCCTCCTTGGGGGTATCGTCCAACAGCACGGCAAATTCCTCGCCGCCATAGCGGGCGGCAATATCCCGGCCCTTGATACACTTGCGGATGGTCTCGGCAACGAACTTGATCACCCGGTCGCCGACCAGATGGCCGTGGGTATCGTTGACCGCCTTGAAGTGGTCAATATCCAGCATCAGCAGGCAGAGGCGGCCCCGGCGGATCACGTCGTCCTGGCGCAGGGAGTCCTGCAGGGCCTCAAGAAAGGCGCTGCGGTTGAACAGATTGGTCATCAGGTCCGTGCGGGCGCGGGTACGCTCCTGATTCAGCTCCTTTTGCAGGTTTTCCACCTCCTGGGTCTTGGCCATGATGTGCTGCTGCAACACCTTGGTGATCTCCTGCATGCGGCCGGTCTCGACGATCAGGGAACCGAGCAGCTGCTGCACATCGGACAGGCCCAGGTTGCCCTGGATGGAATGGCTGAACTGGTTGAGATTGCCGCCAAAGTCATCGGTTTCCCGATCGGCGGTGACCAGGGTGCTGTTGACGTCCTCCATCAATACCTGAAGATTGCCGCGTATCCCCTCGATGCGGTCGATGTTGCAGTCCGCGCCATATTTCTTGAACAGCTCCCGATTGATCTGAGCCGTAAACTCGGCCTCCCGACCAATCAGATCATCGATTTCCATGCGCAACTGGGCATTGTCACCGGCCACATACTGATACCAAACGCCGTAGTTGTCCGGCGTGGCGGGGATACGATATTTGGACATCAGGGGCAGGGCCTGGCGCAGCAGCTCCGCGTTACGATCGTAATTATTATCCTGGGCCATCAAGGGTTTCTCTAAGCAGGCTGGGTCTATACCAAATTTTATCCCGGTAGATTACACAATAACGCCGGTTTTTGCCCGTTTTAGGGCTCGGGACTCGGGAATTGCCCGGGATGTCACCGTACCGACCTAGTCCTTGCAGGCCAGGGAGACGGTATAGCTGCGACCCTGCTTGAGCTTGCTGTAGTTGCCGAACACCTCCTTGAAGCTGCGCTTGATGAACTCGCGCAGACCGTTGATGGTGACCACATAAAAGCGGCCACCCGGCTCCAGCCGGGCCAGGGCCTCATAGAAGTAAAGGTAATATTGCTCCTTGCCGGTCTTGGCCGGCAGATTGGAGACGATGCGCCCGAAGCGCCTCCCGTCCAGCTGATCAAAGCCGTTACTCAGCAGCACCTCGACGTTATCCAGGCGGTTCAGGCGGGCGTTCTTGCGGCTGTATTCCACCGCGACAAAGTCCTTGTCCAGCAGGCAGTGATGGCCCTGCGGGGCCAGCCTGGCCAGGGTCAGACCCAGCGGGCCATAGCCACAACCCAGATCGGCGCTGTCCTGGTCCGACGCGATCTCGATATGATCCAACAGCAGGCGGCTGCCCTCGTCGATCTGCTTGGGCGAAAACAGCCCCCAGGTGGTATGAAAACGCAGAGGCTGGCCACGCAGGCTGGTCTCGATCAGCAGGTCCTGACGCAGGCCCTCCAGCCACTGGAGCTTGTCTTCATCAAGGTTATCGGGCAACAGGTTCATGGGATTGGCCTGAAAAAAGGGGGGAAGTGAAACAGCCTTGGGTATTGTCCATCATCCTGGGAACTGCGAGCGCTGGCTCGGAGAGGTAAAGTCCGGGCCACTGGGTCTGTAAGGCAGAGTCATTCCTCAACTCGCTATCTTCTGTCCTCTGTCTTCTGTCCTCTGTCCTCTGACCCGCAGACCGGACACTGCGGGTCAGGCCGCAGGCGCAGGCTGCGCCAGTCACCGCGCAGGCCATCGTAGATCAGCAAACGGTTGCTCAGGGACTCGCCACAGCCGCCGAGCAGCTTGAGCGCCTCCATCGCCTGCAGACTGCCGATGATCCCCACCAGGGGGGCGGCCACGCCGGTCGTGCTGCAGGTCTGTTCGTCCTCGCCGGCCTCGGTGTAGAGGCAGCGGTAGCAGGCATCACCGGGCTGGCCGCCAAACACCGCCACCTGGCCCTCCCAGCGCACTGCGGCACCACTGACCAGGGGGACACCAGCCCGACGGCAGGCCTGATTAAGGGCAAAGCGGGTGGCAAAGTTGTCACTGCAATCCAGCGCCAGGTCCACCTCGGCCAGCAGGGCGGGCAGATGCTCCGCGTCCAGGCGTTGGCCCAGGCTGCGGGTCTGACAGTCGGGATTGAGACGAGCGATGGCCGCCGCCGCCGATGCCACCTTGGTCTGGCCGATATCGGCGCTGCCGTGGGCGATCTGGCGTTGCAGATTGGACAGCTCCACCCGGTCGGGATCGGCCAGGACAAGCCGCCCTACCCCGGCGGCGGCCAGGTACAGGGCCACCGGCGAGCCCAGCCCGCCCAGACCCAGAATCAGCACCCGGCTATGCAGCAGGCGCCGCTGACCGGCAAGGTCCAGCTCAGGCAGCAGGATTTGCCGACTGTAGCGCAATAGCTGCTCGTCGTTCATGCCTTCAGTCAGCCGCTGAAGCACAGATTTTGCCGCAGTGCCCAGCCCAAAGCCCGGTCATCGATAGTGCCGCCAAACGTCCGAGCGCTCGTCGCGACAGGCGTGGTTGAGGCGTTGATAGCGTTCGATGAAGACCTTGCGCGTGGCCTGGGGGTCGGCGGCATGGCCCTGGTTCTCCCGCTGGATCTCCTCGGTGTAGTAATAAAGGGCGCGCTTGAGGCGCACCAGCAGGTCGCCGGCCAGATGGAAGCCCACCTCCACCAGCAGCTCCTCCACCTCTTTCAGGCTGATCAGATGCAGCTCGTAGTCCACCTCCAGCAGGTGGGGGCCGCACGCGTTCAGATGCAGGATGCCGGGGGTTTCATCCAGCACCAGGGCGGCGGTGTGCGCCGGATTCTGATCCGGGTGCAGCTTGCAGAAAGGGATCTCCCGTCGTTTGAGGTTGTCGCTGGCGCTGGTCATGGGCCTAGCCTAACGCAAAAGCCGGTTTGGGCAAACGGCCATTTTTGCCCCGTCCCAGGCTGACCCGTTGCTGGCCTGCCAGGTCGTTCTCGCTGCGCACCGCTTCGAGCCCGGCCTGGCGCAACAGTTGGCGCACACAGGCCCCCTGGGCAAAGCCGTGCTCCAGCAGCAGCCAGCCGCCGGGGCGCAGATGGGCCGGGGCGCAGGCGCTGATAAGGCGCAGATCATCCAGGCCATCCGCCCCCGAGACCAGTGCCTGGATTGGCTCGGCGGGCAGGTCACCCTGTTGCAGGTGGGGGTCATCGCTGGCGATGTAGGGTGGGTTGGAGAGGATCAGATCAAACCGCTCTCCCGGATTGAAGGCCCGACACCAGTCACCCTGGCGGGTCTGCACATGGCCAAGCCCCAGCCGCTGAAGATTGGCCCGGGCGATGCCGAGCGCCGCGTCGCTGCGCTCCACCGCCAGAACCTGACAATCGGGCCGCTCACTGGCGATGGCGGCGGCGATGGCACCGCTGCCGGTGCCCAGATCGGCGATACGTAGCGGGCCCTGGGTTGGGGCCTGCTCGGCGATCAGCTCCGGTATCAGTCCCAGGGCCAACTCCACCAGCAATTCGGTATCGGCACGGGGGATCAGCACCCCAGGGCCGACCTCCAGCTCCAGGGACCAGAACTCGCGCCGACCGGTGATATAGGCCAGGGGCTCGCCAGCGCGACGGCGCTGGATCAGCCCGGCGAAGGCCCGCTGCTGCACGGCATCCAGGGCCCGCTCGGGCCAGGCCAGCAGGTGGCTGCGGGAGCGGCCCAGCAGATGGGCCAGCAACACCTCAGCTTCCAGCGCCGGATTGTCCAGCCCGGCCAGCTCGGCCCGAGCCCAGGTCAGGGCGGTGCGATAGTTGCGCATTTATGCAGAGAAAGTCCGCCAACACATAGAAGAAAAAGGCTGATAACCCAAGATCCCAGGATGACCGGCGGCGGCAATGCTGCTCACAGTCACGCCTAGGAGCCTGTCGGGTTTAGGTGTCCGTAGCGAGCAAGGTGGGAGAACGAGAACAAATTTTCACGATTTTGAGGCGCTGAGTTTCCCTACGCAACGAAAAATCGGGGCCAATGTTCAAAACAATTCTGGGCCGTTCTTCCCACCGGCGCAGTAGGAGCATCCTAAATCCGACAGGCTCCTAGAGTCGTTTCCTCAAACCGCTGTCCTCTGTCCTCTATCATCTGTCCTCTGCCAGCGCCGCCAGCTGATCGGCCTGATATTCGTGTGTCAGCGGATCGATAACGGGGTCCAAAACACCTTCCATGAACTCGTCGAGCTTGTACAGGGTCAGGTTGATGCGGTGGTCGGTGAGGCGGTTCTGCGGGAAGTTGTAGGTGCGGATGCGCTCGGAGCGGTCGCCGCTGCCTACCTGTAGCCGCCTTGAGCTGGCCTGCTCGTCGGCCTGTTGCGCCTGGGCCCCGGACAGCAGCTTGGCGGTGAGCAGGGACAGGGCGCGGGACTTGTTTTTGTGCTGCGAGCGCTCGTCCTGGCATTCGACCACTATGCCGCTGGGCAGATGGGTGATGCGCACCGCCGAATCCGTGGTGTTGACGTGCTGGCCGCCGGCCCCGGAGCTGCGGTAGGTGTCGATGCGCAGGTCGTTGGGGTTGATGTCGATGTGGTCTATGGCCTCGGCCTCGGGCAGGATCGCCAGGGTGCAGGCGGAGGTATGGATGCGGCCCTGGGATTCGGTATCCGGCACCCGCTGCACCCGGTGGGTGCCGGACTCGAACTTGAGGCGGGAGAACACGTCCTGACCGCTGATACGGCAGATGATCTCCTTGTAGCCACCCTGCTCGCCCTCGCTCATGCTGATCGGCTCCACCTGCCAGCGGCGCGCCTCGGCGTAGCGGCTGTACATGCGGTAGAGGTCACCGGCAAACAGGGCGGCCTCGGCACCCCCGGTACCGGCGCGTATCTCCAGGAAGATATTACGGTGATCGTTGGGGTCGGCGGGCAGCAGCAGTTTCTGCAGCTGCGGGCTGAGCTGGGCCAGGCGCTGCTCGGTCTGCTCGATCTCCTCGGCGGCCAGATCGGCCATCTCCGGGTCCTTGAGCATCTCTTGCGCACCCAGCAGATCCTGCTCCAACTGGCGATAGTTACGGTAGCAATTGACCACCGGCTCCAGCTGGGCATATTCCTGGCTGAGTTCGCGGAACCGGTTCTGATCCCCCTGCACCGAGGGCTCCGCCAGCAGGGCGGTGATCTCTTCCAACCGTTCGCTGATCTGTTCGAGTTTACTGAGGAGTGAAGGTTTCATCGGGTTGACTGTCAGGAGGATCGCAAAGGACGCTAAGGTAACGCAAAGGACGCAAAGAAGGGAGAGGGTTTACCTCTGCCGTCGCGATCTGTAGCGCATGCCCCGTAGCAGCCTGATCGGATTAACCGTGCATTTCTCAGGATATCTTTGCGTCCTTGGCGTCCTTTGCGATCCGGTGCGTCAATTAGACGCCGCCTGGCGCTTGATTTGCAGCAGGTTGTTGGCCGCTTGCAGCACCTCCTGCTGGCCCTCGAAACCGGCCTGGCGCAGGTTGGCGCTGGGGGCGTGGAGCAGCTTGTTGGTCAGGGTGTGGGCCAGGTAACGCAGGGCCTCGTCGGCGGGCTTGCCGTTGTCGAGCATGCGCAGGGCGCGGCGGAGTACCTGATCACGCATCTGCTCGGCGTGGCTGCGGTAGTCGAGGATCACCTCCACCGCGTCCAGGGAGCGCAGCCAGCCGGCAAACTCGCGGGTTTGCAGGTCGATGATCTCCTGCGCCTGCTCGGCGGCCTCCTGGCGCGAGCGCAGGTTTTCCTGGATCACCTCCTGCAGGTCATCCACGCTGTACAGATAGACATCGGGCAGCTCGGCCACCTCGGCCTCGATATCCCGGGGTACGGCGATATCCACCATGAACATGGGCTGGTGCTTGCGCTTTTTCAGGGCGCTCTCCACCGTACCCTTGCCCAGCACCGGCAGGGGGCTGGCGGTGGAGGAGATGACGATATCCGCCTCGGCCAGGTGATTGGGCAGCTCGGTCAGGGCCAGGGCGTAGCCATCGAACTCCATCGCCAGGTTGTGCGCCCGCTCCAGGGTACGGTTGGCCACCAGGATACGACCGATGCCGTGCTGGCTGAGATGACGCGCCGCCAGTTCGATGGTCTCGCCCGCGCCGATCAACAGCGCCGTCTGCTGCGACAGGTCGGCGAAGATCTGCCGCGCCAGACTGACCGCGGCAAAGGCCACCGACACCGGACTGGAGCCGATGGCGGTGTCGGTGCGGATCTGCTTGGCCACGGCAAAGCAGTGCTGGAACAGGCGGCCGAGCAGCTTGCGGATGCTGCCTGCCTCCTGCGCGGCGGCAAAGGCGCTCTTCACCTGGCCGAGGATCTGCGGCTCGCCCAGCACCATGGAGTCCAGCCCACCGGCTACCCGCAGCAGGTGGCTGACGGCCTCCTCGTCATGGTAGCAGTACAGGTGCGGGGTCAGGCTGGCAGAGTCGATGCCGTGAAAATGGGCCAGCCATTCGATCAGGCCATCGCAGCCGTTCTGGCTGGCGCAGTAGATCTCGGTGCGATTGCAGGTGGAGAGGATCACCGCCTCATTGATATCATCCTGCCCGGCCAGCGCGGCCAGGGCCTCGCCGAGGATATCGGGGCCAAAGGTAAGGCGCTCGCGCAGGGCGACCGGAGCGGATTTGTGATTGACGCCGAGGGCGTAGATGCTCATGACCTGGGACTTCAAAAGATGAGAATTGTCATTCATGCTTGTGTAACGGGGGCAAGATACTACACATCGGTATCTGCGACAAAGCCCCCATCTTGTGATATACCGGCTTTTTTGCCCCGGATAGGCCCTATCCATGCGCTATAGATCATCGGCCCTGTTGCTCGCCCTGCTGTCCTGCCCTGCCGCCACCCTGGTTGCCGCAGCCGAGGCCGTTGCCGAGCCCTTTCAAGCGCCACCGGCGCAGCCTGGGGAGCTGAATGCCGAGGTGGTGTTCAATGTCCTGGCCGGCGAGGTGGCGGCGCACCGCCACCAGCTGGACCAGGCCTTTGCCTACACCCGCAAGGCGGCCAGCCAGACCGGCGATGCCCGCCTGGCCGAGCGCAGCGCCCGCCTGGCCCTGTTCAACAAGGACCAGCAGGCCCTGCAGGAGGTGGTTGGTTTCTGGGTGGAACGTGATCCCAACAGCCTGGAGGCGCGCCGCTTTGCCCTCTCGGTGGCGCTGGAGATGGGCAGCGAAGGGGAGGTGGAGCGGCAACTCAATGAGCTGATCACCCTGGCCCAGGCCAAGGGCGAGGACGGCTTCATCCTGGTGGCCCGGGCCCTGAGCAAGAGCAAGGAGCCACAGCGTTCGATCGACCTGATGCAGGGGCTGGTGCAGCGCCAGCCGGAGGGCCGCGAGGCCTGGTACGCCCTGGCCCTGCTGGCGGCGGAGCACAAGGACTTCAGCCGCGCCGAGCAGGCCCTGCAGGAATTGCTGCAACGCGCCCCAGTCTGGGACAAGGCCATCTCGCTCAAGGTGCAGGTACTGCTGGGCCAGGGGCAGAAGGCTCAGGCGCTGCAACTGCTGCGCGAGGCGGTCAGCGCAGCGGCAGAGGACCTGGAACTGCGCCATGCCCTAGCCCGGCTGCTGGTACAGATGGAGCAGTATCAGGAGGCCTATGACCAGTATCAGCAGCTGTTGCAGCGGCAGCCCGATAACCTGACCCTGCGCTACCCCCTGGGCGTGCTGGCGATGGAGCTGAAGAAATTCGATCAGGCCGAGCAGCACTTCCGCCAGATCAAGGACAGCCGCGGCCGACGCGATGAGGCCTCCTATTACCTGGGACGCATCGCCGAACAGCGCGAAGACCTGGCCACCGCGGTGGACTGGTACCGGCGCGTACTGGGTAGCGAGTTCCAGTTGCAGGCGCAGATCCGGGCGGCCGACCTGCTCGCCCGCCTGGGGGAGCTGGAGCAGGCCCGCGCCGCCCTGGCGGCGGCACGCGAGCAATGGCCGGAGCAGGCGGTGGCCATCTATGTCACGGAAATCGCCGTGCTCAAGGAGCATGAATTCAGCGCCGAGCAGATCTGGCAGCTGTTCGAACAGGCCCTGCGCGAGCACCCGGAGCATATCGACCTGCTCTATGCCCGTGCCCTGTTCGCCGCCGCTCAAGGCCAGGTGCGGCAACTGGAGCAAGACCTGACCCAGGTACTGCGGCAGAACCCGAAACACGCCGATGCCCTCAATGCCCTGGGCTACACTCTGGCCGATCTCACCGAGCGCCATCAGGAGGCCCTGGGCTACATCCGCCAGGCCCTGGAGCTGAAACCAAACAGCCCGGCGGTACTCGACAGCATGGGCTGGGTGCAGTACCGCCTGGGCAACCTGGATCAGGCCCTGGACTACCTGCGCCGGGCGGCGGAAAAGGTCACCGACCCGGAGATCAACGCGCACCTGGGCGAGGTGCTCTGGGTCAAGGGCGAACGCCAGCAGGCGCTGAGGGCATGGGGGCAGGTGCTGGGTGAGTTCTCCGACCACCCGGTTCTGCGCGCCACCCTGGAGCGGCTTGGCGTTAATGCGGCCGAGATTGAACAGATCAAGGCAGGCGACACGGGGGCTGAGGCGCAATGAACTGGCGATTACCACTGCTGTTGGCCTGCTCCCTGCTGCTGGTCGGCTGCAACACCCTCAGCCCCAGCCTGAAACAGACCAAGAAGGCCGCCCTGATCGGCCCCGAGCTGCCGCAGCACTGGGTACTTGCCGGGCGCATCGGCGTACTCAAGGGCGGCGAGGGCTGGCATGGCAAGATGGACTGGCGGCAGGACAAGACCGATTTTACCATCCGCATCCTCGGCCCCTTCGGCGGCGAGCAGGCCGAACTGCGCCACCGCAACGACAAGCTGGAACTGCGCGGGTCCAACGGTAAATCCGTCTCGGGACCACGCCTGGCCGCCTGGGAGCGCGACACCTTCGGTACCTCGCTGCCGGTCAACGCCCTGCCCTACTGGCTGCACGGCCACCCCTTCCCCGGTGAACAGGCCAGCCCCCAGCGGGATGCCAAGGGCCAGCTCAAGGAATTGCGCCAACTGGGCTGGCGGGTGATCTACAGCGACTGGGGCCAGCGCGGCGGCAGGCCCATGCCCGGCAAACTCAGCCTGGAGCGTAACCAGGTGCGCATCAAACTGATCATCAATGAGTACAACCGCCGCGGCTGAAACCGGCCCCTGGCCGGCCCCGGCCAAGCTCAACCTGATGCTGCGCGTGCTCGGCCGACGGGAGGACGGCTATCACCGGCTGCAAACGGTGTTTCAGTTCATCGACCACTGCGATGAGCTGGAATTCCACACCAACCCCAGCGGCCTTGTGCGGCTGCTCAACCCGCAGCCGGATGTGCCGCAGGATCAAGACCTGGTGATACGCGCCGCACGCCTGCTGCAGGCCGAGGCCGACAGCGGCCAGGGGGTGGACATCCGCCTGCACAAGCGCATCCCCGCGGGCGCGGGCCTGGGCGGCGGCAGCTCGGACGCCGCCACCTGCCTGCTGGCGCTGAACCGGCTCTGGCGGCTGCACTGGCCCCGCCAGCGCCTGGCCCAGCTGGGCCTGCGCCTGGGGGCCGATGTCCCCATCTTCATCCTCGGCCAGGCGGCCTGGGCCGAGGGCGTGGGCGAGCAACTGACCCCCATGGACCTGCCCGAGCCCTGGTATCTGTGCCTCTCCCCGGCCTGCCAGGTCTCCACCGGGGCGGTGTTCGGCGCAGCGGAATTGACACGGGACGCCGCCCCAATCAGAATAGCCGCCTTTCGCGCAGGCCAGGTGGAAAACAGCTGTGAGACCCTGGTGCGGCAACGCTACCCCCAGGTGGACGCGGCCATGACCTGGCTCGGCCAACACGGCCAGGCCCGCCTCACCGGCACCGGTGCCACGGTATTTCTCGACTGCGTCGGCCGGGCAGAGGCCGAAGGCTTGCTGCAACAGGCGCAACAACAGGGATTCAAGGGCTTTGTCGCTAAGGGGATGAATCAATCACCACTGCTGGCGAAGTTACAGTGTTGAAAAAAGGCTGGTCGCTCGCGGCTGGCCACTGATCATTGGGGCGTAGCCAAGTGGTTAAGGCACCGGGTTTTGATCCCGGCACGCGAAGGTTCGAATCCTTCCGCCCCAGCCAAACTAAAAGGCACCGGGTTTTGATCCCGGCAGGCGAAGGTTCGACAAATTCGCCGGGAGCGAATTTGAACGCCGCAGCGCAGTGGAGGCGGCCCCGCAGGGGTGGAGGGCAGGGCGCCCGGGATCATCCTTCCGCCCCAGCCAAATCAAAAAGTTTGAAGGGTGAAGTTTGAAGGGTGAAGTATGAAAGGAAGCGAGTTTAACTTCGGAGTCTAATCCGCGAGCCAAACAGCTGGCTGCTTATGGCTGGACGCTGCCCCCTGACCACTCAGTCCCCACCACCCACAGCGCCTACGAGGAGCCTCCTGATGCCAAATGCCGGCATGATGGTATTTTCCTGCAACGCCAATCCCGGTCTGGCCGAAGAGATCGTGCAACGCCTCACCATCCCCCTGGGCAAGGCGGTGGTGGCCCAGTTCAGCGACGGTGAGATCCTGGTCGAGGTGCAGGAGAACGTGCGTGGCCGGGATGTCTATGTGGTGCAATCCACCTCGGCACCCACCAATGACAACCTGATGGAGTTACTGGTCACCATAGACGCACTGCGCTGGGCCTCGGCCGGGCGCATCACCGCCGTCATCCCCTACTTCGGCTATGCCCGCCAGGACCGCCGTCCGCGCTCGGCGCGGGTGCCCATCACCGCCCGCATGGTGGCCAAGATGATCGCCAGCGCCGGTGCCGACCGGGTACTCACCGTCGATCTCCACGCCGATCAGATCCAGGGCTTCTTCGACATCCCGGTGGACAACGTCTATGCCTCGCCGGTACTGCTGCACGATATCTGGTGCCACATGAGCGATGACCTGATGGTGGTCTCCCCCGACGTGGGCGGCGTGGTGCGTGCCCGTGCCCTGGCCAAGCGGTTGGACGATGCCGACCTGGCCATCATCGACAAGCGTCGGCCCAAGCCCAATGAGGCACGGGTGATGAACATCATCGGCGACGTGGAAGGGCGCAGCTGTGTGCTCATCGACGACCTGGTGGATACCGCCGGCACCCTCTGCCTGGCGGCCAAGGCGCTGAAGGAACAGGGTGCCTCGCGGGTGACGGCCTACTGCACCCATCCGGTGCTGTCCGGGCCTGCGGTGAGCAACATCAACAACTCGGTGCTGGATGAGCTGGTGGTGACCAACTCCATTCGCCTTTCCCCCGAGGCGGAGGCCTGTGCTAAAATTCGCCAGTTGAGCATCGGCGAGATGCTGGCCGAGACCATCCGCCGCATCAGCAACAACGAATCGGTCAGCTCCCTGTTTGTGGACTGACCGGTCGGCCGCAAGGCCAAGCAGACTGCCGTCCAACCCTGGTCGCGGGGGAGGACGGTTTTTTTATCCCAGCCTATTTTGGAGAAAACCCATGGAAAACTTTATTGTCAACGCCAAGCCGCGCACAGACACAGGGAAGGGTGCGAGCCGCCGCCTGCGTCACGGCGGCAACATCCCCGGTATCGTCTATGGCGGTGATACCGAGCCACAGATGCTGGAGCTGGAGCACAGCGAGATGCAGCGCCACCTGGAGCATGAGGCCTTCTATTCCCACATCCTCACCCTGAACCTGGATGGCAAGGAAGAAAAGGTGGTACTCAAGGACCTGCAGCGCCACCCGGCCAAGCCCTTCATCCAGCACGTGGACTTCCTGCGCGTGAAGGAAGGCAAGGCCATCCGCATGACCGTGCCGGTACACTTCCGGAACGAGGCCACTGCCCCCGGCGTCAAGCGTGGCGGCACCGCCACCAAGTACATGACCAGCGTCGAGCTGGCCTGCGTACCGGCCGATCTGCCCGAGTTCATTGAGATCAACATGGCCGATCTGGACGTGGGTGACTCGGTACACCTGGCCGACATCCAGCTGCCCGAAGGCGTCAGCTTCCCCGCCCTGGCCCGTGGCCCGGAGCACAACTACGCCGTGGTCGCCATCCTGGGTGGTCGCAACGTCAAGTAGGCCTTGGCCGGTAAGGCCGAAAAGAGCAGTTGCCACAGAGCACTCAAAGACTTTGTGATCTCTTTAGCCTGACTACGTCCCCCACTCTCATCTCTAGAGAGAGAGTCAAATCGCCCCTTTAAAAAGGGGGCTTTCAACCCCCCCCCTTTACCAAAGGGGGGCAGGGGGGATTTCTTCAGCGCCCGCCTAACCAGCAGCGCCGGAATCCCCCTCAATCCCCCTTTTGCAAAGGGGTGAGGCCAAATCCAACAGGGCTCTTAACCCTTGCCTTTCTTCTCCTTGCCCTTGCGGGCTGGCTTGTTGTCTTCCTGGATACGGCTGATGTTCAGCCGCTGGCCACAGACCCAGACCTTTTTCAAATCGCCAAAGACATCCTCGGGCATGCCCAGGGGCAGGTCGATCAGGCTGAACTCCTCCTGGATATCGATGTGGCCTATGTACTGGGAATCCAGCCCGGCCTCGTTGGCGATGGCACCGACGATATTGCCTGGCTTGACCTTGTGGTTGTGCCCCACCTCGATGCGAAACCGCTCCATGCCCTTGGGTGGCCGCTCCGGGCCCTTGAAGCCGCGCCCCTCCCCCTTGTCCCGCTTGGGCCGTTCCGGCCGTTCGGAGCGCTCCGGCCGCTCGTATTTCTCCGCAGATGGCGCACGTTTTGGCTCCGGCTTCAGCAGCAACTCCCGCTCACCCAGGGAGATCTTGGCCAGGGCTGCGGCGATCTCCAGGGCGGAGATATCGTGTTCCTGCTGATACTGCTCGATCAAACCCTGCAGAAAGTCCAGCTCACCGGCGGCCAGCACGTCGCTGATGCCCTGCTTGAAGGCGGCAATGCGCTTGCTGTTGACCATCTCGGTGGAGGGCAGCTTGAGCAGTTCGATCTTCTGCTTGGTGGCACGCTCGATGGCGGCCAACATGCGCCGCTCGCGGGGGGCGACGAAGAGGATGGCGTCACCCTTGCGCCCGGCCCGACCGGTACGGCCGATGCGGTGGATATAGGCCTCGGTGTCATAGGGGATGTCGTAGTTGATGACGTGGCTGACCCGCTCCACGTCCAGGCCACGGGCGGCCACGTCTGTGGCCACCAGGATATCCAGGGAACCTTGCTTGAGCCGCTCCACCATCTGCTCGCGCTGCTTTTGCGCCATGTCGCCGTTGAGGGCGGCGGCGGCATAGCCCCGCGCCTCCAGCTTCTGCGCCAGCTCCAGGGTGGCGGTCTTGGTGCGCACGAAGAGGATGATGCCGTCGAAGGTCTCCACCTCCAGGATGCGGGTCAGGGCATCCAGCTTGTGCAGGCCGCTGACCAGCCAGTAGCGCTGACGGATGGTGTCGGCGGTGGCGGTGCGGGTCTTGATGGCGATCTCCTGCGGATCCTGCATGTGCTGGCGGGCGATGCGCTGGATCTCCTTGGGCAGGGTGGCGGAGAACAGCGCCATCTGTCGCTTTTCCGGCATCTTCTGCAGGATCCACTCCACATCGTCGATGAAGCCCATGCGCAGCATCTCATCGGCCTCGTCCAGCACCAGGGTCTTGAGGCCGTCGAGATTCAGCCGCCCCTTGTCCATGTGATCCATCACCCGCCCTGGGGTACCCACTACCACATGCACGCCGCGCTTGAGCTGGCGGATCTGGCCGGCATAGTCCTGACCGCCGTAGATGGGCAGGACGTGAAAGCCCTTGATGTGCGCCGCGTAGCGCTGAAAGGCCTCGGCCACCTGAATGGCCAGCTCGCGGGTGGGTGCCAGTACCATCACCTGCACCTGAGGGTTGTCGATCTCGATGCGCGCCAGCAGGGGCAGGGCAAAGGCGGCGGTCTTGCCGGTGCCGGTGGGGGCATGACCGAGCAGGTCCAGCCCATTGAGCAGGGGTGGAATGGCCTGGGCCTGGATCGGCGTGGGGCTTTCGTAGCCGACTTCGTCGAGTACGGACAAAAGGGCTGCGGGCAGATTCAGCTCACGAAAGCTGCTGACGGCGGGGGAAGTATCGGACATGAAGGTACCTGGAATGAGGGAAAGGACGGCCTAGGAGCCTGTCGGATTTAGGATGCTCCTACTGCGCCGGTGGGAAGAACGGCCCAGAATTGTTTTGAACATTGGCCCCGATTTTTCGTTGCGTAGGGAAACTATGCGCCTCAAAATCGTGAAAATTTGTTCTCGTTCTCCCACCTTGCTCGCTACGGACACCTAAACCCGACAGGCTCCTAGCGGGGCAGTATAAGGCCCCAGAGGGCTTTGCGATAGCAGAAGACAGAGGACAGAGGGGAAGCCCGGTGTGGTTCACCGGGTAAACGGGGTGATCAGGCAAACCTTTGCGTCCTTTGCGAATCCTTTAGCGTACTTTGCACTCCAAGGGATATTACAGAACCCCATGGCGGCTTATCGACTGGTGGTTGCGGGCAAAAATGTATAAACTAGTGCAAAAATATCTTATAACTGCTTAAATAATAAGCAGACAACACAAGAAACCCTCCCATGAGCGAAGAGATACTGATCAACGTCACCCCCCCCGAGACCCGCGTGGCCTTGATCGAGAACGGCTCGGTGCAGGAGCTGATGATCGAGCGCTCGCGCCGCCGCGGCCTGGTGGGCAACATCTACAAGGGTCTGGCATCCCGCGTCCTGCCGGGGATGCAGGCCGCCTTCATCGACATCGGTCTGGAGCGGGCCGCCTTTCTGCATGCCTCGGACATCATCAGCAGCAACGGCGACAACCCCGGCCAGAGCATCGATGAACAGCTGCGCGAGGGCCAGGGCATCATCGTCCAGGTGGTCAAGGACCCCCTGGGCACCAAGGGTGCCCGCCTCACCACCAACCTCTCCATCCCCTCGCGCTATCTGGTGTATATGCCCTCGCTGAAGAGCGCCGGGGTATCGCAACGCATCCTCAACGAGGAGGAGCGCCAGCGCCTGCGCGACCTGCTCAACCGCCCCGAGGGCGAGCGCATCGCCCAAAACGGCGGCTTCATCGCCCGCACCGCTGCCGAGGGTGCCACCGAGGAGGCCCTGAGCAGCGATATCGAATACCTCAGCCGCCTCTGGCAGTCGGTGCAGGAGCGCATCGCCAGCGCCCAGCCGCCCAGCCTGATCCACGAGGACCTGCCTCTGGCCCTGCGCGCCCTGCGCGACCTGATCGGCCCCCAGGTGGAGAAGGTGCGCATCGACTCCCGCTCCACCTGGAGCAGGCTCAACGCCTTTGCCGAGCAATTCATGCCGGAGATGGCGGAGAAGATCGAGTATTACCCCGGTGAGCGGCCCATCTTTGATCTGTACGGCGTCGAGGACGAGATCCAGAAGGCCCTGGAGCGCAAGGTGGAGCTCAAATCCGGCGGCCATCTGGTGATCGACCAGACCGAGGCGATGACCACCATCGATGTCAACACCGGCGCCTTTGTCGGCCACCGCAATCTGGAAGAGACCATCTTCAAGACCAACCTGGAGGCGGCCCAATCCATCTGCCGCCAGCTGCGGCTGCGCAATCTGGGCGGCATCATCATCATCGACTTCATCGACATGGAGGACGAGGAGCACAAGCGCCAGGTGCTGCGCGCCCTGGAGAAGTGCCTGTCCCATGACCATGCCCGTACCCATGTGTCCGAGGTCTCCTCCCTCGGCCTGGTGCAGATGACGCGCAAGCGCACCCGCGAGTCCCTCGGCCATGTGCTCTGCGTGCCCTGCAGCTGCTGCGGCGGCAAGGGCTCGATGAAATCGGTGCAGACCACCTGCTATGAGATCTTCCGCGAGCTGCTGCGCGAATCCCGTCAGTTCGAGATGGAACAGCTGCTGGTACTGGCCAGTCAGGAAGTGATCGACTGCCTGCTGGACGAGGAATCCGACCACCTGGCGGAGCTGGAACAGTTCATCGGCAAGCCGATCAAGCTGCAGGCCGAACCGCTCTATTCGCAGGAGCAGTTCGACATAGTGCCGGTCTGACGGCCATGCCGATGCGACCCCACTCGGATCGCAAAGGACGCAAAGGATTCGCCAAGGACGCCAAGACCCACCTGGATCGCCCCTCTTGCCCATGCCCCTGCTGATACCCCTTGGCCTGCGTCGGCTGCTGCTTGGCGCCCTGCTTGCCTGGGGCCTGCTGGTGGGGCTGGCGCGGCTGGGGCTGCCGCTGCTGGCGGAGCGCTGGCAGCCGGAGTTGCTGCAGGCCTTGAGCCATGCCCTGCACCCCGGCCTGGGCCTGCAATCCCTCAGTATCCAGCGCATCAGCGCCCGCTGGCAGGGCCTTGGCCCCCAGCTGCGCCTGCACCGGCTGCGGCTGAGCGGGCAGCAGGGACAAGCCCTGGATCTGGCCGAGGTACGACTAGAGCTGGCCCTGTGGGACTCCCTCTGGCAGCTGCGGCCGGTACTGGGCCGCGTCTCACTGATCGGGGCTAAGCTTCGGCTGCGCCAGCTGGCGGATGGCTCTGTGCAATGGATCAACGGATCAGCCAGTCCAGGTAGGTCGGGCTTCAGCCCGACTGTCGTCCCGCAGGGCGACTGGCCGCACAGGACATCTGAGCTAGCCAATCCTCAGTCTCGAATCCCCAGCCTCCTGCCCCGACAGCTGGACCTGATCGACAGCCAGATCCAGCTCCAGCTGGCCCAGGGCGATGCCCCCCTGCAGCTGGAGCAACTCAACCTGCGCCTGGACCTGCAACAGCAGGGCTTCAGCCTCCAGGGGCGGTTACAGATTGGCACCCGGCAGGCCGAGCGATCCCAGAACGAGCCAAGCCAGCAGGCCAATCACATCCGCCTCGGCGCCCGGATCCAGGGCCCGCTGCCGCGGCCCGAGCTCTGGTCCGGCCAGCTCTATGTGCAACTGCAACAGCTGGCCCTGGACGCCAGCCTGGCGCGCCTGGTCCCGGCGGACTGGCGGCAGCTGCAGGGCCAGCTCGGCCTGCGCCTCTGGGCCAACCTGAGCCAAGGCCAGCTGCAGGACCTGCAGGGGGATGTGCGGCTGGCCGGGCTGCGCCTGCTGCGGCAACTACGCCAGCGCCTCAGCGGCTATGACCTGGACCTGCTGCAGGGACGCTTCCACTGGCGGCGCCAAGGCGAGGACTGGGGGCTGGCGCTTGATGACCTGCAACTGGCCCGGCAGCAGACCCAGTGGCCCAAGACCGCCATCCAGCTACAGGGACGGGGCACCCAGCAGATACAGGCGGCGATCGAGTTTTTGCGCCTGGAGGACATACTCGCCCTGGTCATGCTGCTGCCGGAGAACCGGGCCGAGACCCTGCTTACCGGCCTGCAGCGGGTGCAGCCGCTGGGGGATCTGCGCCAGCTGCGCTTTCAGCGCGATGGCCCGCGCTGGCGGCTGACCGGCAGCGCCGAGCGCATCCGCACCCTGGCCTGGGGCTATGTACCGGCCATCAACAGCCTGTCGGCGACATTTCGCGCCGACCAGGACGGCGGCATCGCCCAGCTGGATAACCGGGATGTGCAGCTGGCCTTCGCCAACGACCTCTTCTCCCAGCCCATGCGCCTGGCCCGCCTACTGGGCGAGGTCCATTGGCAGCGCCACCCCCAGGGCTGGCAGCTCGGCAGCCAGGACCTGCGCCTGAACACGCCGGACTTCAAGACCGGCACCCGCTTCAGCCTGAGCATCCCCGACCAGGGCCAGGCCCACCTGGACCTGCACAGCCGCCTGGAACAGGGCGATGTGGCCTATGTGCACCAGTATCTGCCGGTGGGCATCATGAACCCCAAGGTGGTGCGCTGGCTGGACCGCGCCCTGGTGGCGGGGCGCATCCATAGTGGCGAGGCGGTGTTTCTCGGCCCGCTGCGGGATTTCCCCTTCGACCAGCGCCGCAGCGGGCACTTCGATGCCCGCCTCGACACCCAGGCGGTGACCCTGGATTACCAAACCGGCTGGCCCCGGCTGGAGAGGGCCCGCATCGGCCTGCGCTTTGCCAACAACAGCTTCAGCGCCCAGCTGCAGGAGGCGGAGATCTCCGCCAGCCGGGTGCTCCAGGCCCAGGTGCGTATTGACCGCCTGTTCCCGGTCACCGCCCTGGAGCTGAAGGGCGAGGTACAGGGGCCGCTATCGGATGAGCTGCGGGTGCTGCGGGAAACCCCCCTGGCCCGGCGCTTCGGCGGCCTGACCGAAGGGGTCAGCGCCGAGGGCGATGTCCGCCTGGCCATTGGCCTGCGCGTACCCCTGCGCAAAGAAGACCCGGATGAGATCCAGGTGCAGGGGCGGCTGCATTTTCTCGACAACAGCCTGGAGCTGGCCCGCTGGGACCTGCGCCTGGCGCGGCTGCGCGGCGAGCTGGAATTTGATGATCAGGGGGTGAGGGCCGAGGGGCTGCAGGCCGAGACCCTGGGCAGCGCCATCCGCCTGCAGATCAAGCCAGCGCGGCAGGGGCCGCGCCGCACCGAGATCCTGGCCCTGGGCCGCTTCGACCCGGCGCAGCTGAGCCAGCAGCGCCTGGGCCAGGCCCTGCCGTTTGCCTCCGGCCACAGCGACTGGCACCTGCTGCTGCAAGTCCCTCATCCAGCAGAAGGCCAGGACAAACCGGCAGCGGTGAGCCTGCAACTCAGCTCCGATCTGCAAGGGGTCAAGCTCGATCTGCCCGCCCCTCTGGGCAAGACCGCCAAGCAGAAGATGCCGCTGGAGCTGCATCTGGAGCTGGCCCAGACACCCCTGCCGGCCCGGCTGCGCTGGGGTGACCGGCTCCAGGCCCAGCTGTTGCTGGCGGACGGTCAGCTACACAGCGGCAGCATCCAACTGGGCGGCGCTGCGGCCAAGCCGCCCGCGGCCAAGGGGCTGATGGTCCAGGGGCAACTGCCCAGGTTACAGCTCGATCCCTGGATCGAACTGCTGAACAAGGGCCCAGCCAGCGACCTGCGGCTCCCCCTGCCCCAGGTCAATCTGCGGCTCGGCCAGCTTGAGCTGTTCGGCTTTCGCTTGAATGAACTGAGCATCCAGGGCGGCGCCCAGGCCCAGGGCTGGGCGGCACAGCTGAACAGCCCCCAGTTGCAGGGCCAGCTGCGCCTGCCCGCCGATCTCAAGGCCGGGCCGATCGAGCTCAGGCTCAAGCAACTGGCCTTCAACCTCAGCGCCGATGACCAGCCGTACCAGCCCAAACCGCCCAGCCGCCTGGACCCCGCCCGACTGCCGGGCCTGCGCCTGAGCAGTGAGCAACTGCTGCTCAACGGCCACAACCTGGGGCGGCTGGAGCTGCACAGCCAGCAGACGGGCGAAGGCCTGGACTTCAGTCGGCTGAAGATCGAATCCGACTGGTTCAAGCTCAATCTGCGCGGCCAATGGCGGCAGAAGGCCAAGCAGGTGCCCCAATGCAGCGCCATGTTCAAGCTGGAGGCCAGCGACATGGGCCGCCTGCAGCGGGTACTGGACGACGTGGCCGACCTGCACCGGGCACCGGGGCGCATCGCCGGCAACCTGAGCTGGTCCGGTTCGCCGCTGGATATCGCCAACCGGGAGCTGGACGGCGAGCTGGAGCTGGACCTGGACAAGGGCAGCATCATCGAGCTGGAGCCCGGTGCCGGGCGGGTATTTGGCCTGCTCAACCTGGGTGCCCTGCAGCGCCGCCTGAGCCTGGACTTCAGCGACCTGCTGGGCAAGGGCTTTGGTTTTGACCGTATCAGCGGCCGCTTTGTCCTGCATGACGGCGTGGCCGACACCAACAACCTGTCCATCGAGGCCCCCACCGGGGTGATCAATCTCTACGGCCGCACCCACCTGCAAAGCAAGGAGCTGGATCAGATGATCGAGGTGATCCCCGACATCACCGGCACCCTGGCCACCGCCGGCACCCTCGTCGGCGGCCCGGTGGTGGGCGCGGCCCTGTTTCTGGCCAACCAGGTGATCGGCAAGGAGCTGAACAAGATCAGCCGGGTGCGCTACCTGCTCAACGGCCCCTGGGACAACCCCCAGATCCGCCGCTATGGCCAGGACGAAACCGACGCCAAGGGTCCAGACCAGGACCACAAGGCCGAAGACCCCTTTGGGGTGCAGTGAAACAGGGGACAGATGACAGAGGGTTGACGGCGCTGGGACAGAATAAGGGGGGGGATGAACATAGGGCGGGCCGTGCCCGCCGCCAGGCCACAGGGCCAGGGACACGGCGGCCAAGGGCCGCCCTATGTGGCACGCATGATGGCGGCGGAGCGCTCGGCGTTGTCGTCGGCGGTCTTCATCATCTTCACCTGCAGCTCGAAACGGCGGGAGAGCTCGATCATATCCACCAGGGCCTCGGCGGGATTGACGTTGCTGCCCTCGATCGCCCCCTGCACCAGACGCACATTGGCATCGGCCTCGGCCGGTTCACCGTCGTTGTTGCGGATCAGGCCATCGTTGCCCTTTTTCATCTGCTGCAGGTCGGGGTTGACCAGCTTGATGCGCTCCACCACGGCCAGTTCATTGGGGTTGGCACCGGGGGGGCGGATGGAGATGGTGCCATCGGCGGCGATGATCACCTTGTCCGCCGGGGGGATGGCAATCGGGCCGCCATCGCCCATCACCGGCAGGCCGGTGCCCGTGGTCAGCATGCCGTTGGCATCGGTACGAAAATCACCGGCTCGGGTATAGGCCTCGGTGCCGTCTTTGGCCTGCACCGCGATCCAGCCGTTGCCATTGATCGCCACGTCCAGGTCATGGCCGGTCTGGATCAGTGGCCCGGCGGTAAAGTCGGTGGCCGGGCGCTCGCTCATGGCATAGACCCGGGTGGGGTGACCGTTGCCAAACACCGGCATGCTGCGAAACTGCTGCAGGTCGGCGCGAAAGCCCGTGGTGGAGGCATTGGCCAGGTTGTTGTTGTTGGCCGACTGGGCCAGCATGGTCTCTTTGGCGCCGCTCATGGCGACATACAGCATACGGTCCATGGTCAATTAGCTCCTCTATATTAGGGACGCAGAGGGCGCAAAGAAGCGCAGAGAGCGCCGAGTTTCACTCGTTCCCACGCAGCGCGTGGGAACGAGAAAATACCCTATTACTAGATATTCAGAATGGTCTGGGTCAGGGTCTTGTTGGTGGTGATGACCTGGGCGTTGGCCTGGTAGTTGCGCTGGGCGATGATCAGCTTCACCAGCTGGCTGGCCAGATCGGTGTTGGAGGACTCGGTAGCACCCGACTGCACGCTGCCGAAGTCCGAGGTCAGGGGGCCGCCGACCTGCGGCTCGCCGGCCGCCGCCGAGTACTGCCAGGCGGTATCACCGGCCTTGCTCAGGCCCTGGGGGTTGTTGAAGTTGGCCAGGGCAATCTTACCCATGGCCATGGACTGACCGTTGGTGTAACGGGCATAGACGCCACCGTCTGGCTCCACGTCGATACCGTTGAGGCGGCCCACGGTATAGCCATCCTGAGACAGATTATTGACACTGAAGGGGCTGCCATATTGGGTCAAGGATGAAAAATCCAGCACAACAGTATCATTATAGCTATTTGCTGTACTATCGTATGCCCCAATGTTAGTTCCGTTACTAAGGGTTACTAATTCAGAAGACTGGTATGTAGTGGGATCGGTAGGATCTACTGCTGTACCGCCAACAGTAGCAAGCTTGCCACTTGAATCAAATGTCAGGGCAATGGGCGAGTTTGCGGTATCGGTAAAAGTACCATCACCCTCATCTACCTGCACATGGGCATTCCACTCATTATCTGCTGTCTTGACGAAATAATAATTGGCAATATGTGAATTACCCTGTGAATCGTAAAAATTCATTGATGTCGAGCTATTATAGGTATCTGGATCACTTACATCAAAGGCTAGCGCTGGGATAGTCTCTGTAGAATCCAGATTGATCGCCAAGGATACATCCTCGGTAGCATTGGGCTCCCCCTGGTCCGGCGGCAGCTTCAGGTCATCCAAGGCCTCGGGGGCCGCCGAATCGACGAACTCCACATTGGGAATATCAAAGGGGTCCGTGGTTCCCTTCACCGGCAACACCTGCACCCGGCGCTCGGCATGGTTGACCACATAGCCGTCCTTATCCACGGAGAACTGACCGGCGCGGGTGTAGTAGATCTCGTCGTTGGGCGATTTGGTGATGAAAAAACCCTCGCCATTCATCGCCAGGTCCAGGCTGTTGCCGGTGAACTCTACGGTACCCTGGGTGAACTGCTGGGTCACGCCGGTTACCTTGACCCCGCGGCCGGTGGACTGGCCCTCGACCTCGCCGATGGTGTTGGCATAGACATCGGCAAACTCGGCGCGGCCCTCCTTGAAGCCCACGGTGCTGGAGTTGGCTATGTTGTGTGAAGTGGCGTCCAGGTCCGTTTGGGCGGCATACAGGCCACTGACGGCAATTGCGTAAGACATCTCTGTTCTCCTGATCTTTAATCTATCAACTGAATCTACTGAATGCGTGAAACGCTGCTGAAGGGCACGCTGCCCATGCCGGTGAGATTAAGCACCAGCTCTTCGTTGTTCTTGCCCACCACCACGCTCTCCACCCGGGACGGGACCAGGGTGCTGACCGGTGTCCGGCCGTCGCCGTCCAGATAATCCGCTTCTATCCGGTAGATGCCCTCAGGGGCCTGACCACCGGCATCCAGGCTGCCATCCCAGCTGAAGGTCAGGGGGCCTTCGGGCTGGGTGCCCAGGTCCAGGGACTTGACCAGGCCGCCAGCGGAGTCAAACAGACGCACCTGCAGATTCTGCGTGCTGGAGTCCAGTTGCAGCTCGCCCTCCAGGCCGGTGTCCGGGCTGAAGTAGGCCTGATTGCCCTCGGTGAGCACGCTGCGGCCCACCAGCCCGCCGGCCTGCAGGGCCTGGCTGGAGGTGAGTGAGTTGGCCAGGGCATCAAAGTTTTCGTTCAGGGTGACCATCCCCTCGACCGCAGTGAACTGCGCCATCTGACTGAGGAATTCATTGCTGTCCTGGGGGTTGAGCGGGTCCTGATTCTGCATCTGGGCGGTCATCAGGTTGAGAAAGGTGTCCATCCCCATCTCATCCTTGTCCTCCTTCTCCAACGCCTTGAGCTGGTCGTTGGTGCGCAGGCCAAGGGCCTCAAGGCTGGAGCTGTCTGTTATGGCTGTCATGGTCTCTTACCTGGTTAAAATTTGGGGTCCGCAAATGAACGCGAATAAACGCGGATGTTTAAAGCCTTCGCGGCCAAGGCCGCTCCTACATCCTTGGCCTTGGCGGTGGGAGCGGGCTTGCCCGCGACTCCGACAGCCTTCGCGGCCAAGGCCGCTCCTACACCCTTGGGCCTACCGGTGGGAGCGGGCTTGCCCGCGATTCCGACAGCCTTCGCGGCCAAGGCCGCTCCTACATCCTTGGCCTTGGCGGTGGGAGCGGGCTTGCCCGCGATTCCGACAGCCTTCGCGGCCAAGGCCGCTCCTACACCCTTGGGCTTGGCGGCGGGCGCGGCCCGCCCTATGCCCTGGCGTGCTTGATATAATTTGTGTTCATTGGCGTTCATTGGCGGACCTATTTTTATCTAAATCCTGATCTAAGCTTTTTTACCCTTTACCCATCTGCAGGGTCTTGGTGGCCATGGCCTTGGCCGAGTTCACTACCTCGATGTTGCTTTGGTAGGAGCGCGAGGCGCTGATCATGTTGGCCATCTCTTCCACTATGTTGACGTTGGGCCGAAAGATATAACCATCGGCATTGGCCATGGGATGGTTAGGGCTGTATTCCTGCACTAGGGGCGCCTGGCTTTCCACCACCCCGGCCATCTTCACCCCTACCGTGGGGTCTTCCGGATTGAACTGGTTCTCCAGGGTACGAAAAAACGGCTGCCGACTGCGGTAGGTCTGATCCATGCTGCTGCTCACCGCATCGGCATTGGCCATGTTGCTGGCCACCAGATTTAGGCGCTGGTTCTGCGCCGACATGCCGCTGGCCGCTACGTCGAATACCTTGAACATGGGATTGATCCTCCTACCTTAGTGGCCTATTGGCCCTTGAACGAGCGCAACAGGCCCTTGATCTTGCCGTTGACGAACTCCAGGCTGGCCTGATAGCGCAGGCTGTTGGAGGCGAACTCCACCTGTTCACGCTCGGTGTTGACCGTGTTGCCGTCCAGGGAGGGCTGCTCGGGGATGCGGTAGCCCACCTGATTGGTGGAAACCGTGCCCTGACTCAGGGGAATATGGCGCTGATGGGTGGTGGCCAGGCCCTGTTGCTGACCCGCCTCTTGGCTGAGTATTTGCTTGAAGTCGATATCCCGCGCCTTGTAGCCGGGGGTGTCGGCATTGGCCAGATTGGCCGCGAGCAATTCAGAGCGATAGTCACGCACCCGCAACGCCTGCTCGTGGATGCCCATAAAGTTGTCGATGTTCATGGCGGTTTACCGTCATCTGCTGTTGGTCTGCCAAGACTAAAGCAGGAGACGTGCCAAGTTTTTGGGACTCGGGACTGAAGGCTGATGGCTGGAAGCAACCCCGGATTCCGCTTCGCTTCATCCGGGCTACAAGGCTGCGGCAAACGGCAAGCTGTTGCCGCTTGGGGAAGAAAGGGTTCTGTGGATGGTTGAGGCTGTTTCTACTTCAGGCGATAGGCGATGCCGCCTTGGCCGGTGATCATCTCAAACCGGCCCTTGGGGTCGCTCAGGGATTCGGTGGAGCCGAGCAGCAGATAGCCCTTGGGCTTGAGGGATTGGGCCATGCGGGCGATGACATCGGCCTTGGTGGTGGCGGAGAAGTAGATGAGCACGTTGCGGCAGAAGATGACATCAAACCGGCCCAGACCGGCGAAGCTCTCCATCAGGTTCTGCTTACGGAAGCTGATCACCCGGCGCAGCTCGGGGTCCACCTCAAAGCAGTCACCACGGGGGATGAAATAACGCCTGCGCTGCTCCGGGGTGATGCCGCGCACCGTGGACAGGCCGCAGTAGAGGCCCTTGGCCGCCTCCGCCAGCACCTGTTCGGACAGATCGGTGGCGGTGATCTCCAGGTTGCGCCGGTAGCCTGGGTTTTTCTTGCGGAAGTCGCTGCCCACCATGCTCAGGGAATAGGGCTCCTGACCGGAGGAGCAGGCCGCCGACCAGACGCGGAAGGCACCAGGCTCGGTAGCCCGCTCCGGCAATATGGTCTGAGTGAGCAGGTTGAAGTGGGCCATGTCGCGAAACCAGAAGGTCTCGTTGGTGGTAATGGCATCCAGCACCGCCGTGCGCAGGCGCGGGTTGCGGCTGCCCTTGAGTTCCCGCAGCAGCTCGGCAAAGCTGTCCAGCCCCTGCTCGCGCAGTACCCGGCCCAGACGGCTGGAGACCAGGTACTCCTTGCCTTCGCCCAGGACGATACCGCTGGCCTTGAGGAAGAAATCGCACAGGTCCCGGTAATCCTGCGGCTGCAACCTGGGCTGCGCCGTGTAGCCATAACGCTCAGTCATCCAGCCCATGCTCTTGCTGATGGACCCTGAGGCGGTCACTCACCGCCTTAGCCAGGACGTTGGGCTCGTACTTGGGCAGGAACTGGTTGGCCCCCACCTTGCTGGTCATAGACTCATTGAATACGCCGCTGAGCGAGCTGTGCAGGATCACATAGAGGCTCTCCATGCCCGGCTCCTTGCGGATCGCCGAGGTGAGGGAGTAGCCGTCCATCGAGGGCATCTCGATGTCGGAGATGACCAGCGCCAGCCAGGGCAGCAGGTCGCGCCCCTCGCTGGCCCAGAGGCGCAGTTGATCCAGGGCCTCGCGGCCGTTGCGGCATTCGGTATAGGTCACGCCGAGCTGGTCCAGCACCGAGGTGACCTGATGCCGCGCCACCACCGAGTCGTCCACCACCAGGATGTGCTGCTTGGAGCTGTCCAGCCCCTCCAGCAGGGATTGGCTGTCGATCAGCTCGGAGGCACCGAGTACCTCGGACATGACCTTTTCCACGTCGATGATCTCCACCAGCTCCTTGTCCACCTGGGTCACGGCGGTCATGTAGCTGCTGGCGGCGGCACCCTTGGGCGGCGGCTTGATGTCCTCCCAGTTCATATTGATGATGCGGTCCACCGAGCCCACCATGAAGCCCTGAGTGTTGCAGTTGTATTCGGTGACGATGACGAAGCGGTTGTCGATATCGTCCAGGGGCACGCTGCCGATGGCCATGGACAGGTCCATCACGCTGATGGTCTTGCCGCGCATGTTGGCGATGCCGCGCACCACCGGGTTGGCCTTGGGTATCTTGGTCAGGGGCGGGCATTGGATCACCTCCTGCACCTTGAATACGTTGATGCCGAACAGCTGCTTGCCACTGAGGCGAAACAACAGCAACTCCAGGCGATTGGCACCTGCCAACTGGGTGCGCAGGTCAACACCATCAAGGATACTGGTCAAGGCTTGTGACTCCTCATCGTTATAGTGGGTGTTCCAGATCAATCTGCTTCAGATAACGCTCTGGCTTGGATAGCTTAGCGGCCGATTGGAAAGAAAATGGAGCCGCCTCAATCATACCCAATTGACGCGGCTTGTCACGCCATCGGCACATAAATTGCGAATCATTCGGCAGATGGACCAAAACCAACCAATGAGGTGTCAAACTTATGGCGAAAACATCCCCCCTTTTGCCGACCCTGCCCCTGCTGCTTGCCCTGCTGCCTGCTACGGCCGGCCTGGCTGCCGATCAGTCCCATGCAAGCATTTATCAGGCCGTGCACGGACACATCGAGCAGCGCCTGGATGAGATTGAGGCCAAACCGGAGATCCAGATCAACCCGCTGGATCGCCGCCTGAGCCTGGAGCAATGCGATCAACCCCTGCAGACCTTCGACCCGCCCAGCTTTCGCGCCCTCGGCCGTACCTCGGTGGGGGTAAGCTGCGAGGGCAGCAAGCCCTGGTCGCTGTACGTCAGCGCCCAGGTCAGCGTGGATCTGCCGGTGGTCGTGGCCGCCCGTCCGCTGGCCCGTAACAGCCTGGTGCAGGCCGCCGATCTGAAATTGAAACCGGTCAACAGCGACAAGCTCTACAACAATTATCTGACCCGCCCGGCCGACGCCCTGGGCAAACGCCTGCGGCGTAACATCAAGGCCGGCGATGTGCTCAACAATGGTATGCTTATCGTCCCCAAGGCCGTAAAATACGGCAGCCGGGTCACCCTGATCAGCCGCCTGGCGGGCCTGGAGGTGCGCATGAAGGGCAAGGCCATGGGTCAGGGCGGCATTGGCGAGCGGGTAGCGGTGAAAAATCTCAGCTCGGAACGCACCGTGGAGGGCATCATCCGCGCCTCTGGGGTGGTCGAGGTCCAATAACAAGCCATTGTTTAGAAAGCCTTTTATCCCTAAATCCGATGATCGGCCAGGTGGCTTGAAAAAAATGTTAAAGTTCCCGCCATATCGGCCGAAACAGTGATTGGGAAACCCCCATTTTCGCAGGCAGCATACGCAGGTAGCATTATGAAGATCCAAGGCTTACCGCCCTCTGTAGTGACGGGCACAACCAACGACAAACAGGCCGCCGAGGCCAAAAAGGATGCACCGGGTCAGACCGGCGGCACCTCTGCCGCGGCTGGTGACTCGGTAAAAATCAGCTCCGCTGGAGTGGATATGGCCAAGCTGGAAAACAGCGTCGCCCAGTCCGAAGGCATTGACCGCAGCAAGATCGAGGCCATCAGGGACGCCCTGCAGAAGGGTGACTACCCCTTTGATGCCGACAAGATCGCCGAAAAAATGCTGGGTATGGAAGGCCTGCTCAACAGCAAGTGATGCACGCCAGCACCAATGCCTTTGCCACACTGATCCAGGCCGAGATCCAAACGGCCGAGGACCTGCTGGGCTGTCTCCGACAGGAGCAGGAGGCATTGCGTCAATTCTCTGCCGAGGCCCTGGAACAGGCGGTGGCGCGCAAGGTGGAATTGCTGGAGCAGATGGCGCAACACGCCAATCGGCGCGCCGAATACCTGCACTCAGTCGGCTGTCCTGAGCAAGAAGTGGAACGCATCCATGCCTTTATCCAGCAACGGGCCGCCCCGGCCCTGCCCGCCTGGCGCAGGCTGGTGGACTTGGCCGGGGAACTGGATCGGCAGAACGAGATCAACGGCAGCATGATCCAACTCAGCCAGCAGCGCACGCAAATAGCCCTGGACCTGGCCACCCCACCGGAAGACAAGCCGCGCACTTATGGCAAAAAGGGCTACACCGAACACAACCCCGCCAGCTTCACCCGCGCCAAGGCCTGAGCCCATTCGCCGCCGTCCACTTCGATAAGTTAACCCCATTGATACTGGGCTTCTTTATGGTTTTCTTTCCTTACTTGAGATGTACCCATGGGCCAGACCTATCCTATAGTTGATACCGGTCAGAGTTCTTACTATGACGCCAGCAATGTCATTCAAGCACCCACGCCAGGTGCGGCCTTCTTTGGTCAGGACGCCCATTACCAGGGCCTGCAACCGGCCTATTGGGACAATGGTGATGGCACTGTCACCGATCTGAATACCGGGCTTACCTGGCAGCAGATACCCCTCAGTCAAATAACCTACACTGAGGCCAAAAATGGGGCGCAAGGCCTGTCATTGGCCGGTTACTCGGACTGGCGTTTACCCAGCATCAAAGAACTCTATTCCCTGATGGATTTCAGTGGATTCACCGGCACCTCCCTTGCCGACTCTTCACCCTACCTGGATACCGACTACTTTACCTTCGAGTACGGGGATGTGATCGGCAACAGGTTCATCGATGCCCAATACTGGTCGTCCACCGAATACCTATCCACCACCATCTTGGATGCAGCCACCACCTTTGGCGTCAATTTCGCTGACGGTCGCATCAAGGGTTACCCCAATGGCAGCGATGGCGGCCTGGCCATGGAGCGCTATGTTCGCTATGTCCGGGGCAACACTGACTATGCCGAGAATGCCTTGATTGACAACAAGGATGGCACCATCTCTGACCAAGCGACTGGGCTCATGTGGCTGCAGGCAGACAGTGGCCAGGCCATGACCTGGCAAGAGGCCCTGGCCTGGGCCGAGGGTCTTGAATACGGCGGCCATGACGACTGGCGCTTACCCAATGCCAAGGAGTTGCAGAGCCTGGTTGATTACAACAGGGCACCGGATGTCACCGGCACGGCTGCCATTGACCCCCTGTTCACCAGCAGCACGATCAGCAACGAAGGCGGCGCATTGGATTACCCCTTTTACTGGACAGGAACGACCCATGTAGAAAACGGGGCCGGGGATCATGCGGTTTATCTCTCCTTTGGCCGGGCATTGGGCTGGATGAACATCCCGAGTACAACGGGCTATGAGCTGATGGACGTGCACGGTGCAGGGGCGCAGCGCAGTGACCCCAAAACCGGTAATGCAGCGGATTACCCCTACGGTTTCGGACCACAGGGGGATGTCATTCGAATCGAAAACCATGTGCGCCCGGTACGGGACATATCCCGTGACAACGAGCGCCTGGGTACATCTGCAAACGACAAGTGGATCAATACCACGGCAGATGAGGTTTTCAGGGGAGACGAGGGCATTGACAGCCTGCAGTCCGCCCTTGCCTTCGACCTGTATGAACTGAACAGGGCACAGGGTAGTTTGAGTATCACCGGGCCTCAGGGCAACGACAGCCTGTCCGGGGTAGAACGGCTCTATTTTGCCGATCAAAACCGTGCTTTCGACTTGGCGGCCAACGAGAACGCCGGCATGGCCCTGGAGTTCATCAACGTTTTGGCCCCCAGCACCATCACCGATACCGCCACCCGTGGGCTCATTCTCGGCTTCTTCGATCAGGGCCACAGTCTCAGCAGCCTGTTCCAGGAGGCGATCAATAGCGGCCTGGTAACCAGCCTGGCCGGTGCTGCAAGCAACGAGGCCATAGCAAAAATGGCCTACCTGAACCTCATCGGTAACCCGGCCGATCAGGCCACCACCGACCTGCTGGTGGGCTACATGAACGGCACAACGGCCAATTACAGTCAGGCCGATTTTCTAGCCACAGTAGCAGGATTGGGGATCCACCAGCCCGATGTCGCCATTCTGCTCTCAGGGATACAGCTAACGGGGATGGAATACATCTGAACCCTTCGTGGCTTTTAAATTTCATACCACTTCAGATGGCCAAAGTTCAGCGTGAATAGCCAGGCTGTTTCACGACCAAGGCTCCTTGATATCCGCCAGGCTATAAAGCTCGGCTTCTTCCTCCATGCCGCGCATGGCCTGGCTGAGTGACAGCGTTGAAAAATCGCCCTCAGGCCAGTCGGTCTGAGTCAGTGCTGCCGATGGGGTAAACCGGCTCGCGAGATAATCAACGAAGTCAAAGACTTCTACCTGCTTTTCTGCGGGCAGACCCTGAAGTTTTTCGACGAGAACCGCGATATTCATGAATTGACCTCCGAATTACGGTGTCACCTTACCAATTACACTGTGCATTGATATAGGCGCTGTAACGGCGATGCGTTTCCCCGACTGCCCGAGATAAACCGATTTCGTCTGAAGCAACCAGAATCAGGTGGACGTGGTTGGGCGTCAGACACTAAGACCATACCGCCACCCCATTCTCCTGACAGGACACCGATAGCCAATCCTTGTTAAGGGCGTAGTCACCCTCTTCAAGGAACACTGGCTGACGACTGTTGCCACGCTGAGTTACGTGGTGGGGAACGCCTGGAACAATGATTCTGGAAAGTCATGCGATGGCTT
Source organism: gamma proteobacterium SS-5 (assembly GCA_009497875.2). Classification (NCBI taxonomy): domain Bacteria; kingdom Pseudomonadati; phylum Pseudomonadota; class Gammaproteobacteria; order Chromatiales; family Sedimenticolaceae; genus Magnetovirga; species Magnetovirga frankeli. The sequence continues at coordinate 706,057 of CP032508.2, read as the reverse complement.
GATGTTAGCGTAAGACAATTAGTGTAAATGGTAAGGTGTCACCGTAATTCCCGTAATTCCCAAATGCCCTTTTTCGGGTTATCGGTTATTCTTCACGCCAGTACCCCGCCTTTGCCAACTCAGCGCCTTTGCTGGCGCAATGGACAAGAACCCTATGCCCTCTGATAGCCCCCTGATCCTGGTGGATGGCTCCTCCTACCTGTTTCGCGCCTACCACGCCCTGCCGCCGCTGACCAACAGCCAGGGCGAGCCCACTGGTGCCATCGTTGGCGTGGCCAACATGCTGCGCAAGTTGCTGCAGGAGTACCGTCCCAGCCGCATGGCGGTGGTGTTCGATGCCCCAGGACCGACCTTTCGCGATACGCTCTACGACCAGTACAAGGCGCACCGGCCGCCGACGCCGGAGGAGCTTAGGGTACAGATAAGGCCCCTGCATCAACTGGTGCAGGCCATGGGGCTGCCGTTGCTGCTGATTGAAGGGGTGGAGGCGGACGATGTCATCGGCACCCTGGCGCTGCAAGCCGAGGGGCCGGTGCTGATCTCCACCGGCGACAAGGACATGGCCCAGCTGGTGAGCGAGCGGGTGACCCTGATCGACACCATGAATGACCGCCTGCTGGATCCCGCTGGCGTGATGGCCAAGTTCGGCGTGCGGCCGGAGCAGATCATCGATTTTCTCGCCCTCACCGGCGACAGCAGCGACAACATCCCCGGCGTACCCAAGTGCGGTCCCAAGACCGCCGCCAAGTGGCTGGAGCAGTATCAGACCCTGGACAACCTCATGAATCATGCCGATGAGATCAAGGGCAAGATCGGCGAAAGCCTGCGCGCCTCGCTGGGGTTTCTGCCCCTGTCGCGCCAGCTTACCTGCATCAAGCTGGACGTGGAATTGCCCCTGGGGCCTGCCGAACTAGTGGTGCAGCCGCCGGATCGGGCCCTGTTGCGCCAACACTATGAGCGCATGGAGGCACGTCAGCTGCTGGCCTGGCTGGAGCGGGAGGAAGGCGGCGGGGTCCAGGCCCCATCGGCAACTGCGGCACCCATCGAGTGTCAATACCAGATCATTCTCGATCAGGCCAAGCTCGATACCTGGATCGAGCGCCTGCGCCAGGCCGAGCTGTTTGCCCTGGACACAGAGACCACCAGTCTCAACCCCATGCAGGCCGAACTGGTGGGCCTGAGCTTCGCCATCCACCCCGGCGAGGCGGCCTATGTGCCCCTGGCCCATACCGCCCCGGGCAGCCCGCAGCAGCTGGATCGCGCCGCCGTGCTGGACCAGCTCAAGCCCCTGCTGCAAGACCCGGCCCGGCCCAAGGTGATGCAGAACCTCAAGTACGACATGAGCGTGCTGGCCAATTATCGGATCCAGCTGGAGGGCGTGGCGCATGACTCCATGCTGCAATCCTATGTGCTGGATGCCGCCAACCGCCACGACATGGACAGCCTGGCGCAGCGTTATCTGGGGCTGAAAACGATCACATTCGAGGACATCGCCGGCAAGGGCAGCAAGCAGCTGGGCTTCGACCAGATCCCCCTGGAACAGGCCGGACCCTACGCCGCCGAGGATGCCGACATCTGCCTGCGCCTGCATCAGATGCTCTGGCCCCGATTGCAGGCCGAGCCTGGCCTGCAACGGCTTTATCAAGATCTGGAAATACCCTTGGCGGCGGTACTCTCACGCATCGAGCGCAGCGGCGTGCGCATCGATGCCGCCATGCTGCGCCAGCAGAGCGGTGAGCTGGCCGGTCAGCTGGCCGAGCTGGAACGGCAGGCCTATCAGGTGGCCGGACGCCCCTTCAACCTGGGCTCGCCCAAGCAGATCGGCGAGATCTTCTTCGACCAGCTGGGCCTGCCGGTCAAGGCCAAGACCCCCAAGGGCGCGCCCTCTACCGCCGAATCCGTGCTGGAGGAGTTGGCAGACGAAGGCCACGAACTGCCCCGCCTGATCTTACGCCACCGGGCCTTGAGCAAGCTCAAATCCACCTACACCGACAAGCTGCCGCAGATGATCGACCCGCACACCGGCCGGGTACACACCTCCTACCACCAGGCGGTGGCCGCCACCGGGCGGCTCAGCTCATCCGACCCCAACCTGCAGAACATCCCCATCCGCAGCGAGGCGGGCCGGCGCATCCGCCAGGCCTTCATCCCCGAGCCGGGCTTTGTCATGCTGGCGGCGGACTACTCGCAAATCGAGCTACGCATCATGGCCCATCTGTCTGCTGATGACAGCCTGCTGACCGCCTTCGCCCAGGGTGCCGATGTGCATCGCGCCACCGCCGCCGAGGTCTTCGCCGATGGCGATTTGAGTGCCGTTACCCCGGAGCAGCGGCGTAACGCCAAGGCGATCAACTTCGGTCTGATCTACGGCATGTCCGCCTTCGGCTTGGCCAGGCAGCTGGGCATAGAGCGGTCTGCGGCGCAGGACTATGTCGATCTCTATTTCCAGCGCTACCCCGGCGTCAAGGCCTTCATGGACCGCACCCGTGATCAGGCCCACCGGCAGGGCTATGTCGAGACCCTGTTCGGCCGCCGCCTCTATCTGCCAGAGATCAACGCCCGCAACGGCAACCGCCGCGCCGCTGCCGAGCGCACCGCCATCAACGCCCCCATGCAGGGCAGCGCGGCGGACATCATCAAACGCGCCATGCTGGCGGTGGATGCCTGGATTCAGAGCGAGCAACCACCGCTGCGGCTGCTGATGCAGGTCCACGACGAGCTGGTGTTCGAGGTACGCGAGGACTATCTCGACCCGGCCAGCCAGAAGGTCCGTCAGCTCATGCAGGGTGCCGCTGAGCTGTCCGTGCCCCTGCTGGTGGATATAGGCAGGGGTGCCAACTGGGATGAGGCCCATTGAGTACCGGCAGACGCGGGCACGGCACGGTCCATGCCGTGCAAACAATCGGGATCAGGGGCGGGGAATGCCCGACCACAGCTCGTCCAGATCGGGGAATTTCCATGCGGACGGGTCTTCCCGGCTGACAATGCTGTCGTCGCAGCCGGAGGCGGACAGGTCCACCACCTTGGGGGCGATGCGGGCGCGGGTCTTGGTGGAGTAGAACACCTTGACCTGGGGCTTGAGCAGGGACTGCTTGGACTGCTCCAGCACCACACCCAGCTTGCCCGAGGCCAGCTTGACCAGTGAGCCGGTGGGATAGATGCCCAGGCTTTTGACGAAGGCCTGGAAGATGCGCTGATCGAAATGGCCATCGGCCCATTCGGCCATCTTGCGGATTGACTCCGCCGGGTCCCAGCCGGCCTTGTAGGGGCGGTTGGAGGTGATCGCGTCATACACATCACAGACCGCGCCCATCTTGGCGAACAGGCTGATCTGCTCGTCCTTGAGCCCCTTGGGGTAGCCTGAGCCATTAGTCTTTTCATGGTGGTGCAGGCAGACATCCAGTACCACCGGATCCACAGGCTCAGCGGCCTGCAGCAGCATCTTGTGGCCCTCGGCGGGGTGACTCTTGATGATGGCAAACTCGGCATCGGTCAGTTTGCCCGGCTTGTTCAGCACCTCCATCGGCATCAGCGCCTTGCCCAGGTCGTGCATCAGCCCGGCCATGCCGGCCTGACGCGTCTGCTCCGGGTCCAGGTCCAGCTGACGGGCCAGGGCCATCATCAGGGCGCAGACCGCCACCGAGTGCATGTAGGTGTAGTCATCGGCGGTCTTCAGCCGCGCCAGGCTGAGCAGGGCGGCGGCGTTGCGCGTGACCGAGGCGGAGATCTCCTCCACCAGGCTGCGCGCCGTGTTGGTGTCCACCGCCTTGCCCATGCGTGCCTCGGCGAACATGGAGGTGACCGCCTCCTTGGAGCGGGCGCAGATCTTGGCGGCCTGCTTTAGCTCCTCGCTGACCGAGACCTTCTCCAGGGTGCGGCCGCTCTGCGCCGCCTCATTCAGGGCCCGATCCACCTCCGCCTCACTCTCGGCCTGACCCATCTCGACGGTCCCCTCGGGCAGGTCCAGGCCCTTGTCGGTGTCGATCCACAGCTCCTTGATGCTGCTGGCGCGGATACTCTTGAGATCCGCCGGGTTTTTCAGCAGAAAACGGGTGCGCCAGAAGGGGTGTTCCATCCAGGAGCCGCAGAACTCCTTGATGAACATGCCCATCACCAGCTGTTCGACCTTGATCTTTTTCAACATGGACATGGCCCCCGGTGCTGGACAAAAGGCCTAAATAGGCTAAAAAGCGGTTGTTTTGTAGTGAGACGCATGAGCTGAAATTCCATAACAGCATCCCTTTGCGGTGGGGACGGGATCGGGTGATTGATTTCGGGGTTGCGCAAGGCTGGGCATGATACCTAGGAGCCGAGCTAGAGGCCATGACAAAAAGCCACCTGATTACCCACCAACCTCAGTCTATCGGAGAGACTGGCCCTTACCTGCACCTGACAGCACATAGGGCGGCCCGTGGCCGCCGCGCCCTCGCAAGGTGCAGCCCCATTGCAAGCGGCTTAGCGGCGGGCGCGGCCCGCCCTATGCCTCGCGGCAAGCCAAGGATTTATTGCACCGGGGTGACCCGCAGCACCTCATCGATGGAGGTCTGCCCGGCCAGCACCTTGCGCACGCCACTGATACGCAGGGACTCCATGCCCTGCCTGAGGCCCTGGCGGGCGATCTCCTCGCTGCCGCAGTCGGCATGGATCAGGCCCTTGACGGCGCTGGACAGGCGCAGCATTTCATAGATGCCGATGCGCCCCTGATAGCCGGATTCGCGGCACTTGAGACAGCCCACCGGCTCGAATACCTGCTTGGGGGCCTGGCTCTTCCAGGGCTGGGTGAGGTCCTGCCAGTGGCCGGCATCCACCGCCACCGGGGTCTTGCAATGGGGGCAGAGGGTGCGCAGCAGGCGCTGGGCCACCACGCCGATGAGGGTGGCGTTGATCAGATAGGGCGGTACGCCTATGTCCATCAATCGGGTGATGGCCGAGGCGGCGTCGTTGGTGTGCAGGGTGGAGAGTACCAGATGGCCGGTGAGCGCGGCCTGGATGGCCATCTCGGCGGTCTCCAGGTCACGGATCTCGCCCACCATGATGATGTCCGGATCCTGGCGCATCAGGGTGCGCACGCCACTGGCGAAGTCCAGGCCGATGGCATGGTTCACCTGCATCTGATTGAAGCTGGGCTCGACCATCTCGATGGGGTCTTCGATGGTACATAGATTTACCTCGGGTCGGGCCAGGCTCTTAAGCGTCGAATACAGAGTGGTGGTCTTGCCTGAGCCGGTGGGGCCGGTGACCAGCACTATGCCGTGGCTGTGGCGGGTCATTTCCTGCCACAGGCGGCTGTCGCCCTGGCTGAAGCCCAGTTGCTCGGGGCTGCGCACCAGCACCTGGGGGTCGAAGATACGCATTACCAGCTTTTCGCCAAAGGCGGTGGGCATGGTGGACAGGCGCAGCTCCACCTCCTGACCGGCCGGGGTGCGGGTCTTCACCCGGCCGTCCTGGGGGCGGCGCTTTTCGACTATGTCCATGCGCCCCAGGCTTTTGATGCGGCTGGTGATGGCCGCCATGATCGCCGCCGGTACCTGATACACGCTGTGCAACATGCCGTCGATACGGAAGCGGATATTGGCCACCTCGCGCCGTGGCTCCAGGTGGATGTCGCTGGCGCGTTGCTCGAAGGCGTATTGAAACAGCCAATCGACGATATTGACGATGTGGCGGTCGTTGGCATCCAGCTTGCCCGCCTTGCCCAGATCCACCAGGGCCTCGACATTGGTCACCCCGGCCAGCTGGCGCCAGTCCTCGTTCAGCCCGGCCTTGCGGATGCTGTTGCTCAGGCCGAACAGCTCCTCCTGAAAGCGCATCACCTCCAGCGGGTTGGCGATAACGCGGGCGATCTCGCGCCGCAGCACCTGGCTCAGTTCCTGCTCCCAGGCCCGCTCAAAGGGCTCGGCGGTGGCGAAGGTGACCTTGTTGGGCCTGACCGCCACCGGCAGTATGCGATAGCGGGCGGCATAGGCCGGCGCGATGATGCGGGTGACCGAATCCACGTCCATCTTCAGCGGATCGATATGAAAGAAGGGCAGCTGCAGGCGTTGCGCCAGCCAGCGGGTGAGGCGGTCCAGGGTCAGGGGTTCGGCCGGGTCGCTGGCGTTGAACAGGTCACGTTCGGACAGCCAGACCAGGGGATGGGTCTCGGCGCGGGGGGCATGGGTGCCGCGAAACAGCCGCCGCAATTCATCCGCCTGCTCGGTCAGGATCAGGCCATCGGCCACCAGATCCGGCAGCAGGTCCTCCAGGGTCAAGCGCCGATCGATACCGTCATAGGCTCTCATGGGTTAAGCGCAGGACGCAGAGGGCGCAAAGAAGCGCAGAGTACGCCGAGATAACTCAAAATTCTCTGCGGTCTTTGCGCTTCTTTGCGCCCTCTGCGTCCCGCTTGACATCAGGCCTGGATTTCCACCAGCACCTCGTTGGGGTTGACCGCGTCGCCCTTTTGCACGAATACGCCGGTGACCGTGCCGCTGATGGGGGCCTGGATCTCGGTCTCCATCTTCATCGCCTCGGTGATCAGCACCGCCTGGCCGGCGCTGACCACGTCGCCTTCCTTGACCAGCACATCGACGATGTTACCAGGCATGGAGGTGGTCACGTCGCCCTCCTTGCTCGGCTTGGGCCGCTTGCCGGAGATGGCCTGGGCCACCGCGCCCTTGGCGCCGCCCTCCAGCACCAATTCATCCAGGGTCTCCACCACCACCTCTTCGGGTACGCCGTCGATGGCCAGGTAGAAGTGACGCTCGGACTCCTCCTTGTGACCCGCGCCGGTGACCTTGATGTGGTAGGTCTCGCCGTGCAGGGCGACATTGAATTCGGTAGGGGCGACGCGGCCATCCTCGCTCTTGATCGGCTCCAGCGGCTCCGGGGTCAGGCTGCCGGCCTCGCGTTCTTCCAGGTACTTGCGCCCCACCTCGGGGAACATGGCAAAGGTGAGCACGTCCTCTTCGGATTTGGCCAGCAGGCCGATGGCCTCGCGCAGCTTGTCCATCTCCGGCGGCAGCAAATCGGCCGGGCGGCATTCGATCAGATCCTCGCCCGCCACCGCCTCCTGCTGCAGGGTGGGGTTGACTGCGGCCGGGGCCTTGCCATAGCCACCCTGCAGATAGCGCTTCACCTCGTTGGTGATGGTCTGGTAACGCCTGTCGGTGAGCACGTTGAGCACCGCCTGGGTGCCGACGATCTGCGAGGTGGGGGTAACCAGGGGTGGATAACCCAGATCCTTGCGCACCGCCGGGATCTCCATCAGCACGTCGTTCATGCGGTCCAGGGCATTCTGTTCCTTGAGCTGATTGGCCAGGTTGGAGATCATGCCGCCGGGTACCTGATTGACCTGTACCCGGGTATCCACGCCGGTATATTCGCTCTCGTACTGGTGGTATTTCTTGCGCACCTCGTAGAAATAGAAGCCGATTTCCTGCAACAGCTCCAGGTCCAGGCCGGTGTCGTGCTCGGTGCCGCGCAGGGCCGCCACCATGCTTTCGGTGGGTGGGTGAGAGGTGCCCCCGCCCAGGGATGAAATGGCGGTATTGATGTTCTCGCAGCCATTCTCTATGGCCTTGAGCATGCACATCTCCGACAACCCGGCGGTGGAGTGGGAGTGCAGGTGCAGCGGCAGGCCGACGGAATCCTTCAGCGCCTTGACCAGCTCGGCGGTGGTGTAGGGGGTGAGCAGGCCGGCCATGTCCTTGATCGCCAGGGAGTCACAGCCCATGGCCTCCAGCTCCTTGGCCAGGGTCACATAGCCCTTGGTGTCGTGCACCGGGCTGACCGTGTAGCAGAGGGTGCCCTGGGCGTGCTTGCCGACCTTCTTGGTCTCTTCGATGGAGACCTTGAGGTTGCGCACGTCGTTGATGGCGTCGAAGATGCGGAATACGTCCATGCCGTTGTCGGCGCTCTTGCGCACGAAGTGGCGAACCACGTCATCGGAATAGTGCCGGTAGCCGAGCAGGTTCTGGCCGCGCAGCAGCATCTGCAGGCGGGTGTTGGGCAGCGCCTCGCGCAGCTTGCGCAGCCGCTCCCAGGGGTCTTCCTTGAGGAAGCGCACGCAGGCGTCGAAGGTGGCACCGCCCCAGCATTCCAGGGACCAGTAGCCGACCTGATCCAGCTTGGGGCAGATCGGCAACATGTCCTCCAGGCGCATGCGGGTGGCCAGCAGGGACTGGTGGGCGTCGCGGAGGACTACGTCTGTGACTTGGACCTTTGGCATATCTTTAACCTCGTGTTACAGCCCTGCGTGGGCGGCAATGGCGGCGGCGATGACCGCGGCGATTTCTTCTTTACGGCGCTTGCAGGAGTATTCGATCAACTCCGGGTGGGCCTCGACGAAGCCGGTATTGAACTGGGCGGCGCGGAACTCGCGGTTGGCCAGTATGGCCAGGTAGTAGGGGATGGTGGTCTTGATACCGAACACCCCCATGTCCTGCAGGGCGCGCTCCCCGCGGGAGACCACGTCCTCCCAGCTCAGCGCCCAGACGATCAGCTTGGCCAGCATGGAGTCGTAATGGGGCGGGATGGTGTAGCCGGTATAGATGGCGGCATCGGTACGCACCCCCGGCCCGCCGGGGGCGTAGTAACGGGAGATGCGGCCGAAGCTGGGCAGGAAATTATTCTTCGGGTCTTCGGCGTTGATGCGGAACTGCATGGCGAAGCCGCGCCGCTGCACCTCATGCTGCTTGAAGCGCAGCTGCAGGCCGGCGGCGATGCGGATCTGTTCCTCGACGATGTCGATGCCGGTGATCTGCTCGGTGATGGTATGTTCCACCTGCACCCGCGTGTTCATCTCCATGAAATAGAAGCGGTTATCGTCGTCCAGCAGAAATTCTACGGTACCGGCGTTGGTGTAGCCCACCGCCTTGGCCGCCATCACCGCCAGACCGCCGATATATTGGCGCTGGGCCTCGTCCAGCTGGGGCGAGGGAGCGATCTCGATCAGCTTCTGGTTGCGCCGTTGGATGGAGCAGTCGCGCTCGAACAGGTGGATGGCGTTACCGTGGCTGTCGGCCAGTACCTGCACCTCGATGTGGCGCGGATCGACCACGCACTTCTCCATGAACACATCGGCCCGGCCAAAGGCCTTGGTGGCCTCGGAGATCACCCGCTGGTAGTTGTTGCGCAGCTCCTCGGGGCTGTCGCAGCGGCGAATGCCGCGCCCGCCGCCGCCCGAGGTGGCCTTGAGCATGATCGGGTAGCCCAGCTTGTTGGCCATGGCCAGGGCCTGATCCAGGTCGTAGAGGTTGCCCTCGGAGCCCGGCGTCACCGGCAGCCCGGCGGCGACCATGGCCTGACGCGCCTCGGTCTTGTCACCCATGCGGCGAATGACCTCGGCGCTGGGGCCGATGAAGACGATGCCACGCCGTTCACAGGCCTCGGCCAGCTCCGGGTTCTCGGACAGGAAGCCGTAGCCGGGATGCACCGCATCACAGCCGGTGGACGCGGCCAGGTTGGCGATGCGGTGTACATTGAGGTAACCGGCCAGGGGATCGGCCCCCAGGCTGTAGGCCTCATCGGCCTTCTTGACGTGCAGCGAGTAGCGGTCGGCATCGGAATAGATGGCTACGGAACGTATGCCCATCTCCGCGCAGGCGCGGATGATACGGACCGCGATCTCACCTCGGTTGGCGATCAATAGTTTACGAAACATGGCGACTCCAGGCTTTGGCCAGCGTCAGATTACCGAACAATTACCTTCACCGCTAGCGGCGATGACGCGCCGCTACCCTCAGGCGCAGGGCGTTGAGCTTGATGAAGCCCTCGGCGTCCTTCTGATTGTAGGCCCCGGCATCGTCCTCGAAGGTGGCGATGGACTCATCGAACAGGCTGTTGCTGGCGGATTTGCGCCCGGCAATGATGACATTGCCCTTGTACAGCTTGACCCGCACCACGCCATTGACCACCTGCTGGGTCTGATCGATCAACGCCTGCAGGGCCTCCCGTTCCGGTGCAAACCAATAGCCGTTATAGACCATCTTAGCGTAGCGCGGCATCAGTTCGTCCTTCAGATGGCCCGCCTCGCGGTCCAGGGTGAGCGACTCCATGGCGCGGTGGGCCTTGAGCATCACCGTGCCTGCCGGGGTCTCGTAGGCGCCACGGGACTTCATGCCGACGTAGCGGTTCTCGACGATATCATCCCGACCGATGCCGTTGGCCCCGGCCACCTGGTTCAGGTGCTCCATCACCCTAGCCGGGGTCATGGGCTGGCCGTCGATGGCGACGATATCGCCCTTTTCGTAGGTCAGCTCCACATAGGTGGGCCGGTCCGGTGCCGCCTCGGGCGCGACGCTCCAGCGCCACATATCCTCCTCCGGCTCGCTCCAGGGATCTTCGAGAATACCGCCTTCGTAGGAGATATGCAGCAGATTGGCATCCATGGAATAGGGCGATTTTTTGCCCTGTTTAGCAAAATCCACCGCAATGCCGTGTTCTTCGGCGTACTGCATCAACCGCTCGCGGGAGAGCAGGTCCCACTCGCGCCAGGGGGCGATCACCCGGATATCCGGCTTGAGGGCATAGGCCGCCAGCTCGAAGCGCACCTGATCGTTGCCCTTGCCGGTGGCACCGTGGGCGATGGCATCGGCACCGGTCTGGTTGACGATCTCGATCAGGCGCTTGGCGATCAGCGGCCGGGCGATGGAGGTGCCAAGCAGGTACTCGCCCTCATAGACGGCGTTGGCGCGGAACATGGGGAAGACGAAGTCGCGGGCGAACTCCTCGCGCAGGTCGTCGATGTAGATCTCCTGGATCCCGGCCGCCTGGGCCTTGGCCCGGGCCGGTTCGACCTCCTCCCCCTGACCGATGTCGGCGGTGAAGGTAACGACCTCGCAACCGTAGGTATCCTGTAGCCATTTAAGGATAATGGATGTATCCAGACCGCCGGAATAGGCGAGCACCACCTTGTTTACCTGGGACATGCAAAGCTCCACTGAAAGACGTAAGAAAACTGCAAAGGGCCGGTCATTGTACCTGAGGCGGCACTCCACCAAAAAACTTTTGTGCTTTGCAGCACGAGTGGCCTGTCCCGAGTCCCGAATCATTTAACCTAAGGATCATGGAGCGGACAGCGCCACCCCGGAACATGAAACATCTCTTGGCGGCTCCGGGACTCGGGACTCGGGACTCGCGAGTTGCCACGGATGTTTCACAGTAAGGATCATGGGCGACGACTTTCATTTTCCGGTGCTGGCCGTCTCGCCCCATGATCCTTGGGTTAACCTATATTCCTCAGTTAAGCCACAGAGACACAGACGACTCCAGGGCCACCGATGATCCAGTCATCAGTTTGGCATGACCTACCTCCCTGTAGGCCCGACGGAGGAGGTAGGGCGAAGCCTGGAGCCAGAGCCGACGACTCCAGGGACGGAGGAGGTAGAGCGAAGCCTGGAGCCAGAGCCGAGATCACAGAATTGTATCAATAAGTTACCTATCAGACCGAGCTCACCTAGAAGGTATTGAATGTTCGCTTTCCAACACATTGATTTTTCTCTGTGTACTCTGTGGCTCTGTGGCTCTGTGGCCAAATGCTCTTTTCAGGGTCAAATGGTCAACACCGCGATGGAAGGGGTGCAGATGTCCTCGTTGAGGGAGCGAAAGCCACGGGCCAGCAAGACGTGCTCGCCGGGGGCGGCCAGCTGGGTCTCCAGCACCAGCCGTCGGGCCAGGGCGTCGGCCACCTCGAAGCCCTCGGCCGGGGCGTGTCGCGGCATCACCCCCCACATCAGGTTCATCCGGCTCACCGCATCGTCTTCCCAGGACACCGCCAGCACCGGTGCCGCTGGCCGGGTGGCGCTGACGATGGCGGCGGTGACCCCGGTCTGCGACAGCACCACCACCGCCTTGATCCGCAGGTCGCGGCTGAGCAGGGAGACGGCGCGGGCGGCGGCGATGGCCGGGGGCAGCGGCAACTCCTTGTCCTCCACCCGGCCGATGTGGCCGTAGCGGCCCTTGGCGGCCATGTGCGCCTCGGTCTGGCGGGTAATGCGGTTCATCATACGCACTGCCTGTACCGGGTAGCGGCCGGCGGCGGTCTCCGCCGAGAGCATCACCGCATCGGTCCCATGGCGCACGGCACGGGATACGTCGGACACCTCGGCGCGGGTGGGCAGGCTGTGCTGCACCATGGATTCAAGCATCTGGGTGGCGACGATCACCGGTTTGTTGCATTGGTGGGCGCGGTTGATGAGCAGCTCCTGGATCAGCGGCACCTCCTCCGGCGGCAGCTCCACGCCCAGATCGCCACGGGCGACCATGATGGCATCTGTCTCGTGCAGGATTTCGTCGATATTGTCCAGCGCCTCGGGCCGCTCGATCTTGGCAATGATGTTGACCTTGCTGCCGTGCTCGCTGATCAGCTGGCGCAGGTCGCGGATATCCTGCGCCTCGCGCACGAAGGACAGGGCGAGAAAATCCACCCCCAGATCCAGGGCGAAGTGGGCATCGGCCCTGTCCTTGTCCGTCAACGACGGGGCGGAGACGCGCACATTGGGCAGGTTGATGCCCTTGCGCTCACGCAGCAGGCCGCCGCGCAGCACCTGACAGCCGATCTCGCTGTCGGCGACGCTCTCCACCATCAGCTCCAACATGCCGTCATCCATCAGGATGCGCGAGCCGGGCGAGACATCCGAGGCCAGCGAGCGGTAGCCACAGGGGATCAGCCCCGGCCCGCCGACCAGATCACGGGTGGTCACCACCACCCGCTCGCCATCCTCCAGGTTCACGGCACCCTCCTGCAACCGGCCGACGCGGATCTTGGGGCCACACAAATCGGCCAATATGGCAATGCTGCGCCGCCCACCGGCAGCGGCGGCGCGGGCCAGGTGATAGGTCTCGGCATGTTGCGCGTGGCTGCCATGGGACATGTTCAGGCGAAATACATCGGCCCCGGCATCCACCAGGTCCACCAGGGTCGTCTCGCAATTGGAGGCCGGCCCCAGGGTGGCAACGATCTTGGTGCGGCGCATCTTCAGCGGCGGCACAGGTTCCAGCAGACTCATGGGTTGATCCTCGGAGGGGTAATTTATGGCCCGCGAATACACGCGAATGGGTTCGAATCTACAGCAGCCATCCTGCCTGCCGACTGCTACAGCAGCTTGACAAGGAGGTTTGGTACTAGCAGATTTTGGGCTGGGGCTTGGCACCCAGGTCAAGAAAATTCAGCAGCGCGGCGAGAAAGGCCTCGGGCTGCTCGGCATAGACCCAGTGACCGGCACCGGGCACGGCGCGCAGGCGGGCGAAGGGAAACAGGCGCTGGATGCTGGGGGCGGACTCGGTGCTGACGTAATTGGACTCGGCCCCATACAGAAACAGGGCATCGCCCTGAAAGGCACTGACCGCGTCGAGCGGCGGGAAGTCGAGAATCTGCTCCAGGGCCGCATCCAGCACCCGCAGGTTGACCCGCCAGCGCCAGCCCTGCTGCTCATCGCCGGGTAGCAGGTTTTGCAGTAGATATTGTCGCAGCATGGGGCTTGCGAGGGACTCGGCCAGGTACTCCTCGGCCTGCTGGCGGCTACTGATCTGTTGCAGGTCCAAAGACAGCAGGGCGTCAAAGATAGGCTCAAACCGATTGGGGCTGGGCACAGGTGCCATGTCCACCGCCACCAGCCGATCCACCCGGTCGGCATAGCTCAACGCCAGCCACATGGCCGCCTTGGCCCCCATGCTGTGACCGATGGGGACCACCTGCTCCAGCTCCAGATTGTCCAGCAGGCGCAGCAGATCACCGGCCATCAGCGGGTAATCCATGTGGTGATCCTGGGGCGAACGGCCGTGGTTGCGCAGGTCCGGCACCAGGCAGACATGGCCCTGCTCGACCAGACGCGGGGCAATGCCGGCCCAGTTGCTCGACGAGCCCAGCAGGCCGTGCAGCAACATCAGCGGCGGCTTGGCAGCCGCTTGCAGGTCACCATAGAGTCGGTAATGCAGTTGCATGGGGCATCCCCTAGATTATTTGACCCGACAGCCCCCGTGCTGTCACCCCTGAGGGTGCTTGGGCCCTGAGCGGCCATGGGCCAGGCCGAGCAGCAGCAGGCCGAACAGGATCATCGGCAGGCTCAGTAGCTGGCCCATGGTCAGCCAGCCGAAGGCCAGATAACCCAGGTGGGCATCGGGCAGACGGACAAACTCGATGGCAAAGCGAAACAGCCCATAACCCAGCAGAAACAGCCCGGACACCGCCATGCTCGGGCGCTCGCGGCGGGCATAGAGCCACAGCATGAAAAACAGCAGCAGCCCCTCCAGCCCGGCCTGATACAGCTGGCTGGCATGTACCGGCAGGGAATAGACCCCATCCAGGGTACCCACCTGCAGACAGAGCCCTTCGGTGGCCGGATTGACCGCGCAGGGCACCTGCATACCCAGCGCCGAGTCGGTCGGCCCACCCCACAGCTCGCCGTTGATGAAGTTGCCCAGACGGCCGCTGAACAGCCCCAGGGGCACCAGCGGGGCGACAAAATCCGCCACCTGAAAGAAGCCCGTGCCCAGCTTGCGGGCATAGAGCCCCATGGCAATGAGCACGCCGATCAGACCGCCATGAAAAGACATGCCCCCCTGCCAGATCTGCAGCAGCAGCAGCGGATCCTGCAGGAATCCGCTGAAGTTGTAGAACAGGATGTAACCCAGCCGCCCCCCCAGCACCACCCCCAGGGCGCAGTAGAACAGCAGGTCCTCCATCTGCTCCTTGCGGATCGGTGATTGCGGATGACCGCTGCGCAGCCGCCCCAGCCACCAGGCGGCGACAAAGGCCGCCAGGTAGCTCAGGCCATACCAATGGACCTTGAGCGGCCCCAGGGCCAGGGCGATCGGATCGATGTCGGGATAGGTCAGCATCAGAAACGGGGCAGCACGCGCAGGCTGAAGTTCTTCAGATAGGCGGTCTCGGGGATCGCCGGGTGGATCGGGTGGTCCGGCCCCTGGGCGCCGCTGATGAGCAGTTGCAGACTGCGGTCCAGATGGCGTCCGGCCTGGTTGATCAGCCCCAGCAGGCGCTCGCCGCTCAGGTGGTGGGAGCAGGAGGAGCTGATCAGCAGGCCATCCCGGCTGAGTAGCTGCATCGCCGCCTGATTGATGCGCCTATAGGCCAGCTCGCCCTGTTTTTGGTCCTTGCGCCGCTTGATGAAGGCGGGCGGGTCCACCAGCACCACATCGAAGCGCTGTTTGGATTCCTTCAGCTGGCGCAGTATCTCGAAGGCATCGCCGCGCAGGCTATCAACCCGCTGTTCAACGCCATTGAGCTGGGCATTCTCCAGCAGCTGTGTCAGGGCCGACTCGGAGGAATCGACACAGGTTACGGCGCTGGCCCCGGCCTGGGCGGCGCGCACCCCCCAGCCGCCCACATAGCTGAACAGATCCAGCACCCGGCGCTCGCGCAGCAGCGGCATGAGACGATCGCGGTTGGCCGCCTGATCGAAGAACCAGCCGGTCTTCTGCCCCTCGTGCAGGGAGACGCGGAAGCGGCAGCCGCCCTCGCTCAACTCCACCTGTTCCGGTATCTCGCCAGCGGCCAGCTCCACCTGACGCGGCAGGCCCTCCAGCTCCCGCGCCGCGCTGTCGTTGCGCAGCAGCACGCCTCGGGGCTTGAACACCTTATCCAGGGCATTGAGCAGAGGCTGGCGCAAGGCCTCCATGCCCGCGGTGCCCAGCTGCGCCACCAGATAGTCGCCATAGCGGTCCACCACCAGCCCAGGCAGACCATCGGCCTCGCCATACACTGCCCGGTAATAGGGCTCGGCATAGAGCCGCTGGCGCAGGGACAGGGCGATATTGAGCCGATGCACCAGCAGGGATTCGCTGATCGGATGGGACTGATCCCGGCTCAGCAGGCGCACCGCGATCAGGGACTGGGGATTGACATAGCCAAAGCCGATGAACAGCTCCTTCTCATCCAGCACGGCCACCTGCTCGCCCGGCTGCAGGGCCTTGATCGGCGTCTTCTCGCTGTCTATCTCGTTGCTGAAGATCCAGCAATGGCCGCTACGCAGGCGTTTATCCTGGTTTTTTTTCAACAACAGGGCGGGGATATCGGTTTCCAAGGGGCTCACTCAGTGGCAATCAAAGACCCCCATTCTACGCCCTTATGCGCCATCGGGGACAGAAATGGGTCGGCCAAAAAAGGGCCTACCAAAAAGTTCGGCCGAGCAGGGGCCTTATTTGACTATTTTCATTGGTTAAAGCCAAGAAAGGGTCTATAACAGGGGTTGGCTAAGTGCTGACAACCAACCCAACTGGAGAGATCTGATGAAAGCAAACGTAGGTGGTATCGACCGTATTCTTCGCATTGTCGTCGGCCTGGCGCTGATTGCCTGGGCCCTACTTGGCGGCCCGGTCTCGGCCTGGATCGGCGTGGTACCGCTGGCCACCGGCCTGTTCAGGTTCTGCGCCCTCTATCCCCTGCTGGGCCTGAATACCTGTCCGCTGGATGGCAATAAATAGCAGGCCAAGGGCGGCCAGCCCTCAGCGGGCTGGCCATTCGGCAGAATCGGCCTGGGAGACAAACCGCATGAGCACCCGAGCCAGCTATCGCAGCCTGGTCGAGGCCCTGTCCGGGCAGGTAGAGGAGGTCTTTCCCTGGGACCTGATGGATGAGCGCGAGCAGGGCATGGCGCATCTGCTGCTGGATGTGCGCTGCCCGCACGAATATGACCGCGCACGCATTCAGGGTTCGATCAATGTCCCCCGTGGCATCCTGGAGATTGCCGCCGATTACGGCTACGAAGAGACCGAGCCTGAGCTGGTGACGGCACGAGAGCGCCGCGTCATTCTCATCTGCCGTTCGGGCAACCGCAGCATCCTCGCCGCCCACACCCTGAGCCAGATGGGCTATGTCAACGTGGCCTCCCTGCGCACCGGCCTGCGCGGCTGGAACGACTACGAACTGCCCCTGTTTGACAAGGACAACCGGCAACTACCGCTGGAGATTGCCGACGACCTGTTCGAGCCGAGATTGACCGCCGCGCAACTGGGGCCGGTTTAGATCCTGACCAAGACCCCAAAAGCCAGGGCGGTGCCGGGGACGATGATTTCCCCGGCGAGCGGTTTTGCTTGCAGTGGCCCAGGGGCTTTTGAAAGAATGCGCCACTCTCCCCTGCTCAAGGCATCCCTGTGATGATAGATCACCTGCTCAACCTGGCCGCTATCCTGGTCGGTTTCGTCCTGCTTATCTGGGGGGCCGAGCGTTTCATCAACGGGGCCGCGGCCATCGCCCGGCACCTGGGCGTATCGCCCCTGCTGGTGGGTCTGACCATCGTCGGCCTGGGCACCTCGGCACCTGAGATACTGGTCTCCATCATGGCCTCCTGGCAGGGCAACGCGGGCATGGCCATAGGCAACGCGGTGGGCTCCAACATCGCCAATGTCGGGCTGATTCTGGGCTTTACCGCCCTGATCGTGCCGCTCACCGTGCGCTCGCGCATCCTGCGCCGGGAATACCCCATCATGCTCGGGGTCAGCCTGCTGGCGGCGGCCTTGATGCTGGACCTGCAGCTTACCCTGATCGACGGCTTGATCCTGCTGGGTGGGTCTCTTCTGGTGCTGGGGCTGTTGGCCCGCTTTGCCCTGCAGGATCGGGAGGGCAGCGACCTGCTCGCGGTGGAATTTGACGAGGAACTGACCGAGCAGGGCGGCATGGGCAAGGCCAGCATTCTCTTTGCCGTCGGCCTGGTCGGCCTGCTGCTCGGCTCCCGCGCCCTGGTCTGGGGGGCGGTAAACATAGCCACCGCCCTGGGGGTGAGTGACCTGGTCATAGGCCTGACCATAGTTGCCATTGGCACCAGCCTGCCGGAGTTGGCCGCCAGCGTCACCAGCGCCCTCAAGGGCGAGCACGAGATCGCCATCGGCAATGTCATCGGCTCCAATATCTTCAACCTGCTCACCGTGCTGCCGGTGCCCGGCCTGCTGGCACCCGGCCCCTTTGACCCCCAGGCCCTGTACCGGGATGTGCCGGTGATGCTGGCCCTGACCCTGGCCGTGCTCATCTTCGGCTACCACAAGAGCGACCGGGGTGATATCAACCGCTGGGAGGGCCTGGCCCTGCTGGCCTGCTTCGTTGGCTATCAGGCCTGGCTGTACTTCGATGCCAGCGGCACCCCGCTGATTGGTTGAGGAAAATACCCTTGAGCCGCGATAACCACGCTTTCAGTACCCTGGGCCGCGCCGTGATCCGCAACGAGACCCAGGCAGTGGCCGCCCTGGAGCAACGCATCGGCGCCGAATTCGACCGCGCCTGCGGCCACATGCTGCACGCCCAGGGCCGGGTGATCGTCACCGGCATGGGTAAGTCCGGCCACATCGGCAACAAGATCGCCGCCACCCTGGCCAGCACCGGCACGCCGGCCTTCTTCGTCCACCCCGGCGAGGCCAGCCATGGCGATCTGGGCATGTTCACCGATAAGGACGTGGTGCTGGCCCTATCCAACTCCGGCGAGACCGGCGAGATCCTCACCATACTGCCGTTGATCAAGCGCCTCGGCGTGCCGCTCATCGCCCTCACCGGCAACCCCGGCTCCAACCTGGCGCGCGAGGCCGACGTACACCTGGATGTCAGCGTGGAGAAGGAGGCCTGCCCCTTGGGGCTGGCCCCTACCTCCAGCACCACCGCCAGCCTGGCCATGGGCGATGCCCTGGCGGTGGCCCTGCTGGAGGCGCGGGGCTTCACCGAGAAGGACTTCGCCCGCTCCCATCCCGGCGGCAGCCTGGGTCGGCGCCTGCTGCTGCATGTGGCGGATATCATGCGCAGCGGCGAGGCCATCCCCCAGGTCGGCCAGGATGCCAGCCTGAATCAGGCCCTGCTGGAGATGACCCGCAAGGGCCTGGGCATGACCGCCGTGGTGGATGATCAGGGCTGTATCCTCGGTATCTACACCGACGGCGACCTGCGCCGCACCCTGGACCAGGGGCTGGACATACATCAGATCGGCATACGTCAGGTGATGACCCCCGGCTGCGTCACCCTGCCCCGGCACAGCCTGGCCGCCGAGGCCCTGCAGTTGATGGAAAGCCGCAAGATCAATGCCCTGCTGGTGGCCGATGAGGGCGGCCAGCTGATCGGCGCCCTGAACATGCACGATCTGCTGCGGGCGGGGGTGGTTTGACAGAAGACAGAGGACAGAGGACAGAAGACTGAACATTGAGGGCGCTTTGCGCCGGATTTACTGATCTGTCGCGCAGCGACACCAAATTCTGTCCCCTGTCCCCTGCCCCCTGTCCTCTGTCCTCTGTCATCAGCCTTCTGTCCTCTGCAACAGCTCGGGCCAGGCGCTGATCGGGCTGGGGCGACCGAACAGATAGCCCTGGTAGGTCTGGCAGCCGTGCTGCTGCAAGAACTCCCGCTGGGTCTGATTCTCCACCCCCTCGGCCACCACCTCCAGGCCCAGTGATTGGCACAGGGCCAGCACGGCGCGGACTATGGCCATGTCGCCGCTGTCGTCCGGGATGTCCTGCACGAAGGACTTGTCGATCTTGACCTGGTCGATAGGCAGACGCTTGAGGTAGGACAGGGAGGAATA
This sequence comes from gamma proteobacterium SS-5, assembly GCA_009497875.2. Lineage (NCBI taxonomy): Bacteria > Pseudomonadati > Pseudomonadota > Gammaproteobacteria > Chromatiales > Sedimenticolaceae > Magnetovirga > Magnetovirga frankeli. The sequence goes on along the minus strand of CP032508.2, from coordinate 686,564 downwards.
GCCGGTGCCGAAATCGTCCAGCGAGAAGCGCACCCCCAGCTGATGCAGCCGTTTCATGCGTTCGCTCACGCCGAGAAAATCGTTCAGCACCACGCTCTCGGTCAATTCGATCTTCAGCCGTTCCGGTCGCGCCCCGCTATCGGACAGGGCGCGCTGGACCTGCTCGACAAAATCCGGCTGCTGGAATTGGCGGGTGCTGACGTTCACCGCGATCTGCAGCCTCTGGGTGCGGGGATTGGCAGCCCAGGCGGACAGCTGTTCACAGGCGGTTTCCAGCACCCAGCCGCCGATCTCGACAATCAGTCCGGTCTCCTCCGCCAGGGGGATGAACTGGTCCGGCGGCACCAGCCCCTGCCCTGGGCGATTCCAGCGCAACAGGGCCTCGGCGCCAATCAGGCGGCCCTGCTGATCCATCTGGGGCTGGTAGTAGAGAACAAATTCCCGCAGCCGGATGGCACGGCGCAGGGCCGCCTCCAGCTCGCTGCGGGCGCTGACTGCCTCCTGCATGGCGCGATTGAAGAAACGGATGGTGTCGCGCCCGGCGTCCTTGGCCTGATACAGGGCCACCTCTACCTGTTTGAGCAGGGTCTCGGCACCCTTGTCGGCACCGCGGAACAGGCTGATGCCGATGCTGGGGGTGATCTGGTATTCGCCGTTGGCGGCCTTCAGGTAAATCGGCTGAGACAGCGCGGCGCGTAGCTTTTCGGCGATCTGTTCGGTTTGGGTCGCCGCCAGCTGCTCGGCGCTGGCCAGACCCTCCACCAGGATCAGATACTCGTCGCCGCCCAGGCGGCAGACCCGATCCTCCAGGCGCACGCCTGTTTGGATGCGCTTGGCCGTCTCGATCAGCAGCAGGTCGCCCAGCTCATGGCCGTGGGTTTCGTTGATGTTCTTGAAATGGTCCAGATCCAACATGAGCAGGGCACCGAACAACTGGCCACGCTGGCTGGCAAGCAGGGCCTGATTCAGGTGATCGAGGAACAGACGGCGGTTGGGCAGGCCGGTGAGGGGGTCGTAATAGGCCAGGCTGTAGATGCGCTCCTCCGCTGCCTTGCGTTCGCTGATGTCGCTCATGGACACGCGACGGCCCAGGTATTGGCCGGTGGGATCAAACACGGCTCGGCAGCGGTGATTGACCCAGAGTACCTGACCGTCCTTGCGCCGGATGCGCAGCTCCAGGTTGCCTGGGTTGGCGTCACTGGCCTCGGGCAGGTGTTGCTGTACATGGTCCAGCCACAGGGCCTGGTCATCCGGGTGGACTATGGCGTTGATCAGGTCGGGATCGCGCTCGAAATCCTCGGCGCGGTAGCCGGTGAGCTGCTCCACCGCCGGGGTCATGTAATGAAAGCCGCCATCGGGTTTGATCCAATAGACCCAGTCGCTGGACCAGTTGACTATGGTGTGGAACTTGGCCTCGCTCTCCCGCAGCGCCTCCTCGGCGTATTTGCGGGCGCTGATGTCGCGGATAATGGCGATGAAATGACGCTCTGCGCCACTGTCCCAGAAGTTGAGCGAGAGCTCGATGGGAAACAGATGCCCCTTCTGATGCTGGGCGTACAGCTCCAGGGTGCGCCCGGCGTACTTCGGCGGCAGGCCCCGGCGCACCCGCTCCATGCCGCGCCGGTGGGCCGCCCGCGAGGGCTCCGGGATCAGGCATTCGACATCCCGCCCCTGCATGGCCTCGGCGCTGTGGCCAAAGATGCGCTCGGCACCGTCGTTCCACAGCTGGATATGCCCCAGACTGTCGGTCAGCACCACCGCATCCGCCGCCGTCTGCATCAGCATGCGCAGGCGTTTCTCGCTGTCCTCCAGGGCGGCGCGTTTGCTCGCCAGGCGTTCCACCATCTGGTTGAAGGCATTGCCGATCTGGCGAAACTCACCGGGCAGGTCCGGCAACGGCTGCCGGGTCTGGCCCTGGGTCATCCGCTCAATACCGCTCTGCAGGGTGCCTATGGGGTGGAGCACATGGCGCCGCACGACAGCGACAATGCCCAGCCCCAGGAGCAGCATCAACCCCAGACTCCACCAGAACTGGACGAAAAAGACATGGGCCACGCGCTCCTCCAGCACCTGGGCGGGGATCTTGATGCTGAGGATGCCGCGCAGCTCGCCGACCTGATAATCATAGGCGCGGTCGTAGCGGGCGCGGATGGCGGCGGGGGCGCTGGCCTTGCTGCCGTGGCACTCCAGGCAATAGGGCTCGATCCAGATCGGCTGGGCATAGTGATAGAACAGCTCGCCCTGCTCGCTGCGGTAAGGCACGAAGCGGCGCTGCTCCTGGGGGTGGGCCTGGAAGTGGTCGATGGCCTGGCGCTCGACGGGGTCGGCCTCATGCTCCGGGTTGCGCGGGTCATGGCTGACGTTGTTGAAGGAGAAGCCGGACTGCTCCCAATTGGGAAAGTCCTCCGAGATCAACCCCAGGGCGTGGGCGGGCAGAAAGCCCAGGGTCTTGTCGGTGAGCGGAATGCCACTATCCAGAAACTGGTGGTGATAAACCCGGCGCGTGGCCATGAGCACGCCGCGCACCCGCTCGGCCGAGCGCAGCAGGTCCGCCTCAGCCTGGCTGTGGGTGTAGTCGTACATCAGGTATTGAAACAGGCCCAGCCCGGCAATCAGCAGGCCTGCTATCAAAAACAACAGCTTACGCTTGAGCGTCATCGCATGATCCAGCACAGGGCATGGCGGCGCGGCCGCCGACGAGTGGGGCCCGAGTGGGCATGATTCCCTGTTGATGTACTGCTGGTGGGCCTGTCTGGCCGGTCAAATAACCCAGTAATCCTAGCAGTTAAACCCTCAAAATGACAGAAAGCGGGACACTGGCGCAGGGCAGTTACTGTAAAACAAACTTGGCGTGAAGGCCGGGTAGCAGCCAGCGGGGGCCTGGCAACGGCGCTGGCCGATATGATCGCTGAGGTTGATTTCTGCGCCAAGCGCCCTATTCTGCATAGCCCCTACTTGCATGAGGAAACATCCGTGGACAGCAGCAGCATCGAACTAGTGGGCAGCCAGATCTCTGGCGTGGAGCAGGATGGCGAGGTGATCCGGGTCCTGTTCGACCCCGCCCTGGTGATCAAGACCATGACCGGCTCGGCGGAGCGCACCAAGTGGCAGCAGAAGGGCATGTTGATCTTTTCCGGTGCCCAGTTGCAGCAGCCCCTGCCGCAGCTCCCGGCCCGCTGCAGCGGTGGCGATGTGGGTGAAAATATCTATACCTACCGCGACATGATCCCCCTGCCGCTGGCCTCGCAGGGCCAGGCCCATTGCAAGATCAAGCTGGAAGGGCAGCCAAACGGCATCCAGATCCAGGCCGAGTCGGTACGTCTGGTGATGGAGGAGCCGGCCAAATACATCGAACATATCCGGCCGGAATAGGGGCTAATCGGCCTTCAGGGTGCGCGGGCCGCTTTGGCTGCCGAGAATGAGCACATCTGCCGGGCGGTTGGCAAACAGGCCGACGGTGACCACGCCGGCCAGGGCGTTGATCTGATTCTCCAGCTTGATCGGCTCCATGATCTCCAGGTTGTGTACATCCAGGATCAGGTTACCGTTATCGGTGACGAAGTTCTCCCGCCACACCGGGTTGCCACCCAGCTTGACCAGCTCGCGGCCGACGTAGCTGCGCGCCATGGGAATCACCTCCACCGGCAGGGGGAACTGGCCCAGGCAGCTGACCAGCTTGGTTTCATCGGCAATGCAGACGAACTGGGCGCTGGCGGCGGCAACGATCTTCTCCCGCGTCAGGGCACCGCCGCCGCCCTTGATCAGCTGCAGCTGGTGGTTGGATTCATCGGCGCCATCGACGTAGAGGGACAGGGGGCCTGCGGCATTGAGATCAATCACGTTGATGCCGTGCTGACGCATGCGCTGGGTGGAGGCCTCGGAGCTGGATACGGCACCCTCGATGCGGCCCTTGATACCGGCCAGATAGTCGATGAAGTGATTCACCGTGGAGCCGGTGCCGACCCCGACAACCCCCCCCTCGACATAGGCAAGGGCGGCCTCGGCGGCCTGTTTTTTCATCTCGTCTTGATTCATTTTTGGCTCCATCTGGGTGTACAAGGTGATGCGGGCCTGGGACCGGAAAAGGGGTTGTCGGCCAGACGCGCCCGCTGATACGGGCTATCATACCCAGCCCACAGCCTGCTGTCATTGGACCTGCCCATGCCCAAGCACTATATCGAACGTATCTTGCGCGCCCGCGTCTATGACGTGGCCAAGGAGACCCCCCTGGACCCGGCCCGACAGCTGACCGAGAAGCTGGCCAGCCCGGTCTATCTCAAGCGCGAGGACCTGCAGCCGGTGTTCTCCTTCAAGCTGCGCGGGGCCTTCAACCGCATGGCCCAGCTGGATGCCGAGGCCCGTGAGCGCGGCGTCATCGCCGCCTCGGCCGGCAATCACGCCCAGGGCGTGGCGCTGGCGGCGCGGCATCTGGGCATCAAGGCCACCATCGTCATGCCGCGCACCACGCCGCCGATCAAGGTCAAGGCGGTGCGCCGCCTGGGCGGTAAGCCGGTGCTGCAGGGTGATTCCTTCGATGAGGCCTATGTGCATGCCCTGGAGCTGGTCAAGGAGCAGGGCCAGACCCTGATCCATCCCTTCGATGACCCGGATGTTATCGCCGGTCAGGGCACCATCGCGGTAGAGATTCTCAAGCAGCACCCGGACCCCATCGAGGCGGTGTTCGTGCCGGTGGGCGGCGGCGGCCTGATCGGTGGCATCGCCGCCTACATCAAATATGTTCGGCCCGAGATCAAGGTCATTGGGGTCGAGCCGGAGGATGCCGCCAGCATGCACGCCGCCCTCCAGGCCGGGCGCCGGGTGGTGCTCAAGCAGGTGGGCCTGTTTGCCGATGGCGTGGCGGTGCGCCAGGCGGGCAAGGAGACCTTCAAGCTGGCGCGGGACTATGTGGATGAGATCATCCTGGTCAGCGCCGATGAGATCTGCGCCGCGATCAAGGACGTATTCGAGGACACGCGCACCGTCGCCGAGCCCGCCGGTGCCCTATCGGTGGCCGGGCTGAAGAAATACGTCGCCCGCGAGGGGGCCTGCGACAAGGGCCTGATCGCCATTGAAAGCGGTGCCAACATCAACTTCGACCGCCTGCGCCACGTCGCCGAACGGGCCGAGCTGGGGGAAGGCCGCGAGGCCCTGCTGGCGGTGGAGATCCCCGAACAGCCGGGCAGCTTTCACCGCTTCTGTCGCATCCTGGGACGACGCTACATCACCGAATTCAATTACCGTTATGCCGACAGCCGCAACGCCCAGGTGTTTGCCGGGGTCGAGGTGGGCGGCGACGATGAGCGCCTGGAGCTGATCGGTCGGCTGAAGGAAAACGGCTTTCCGGTCACCGACATGTCCCACAACGAGGTGGCCAAGCTGCACATCCGCTACATGGTCGGCGGTCATGCGCCGGGGCTGGAGAACGAGCTGCTCTATCGCTTCGAATTCCCCGAGCGTCCCGGTGCCCTGCTCAAGTTCCTCACCGGCCTGGGCAAGCGCTGGAACATCAGCCTGTTTCACTACCGCAATCACGGTGCCGCCTATGGTCGGGTGCTCATGGGCATACAGGTGCAGCGCCAGGAGCAGGCGCTGTTCGAACAGATGCTGGAGAGGCTCGGCTACCCCTTCTGGGACGAAAGCGAGAACCCCGCCTACCTGCTGTTTGCCGGTACCGAGGAGTTGGAGCTATAGGGCTACGCGACCTGACAGAATATAGCTGTTGCGCAGCATGCGCTAACCCAAGCGACTGGCCGTACATAGGGCGGCCCGTGGCCGCCGTGGGACCAGCCATGGCGGTAGGTGCCAGCGGCGGGCACGGGCCGCTGCCTTCCCGTCAGGCCGCGCTTACCCCGCTTCCTGGGGGTCCAGCACGCTGGCCTTGGGCAACAGCTCGGCAATCAGCTGTTTGAACCAGGGCAGATCGATGGGCTTGGTGACGAAGTGATCGAAGCCCGCCGCCAGGGTCCGATCGATGTCGCCTTGCAGGCCATCGGCGGAGATCGCCACCATGGGCACCTGGGCGCAGCCTGGCAGTTGGCGTAACTGGCCGACCAGGTCCAGGCCATCCAGGCCGCGCAGATTGATGTCGATCAGGATCAGCTGGCAGGGATATTGTTTGGCCAGTTGCAGGCCAAGGGGTCCGGTGTGTGCGGTAACCAGCTCTACCGAACCAAGCTGCTCCAGGATACGCCGCGCCAGCCGGATATCGGCCGGGTCGTCCTGCACATAGAGCACCCGGCAGCAACAGGCGCTGCCACTGGTGCAGCAATCGGACTGCGGCGGTGGCTCTGGCAGCTGCGGCGTTGGCGGCTCCTGCCCCAGGGGCAGCTCGATCCAGAAAGTACTGCCCTGCCCTGGGGTGGACTGAAAACCGATCTCGCCCTGCATCAGCTCGATCAGCTTCTTGCTCACCACCAGGCCGATCCCGGCACCCAACACGGTGGAGCGCTCCGCCCCCAGCCGCTCGAAGGGGATGAACAATTTGCCCTGCGACTCCAGCGCAATCCCCCTGCCGGAGTCGGCCACCACCAGGCGCAAACGCCCACCCCGCATGGGGCTACAGTAGAGCTGCACCCAACCGCCCTGATGGTTGTATTTGATGGCGTTGGAGAGCAGGTTCAGCACCACCTGCTTGAGCCGCGCCCGGTCGGCGCGGACATAGCGCGGCTGATCACAGACATCGCCCCGATCCAGGGTCAGTTGATTGGCCTCCAGCTGGCCGCCGAGCAGATCGATGCACTCTTGCAGCAGGCTGTGCAGGGCCAGATCCTCGATCTGTACCGACACCTTGCCGGTCTCGATCTTGGTCAGCTCCAGCAGGTCGGAGATCAGCCCCAGCAGGTGTTCACCGGCGCGGATGATCTCGCTCACGCTCTGCTTCAGCTGCGGGTCGCCGCCCTCCTCAAACTCCAGCTGTAACAGCTGGGCAAAACCGAGGATGGCGTTGAGCGGGGTGCGCAACTCGTGGCTCATGCTGGACAGAAAGTCCGACTTGGCCCGGTTGGCGCGCTCGGCCTCATCGCGCGCCATGCGCATCTCGGCGGTGCGCTCCTCCACCCGCTCCTCCAGGTGGTGGCGGTAGCTGATCAGCTCCTGCTCGGCGCGCTTGCGTTCGCTGATATCGGTGAAGATGCCGGCATAGCTGACCGTCTCACCCGCGCCGTTGCGGATGGCGCTGAGCGACAGCCACTTGGGATAGGCCTCGCCGTTCCTGCGCCTATCCCACAGCTCGCCGGACCAGCTGCCGGTCTCTTGCAGCTGCTGGCGCATGTCCTGCAACAGGCCCGGCGGGTGCTCGCCGGACTCAAGGAAATTGACCCGCCCGGCCAGTTCTGCGGCACTGTAGCCGGTGATCCGGCAAAAGGCCTCGTTGACGTCGATGATGCGCCCCTCGGGGGTGGTGAGGAAGATCGCCTCCTGGGTGCTTTCGATGATCTGCTTGTAGCGGAACAGGCTATCCACCAGCATCTTGCGCTCGGTGATGTCGGTGACTATGGCCTCTATCGCCCGCGGCCTGCCCTGGGCGTCGCGCACCAGGGCATTGCGCTGATGCAGCCAGCGCGGATTGCCATTGCGGTGGATGATCTGATACTCGTAGCTGGGTGCCATCTCACCGCGCAACAGGGCCTGCCACTCGCGCTCGAAATAATCCCGCCACTGCGGGTGCAGCGCCTGCTCGACCAACCGGGGCCGGGCGTACAACTCCTCCGGCGTATAGCCGGTCAGTCGGCGACAGGCGGGGCTGACGTATTCATAACGGCCCTCGGGCAGGGACATGCGGTAGATCATATCCTGGGCGTTCTCGGCCAGGCGGCGGAAGCGCTCCTCGCTGTCGTGCAGGGCGGCGGTGCGTGCCCTGATCTCCTGCTCCATGGGCTTGATCGCCCAGCGAAACAGCACATACCAAAGCAGCAAGCCGGTAAACAGGCTCATCAACAGGGCCAGGCCGAACAGCTCCCAGGCCAGGCGCGACAGGGTACGCTTCAGCTCCGTCACCCTATGGCCCAGGCGCACGCTGAGGCTGCGCCCGGCATAATCCAGCTGGCGCTGTACGTCCATCACATCCGCCGTGCCGTGCCGGTTGAAGGAGAAAAAGATGCTGCCGTTGTCCAGCACCACCTGCAGGCGCTCCACCTCTGTATGGGTGTCCGGCCAGCTCTTCAGCAACTGGCGTGCCTCGCTGTAGTCGTGGCGCAGCAGGTAGTCGCGCAGAAAGCCGCCGATCAGCTCCGCCTCGGTCTCCATCTCCTGTTTTTTGGCGCTGATCAGCTGCCGCTCCTGGCTGCAATACAGGTAGATGCTGGCCAGGGCGATCAGACTGACCGAGAGCAGGCTGACGGTGGCGATGAAGATGCTGCGTTGGCGGGTGAAGTCGCGGCCATTACTCATTCGGGTCTGCCTCAGGGTTCCAACAGGGGCAGGACGCGGGCGAGAATCCGCCGATGCGGGTCGTAATCGGCATCGCTCACCGGCGCAAAGCCGCTCAGATTGGGGTCGATGGCGCTGAGGATGGGGCCCGCCTCGGCCTGTTCGGCAAGCCCGAGCAGGGCCTCACGCAGGGCCAGCTGGGTCGGCAGGGGCAGGTCCTTGCGGGTGACAAACAGGTGGGTGGACAGCTCCTGGGAATAGGCCAGGGCGCGGATGCCGCCCTGCCTGAGGTATTGTTCGAACACCTCCTCGGCCACGGCACCGGCATCGAAATCGCCGTATTTCACCCCCAGCACGACGTTTTCGTGATTGCGCAGGTGTTCACGCCCGCTCAGCCCATCCAGCGCCACCCCGGCCTGCTCCAGCATGTACACCGGCACCTGGCTGCTCAGGGTGGAGTGGATATTGCCCAGGGCCAGGCGCTTGCCACGCAGCTCGGCAAGCCCTTGCAGCGGGCTGTCGCTGGCAACGAAGATGACCGAGCGGAAGCTGGGCTTGCCGGCGAAGACAAAGCGCGCCAGCAGGGGTTTGGGGCCGTAGTCGGCGCTGACCTCGACATAGGGACTGCCGCCGAGAAAGGCGATATCGAGCAGGTCCCGGCCGACCTTCTGGTTGTGCTCGGCGTAGTCCCTGGCCACCCGGATGCGTACCTCGCGGCCCAGTTGGCGGGCCAGATAATCGGCCAGGGGACGGTATTTCTCTACCAGCCGCTCGGCATTCAGATAGGGCATGAAGCCCAGCACCAACGGCGGCTGGGGCGGTTGCGCCCAGACGCGGGGGGCAAAGAGCAGGCAGTGCAGCAGTACTACCAGGGCAATGGGTCTCACCAGGCTCACTCCTCACAGATTTGTTTTATTGTTTTGTAGTAACTGCCCAGGCCGTCAACCCACAGGACGGTTTGACGATCCGAGGGAAAGAGAGGACGAATGGTTAGCTTTCTTGTAACCCTGTCGCAATAACCCAGAGTGTAGCAGCGTTTTTGGCCTTGTGCGCCCTGGGTTGAAGGCCTGGGGTGGGGCCAGGTGTGCAGGCTCGGGGCAGCGCTGCGTTCCATCCCGGCCACACCCAGCTAACGGCTGACAGCGGGTAGCTGGCGGCCTTGACGGCCAGGCAATCACCCTGCCTTATGCCTCAAACCGGCGCTCGGCCGCCGCCCGGTTCAGGCGCTGCATGGGTTCCCGGCTGAGGGGCTCCAGGGGTGCCCGGCCTTGGCGTTCGCTCAGGGGGAAGCAGCTGAGTTCGGCCCGCTGCTGCCCTGTCTCCAGCTGCCACTGCGGTCTTGACTGCTGGCTGCCGTCGGGGTAGCGGAAGTTGCGCTGGGCCGGTTGCGGGCGCAGCCCCAGGTCGTACAGGTGCAGGGCTATGTCCTCGCAGCAATCGCTGAACAGGTGCAGCTCGATCGGGCTGTGCCGGTCGGCCAGGCCACTGAGAACGGGGCCGGTGAGCATGGGCCGGAAGGGTTCGAGCAGGTCCATAAGCTCCAGCGCGGATTGACGCAGCTGCCACAGGGCATCATGCTGTCGCGGCGCGGCGAACAGGGCCTGCTGCTCGCGCAGGGCCTGCTCCAGTTGCTTGTGATCGGGCCAGAGACGACGGTTGCTGACCTTAAGCCGCTTGGCCGCCTTGCGGCAGGCGCAGGCCAGGTCGGCCTCGGCCTGACTGGTGAGCAGGCGGGCGGCCTCAACGGCAATGGCGCGGGTGGTATGGTTCATGTTTACATCCTGGATGGCGACTGGTTGCCGGTAACGATCACGGGGCTAGGAGCCTGGCACCGCTCGGAGTGGGGCCTGATTGGGCCGATTTTACCCGGTTTGCCTGAGTGTGATGACCCCGGCATCCTGGGCAGATTGCATCCTTGGGCGCGACGATCGGAGTTTTCAGTTGAATAAGTGGGCATAATTGCCTAGATTGAGCGCAAAGCCGCACCCAGTAACGGAGATGACAGTGTCAGAACAAGGTGATTCCGAATTTACCGGATTGAAGATCATGGTCATAGACGACAGCAAGACCATCCGCCGCACGGCGGAGACCCTGCTGAAGAAGACCGGTTGCGCGGTCATCACCGCCGAAGATGGCTTTGAGGCCCTGGCCAAGATCGTCGAGCAAAGGCCCGACATCATCTTCGTCGATATCATGATGCCGCGTCTGGACGGTTACCAGACCTGCTCCCTGATCAAGAACAATCCGCTGTTCAAGCAGACCCCGGTGGTCATGCTCTCCAGCAAGGATGGCCTGTTCGACCGGGCCCGCGGCCGCATCGTCGGTTCCGAGCAATACCTGACCAAGCCCTTCACCCGGGACGAACTGATCGACACGGTGCGCACCCTCACCCGGCAGGCACAGGCCTGAGTGCCGGGCAGGCATGGCGCACATCCTCATCATCGACGACTCGCCCACCGAGCAGTATGTACTGCGCACGGCGCTGGAGGGCGCGGGCTATAGCGTCAGCTCTGCCAACGATGGCGAGGCGGGCATCAAGCTGGCAAACGAGACCCTGCCGGACCTGATCCTGATGGACGTGGTGATGCCCAACATGAACGGCTTTCAGGCCACGCGCAAGCTGAGCAGGCAGCCGCAGACCGCCGACATCCCCATCATCATGGTCACCACCAAGGATCAGGAGACGGACAAGACCTGGGCCAAGCGCCAGGGCGCGCGGGATTACATGGTCAAACCGGTGAACAAGGCGGAATTATTATCTAAAATCAAGGACATCCTCGGCTGACAGCAATGGCGGCAACGACGGCATCCCAGGCAGACACCCCGCTCCAGCTGCTGGCCAGGCTAGAGGCGCGCAGCCACAACGAGACCAAGGGCCTGCCCGACGGGCGTGACAGCTCCCTCTACTGGGAGGGCTTTGCCTTTCAGGTGGCCGGCCAGCAATTGCTCGCCAGCATGGACGAGATCAGCGAGATCCTGATCCAGGTACCGCCGGTGACCCGGGTGCCCGGTGCCAAGCCCTGGGTGCGCGGGGTGGTGAATTTTCGCGGCAACCTGCTGCCGCTGATGGACCTGCAGCAACTGATGGGCGGCAAGCCCCTGGGCATCGACCGGCACACCCGCATCCTGGTGGTCAACCGGGAGGGCGTGAGTAGTGGCCTGCTGGTGGCCGGGGTGGCCGGGCGCAAGCGCTTTCCGCGCAGCGAACTGGCGGCGGCGGAGATCCTCGACCCCGGCCTGGCCCCTTTGATCGAAGGCGCGGCCTGGATTGACGGCGAACAGTGGCCGATCTTCAGCCTGGCCCGGCTGCATGCCTATCCGGACTACCACAGCGCGGCCCGTTAGGCCTGACGGGCATAGATCGGCCTTACGCCTGGCCCAGGTCGGCGTGGGGCACCCCGGATTCCGTTGCACTCCATCCGGGCTACAACTGAAGGCCGACCGCTGAAAGCTGAAAGCTGAAGGCTGAAAATGACACACCGCCCAGGCGGTATCCAAGGGGGAAACACCTATGAAGCTCTGGTCATCCAAGGGAAGGCGTGACGGCACCTCCGCCAATGGTCTGGTCATTCTGCCCGCCGCCATGGTGGTGCTGTTGCTGCTGGCGGCCCTGGCCGCCAACCGTTATCTGGATGTAAAGGACGCCCAGGACGAGCAATACCTGACCGCGGCCGGGCAGCAGGCCCTGCTCGCCCAGCGCATCGCCAAGGAGGCGATGACCGCCCTGCGCGGCGACGCCCAGGCCTTTGCCGCCCTGCAAGGCTCGCGTGATCAGCTGGCCGCCTCCCTGCGCCTGTTGCAGCAGGGTGACGGCCAGCTGCCGCCCCTGCCCCAGGAGCTGGCGGCCGCCCTGGAGCAGCTGGAGCAGGCCTGGCAGTCCCTGCAGAAGGCCGCCAACAGCGTGCTGGAGAAACAGGACACCCTGCTCGGGCTGTATCAGTTCGCCATCGAGATCGAGGCCATCACCCCCCAGCTGCAGGCCCCCCTGGAACAGGCCCTGAACCTGCTGGAACAGGCCGAGGCCGAGGACGGTGCCCTCACCGCCACCGGTCAGCTGCTGTTGTTGCTGGAGCGCATGCGCACCGGGGTACAGCAGATCCTGCTCGGTGGCGAGGCGGGCAAGGATGCCGCCGCCCGCTTTGCCCGCGATGCCCGGCGCTTTGATCAGGTGCTCAGGGGCCTGCGCCAGGGCGATGCCGAGCGCCGCATCCCGCGTATTCGCGAGCGCGATGTGCAGGCCAATCTGGAACGTATCGACAAGGCCTTCGAGCCGATCCGCGACAAGGTAACCCCGATCGCGCAGAAGGCCCCGGAACTACAGCAGGACATGGATGGCATCCGCCAGATAGGCCAGCTGGCCGACCAGCTCAGCGACGCGGCCAACCGGCTGATCCGCGAACTGGGGCAGAAGCACGGCCGCATGGCCATCGCCGGAGTAACCCTAAGCCCCACCCTGGTCACCCTGCTGGGGGCCATGGCGGTGGTCTTCCTGCTCCTCACCGGGCTGCTCATCATCCGCGATGCCCGCCAACGGGAGCGCATCAGCAGCGAGGTCAACGACCGCAACCAGCGCGCCATCCTGCGTCTGCTGGACGAAATGGGCGACCTGGCCGACGGTGACCTGACCGTTGAGGCCACGGTCACCGAGGACATCACCGGGGCCATCGCCGACTCGGTCAACTACGCCGTCGAGGCCCTGCGCAGCCTGGTCACCGGCATCAACAGCGCCGTGCACCGGGTCTCCACCTCGGCCCTGGAGAGCCGCGATGACGCCATGAAGCTGGCCGATGCCAGCAAGCAGCAGGCCGAGCAGATCACCGACATCTCCAGCTCCATCGAACAGATGGCCACCTCCGCCGATGGCATGTCCAAAGAGGCCGCCCAGTCCGCCGAGGTGGCACGCAAGGCGGTGGATGCATCGATGAAGGGCAGCGAATCGGTGCGCAACACCATCCACGGCATGGACCAGATCCGCGAACAGATCCAGGAGACCGCCAAGCGCATCAAGCGCCTGGGTGAGAGCTCGCAGGAGATCGGCGACATCGTCGAGCTGATCGACGACATCGCCGACCAGACCAACATCCTGGCGCTCAATGCCGCCATGCAGGCGGCCATGGCCGGTGAGGCGGGACGTGGCTTCGCCGTGGTGGCCGACGAGGTGCAGCGCCTGGCCGAGCGTTCCGGTCACGCCACCAAACAGATCGAGGCCCTGGTCAAGACCATCCAGGCGGACACCAGCGAGGCGGTCACCTCGATGGAGAGCAGCACCTCCGGCGTGGTGCGGGTGGCCAGCCTGGCCGAGGCCGCCGGTGAATCCCTGGGCGAGATCGAAAACGTCTCCAACTTCCTCGCCAAGAGCACCGACCAGATCTCCAAGATCGCCCAGATCCAGTCCTCCCTGGCGGGCGAAATCAATAACGGCATGAGCGCGGTGCGCACCATCTCCGAACAGAGCGCCGAGGGCACCGGCAAGACCGCCGTCACCGTCGGCGGCCTGGTGGATGTGGCCCAGGAACTGCAGCAGTCGGTCTCCGGCTTCCGCCTACCTTAGGGGAACCTAGTGATGAACAACATCGATCAACGCAACCTCGGCAATCAAAGCAGCCTCGGATGGGTCCGCGACAGCCTGGATGAGCTGATCAAGACGGCCCAGGCCGGTCTGGAGGAGTTCGCCGCCCAGCCCGACCAGCCCGAGCCCATGCAGCGCGCCTGCGACAGCCTGGCCCAGGTGCAGGGCAGCCTGAAGATGATCGAGCTGTACGGCGTGGCCCTGCTCGCCGAGGAGATGGAACAGCTGGCCCTGGCCCTGCTGCAGGGCCGCGTGACCAAGGTCAACGAGGCCACCGAGGTACTGATGACCGCCCTGGTGCGCCTGCCGGACCGGCTCGATCGCATCCAGCAGGGCGGTGCCGACTCGCCCATGGCCCTGCTCGATCTGGTCAACGACCTGCGCGTGTGCCGCGATGAACCCCTGGTCAACGGCCTGGCCCTGTTCGGCCAGGAGGTGGAACAGCGCCTGGCCGAACACTACGTCAGCGGCGGCCAGACCAACCCCAACATGCCCAAGATCGCGGCCAAGCTGCGCGACAGCTACATCAAGGGCCTGCTGCACTGGATTCGCAACCCCGCCAGCAAGGACGGCATCAAACTGGTGCTGGGGGTGGTGGACCGCTTCGTCCAATACGCCGGCACCGATCAGGTCAAATACTTCTTCCAGGCCCTGGGCGCGGTCTGCGTCTCCCTGGCCAACGATGAGCTGGAGGGCGGCGCCGCGCTGAAAAAGCTGCTGGCCAAGATCGACCGCGAGATCAAGCAGATCATCGCCGGCGGCGAGCAGGCCTTCATCGACGACCCCGAGCCCGAGCTGTTCAAGACCCTGCTCTACTATGTGGTGCAATCCCGCAGCCAGGACCCCAGGGTGCTGCAGGTGCGCGAGCGCTTCGGCCTGGAACCACTGGGCCAGGCCGATGAGGGCGGCAGCGTCGGCGGCCTCAACCAGGAACTGATCGAATCCATCAGCGCTGCGGTGAAGGACGACCTGCAGGCCATCAAGGACGCCTTCAACCGCTACGGCAAGGGGGCCGAGGATACCGACCTGAATGGCATCCAGGGGCAGATCAACCGCCTCGCCGACACCATAGGCATGCTCGGCCAGGGCGGCCTGAGTCAACTGCTCAAGCAGCAGGTGGAGCAGATCCAGGGCTGGATCGAGGTTGGCCAGCGGCCGGACGAAAACCAGCTGATGGACCTGGCCGGCGGCCTGGTGCAGGTCGAAATGGCGCTGGACAACCTGCACTTGGGCGGTGCCCAGCCGGACAGCGCCGGGGTGGACCTGGACGACCTGATGGCCGCCACCCTGCGTGAATCCACCCTGGAGCTGTCCCACATCAAGGAAGGCCTGGGCCTCTACCTGGAGCGCCCCGGCAACGGCCTGCCGGACAATCTCCCGGCCCGCTTCAGCGGCGTGCTGGGGGCCCTGAGCATAGTGCAGATGGATGAACTGGCGGCCATGGTGCGGCTGGTACAGGACTATACCCAGGCCCGCCTGGGGGGTGCCGAGCTGCCCCAGCAGGACGAACTCCAGGCCCTGGCCGACCTGGTCGCGGCGGTGGAGTTCTACATGGAGTCCATCGCCGAGGGGTTGGGTCTGGAGGGCCGTATCCTGCCCGCTGCGCGGGGTGCCCGGCAGCGCCTGCAGGCCATCTACGATGCCTTGCCCCAGCCCCAGCCCCAGCCCCAACCCGAGCCAGAACCAGAACCTGCGGCTGAGCCCCAGGCCGAACCCGGTCTGGAGCAGCAGTTGGCCGATGCCACCGAAGGCGAGCTAGAATTGCCCGAACTGGGCGAACTGCCCGACCTGGATGCCGAACTGGCCGCAGAGACCGAGCCCGAGCCTGAAGCCGAGCCCTGGAGCGGCCAAGGGCAGGAAGAAATCGAGCTGGCCCCCCTGGCCGAGCCTGAGCCCGAGGACCAGTCGAGCCAGGCCGTGGAAGAGGAAGAAATCAGCCTGGAGCCGTTGAGCGACGCGGCTGATGAAGAAGAGATTTCGCTCAGCCCGCCAACGGCGGCTGACGCAGAGACCATCGAGCTGGCCTGGGACGAGCCTGAGCCCGAATCAGAACCTGAAACCCAGCTGGACCCAGCAGAGGAAGAGGAAGAAATCAGCCTGGAGCCCCTGGCCGATGCCATGGCGGATGAACAGGAACAGGCCCCGCTCAGCCCGCCAACGGCGGCTGACGCAGAGACCATCGAGCTGGCCTGGGACGAGCCCGAGCCCGAATCAGAACCTGAAACCCAGCTGGACCCAGCAGAGGAAGAGGAAGAAATCAGCCTGGAGCCCCTGGCCGATGCCATGGCGGATGAACAGGAACAGGCCCCGCTCAGCCCACAGGCGGCAGCCGCAACAGAGGCCGTCGAGCTGGCTTGGGACGAGCCCGAGCCCGAGCCCGAAGCCACACAACCGGCCCCGGCAAATGCCCAGCAACAGGCCGCCTTGAAAGAACTCATGACCGCCCTGCAACACTACCGGGCGGCGCTGGCCCCTGGGCAGGCCATGGACCCCGCCTTCGCCCAGCTCGCCGAGCAGGCCGAACAGCGGCTGCGTCAGATCCAGGCCGACCCGGAATCGGCCCCGGAAGCCGCCACCGCGCCTGAGCAACCCCAGGCCATGCCAGTGCCCGAACCTGAACCCGAACCGGAACCGGAGCCCGAACCCATGGCCGAGGCAGCGGACGACGAAGGTCCGGACAGCGAGATCCTCGAGGTCTTTTTCGAAGAGGCCGAGGAAGAGCTGGACGTCATCCAGCAGGTGCTGCCCCTGTGGCTGGAGAACACCGCCGACAAGGAATCCATCGGCCGGGTGCGGCGCTCCTTCCACACCCTCAAGGGCAGTGGTCGGCTGGTGGGTCTGGAGGCCATTGGCGAATTCGCCTGGTCGCTGGAGAACCTGCTCAACAAGCTGCTGGAGGGTCGGCTGGAGGCCAATGCCGATCTCACCGGCCTGATGGCCGAGGTGCTGGAACTACTGCCCGCCCTGATCGAGGCCGAGCGCGACCGGGGCAAGGCCCCGGCGGGCTATCAGGCGCTGATGCAACGCGCCTTCGCCCTGGCCGAGGGGCGCGCCCTGGAGGGCGCAGGGCTGGACCTGGCCGGGTTCGACGAGACCCAGGCACTGGCCGAGGCCGAGCCCCGGCCGACAGAAGAAGAGGCGGAAGCGCCCATCGCCATGGACGAGACCCTGGCCCTGGCCGAGGAAGAAGAGGTGCCGGAACAACCCCTGGGGGCGGACCGGGACGAGGACGAGGGGCCCGGCCCGGAGATCAACCTGGACACCAGCCTGCTGACTGATCTGGATCAGGCGCTGGAAGACAGCCCCCCCTCCCCCTTGCAGATGGATGCCACGCTGAAGGAGATATTCGAGGCCGAGGCGCGGGAGCACATCGACTGCATCGAGGCCTTCCTGCAGGCCTGTGACGTAGAGGCGGGCTGCGCGGTCAGCAACGAATTGCTGCGCGCCCTGCACACCCTGGCGGGCAGCGCCCACATGGCCGAATGCGGCCCCATCGCCCGCATCGCCAAGGCCAGCGAGCGCTATTTCGAGATCATGCAGGGCTACGCCATCCCGGTGCGCGAGGAGGAGGCCGACCTGCTGGTGACCACGGCCGAAATGGTGCGCGCCATCCTCGATGTGATCAATGCCCAGGGTGCCCAGCTGCCCGACTGGCATGGCCACCTGGACGACGTGCAGGCCAAGCTGGTGCGCCTGGAGGCCGAGGCCACCCAGGGCATGAGCACCCTGTTTGCCGACTCGCGCCTGGAGCCGGATGACCTCCCGGCCCCGCCAACGCCCCGAGCCAAACCTGGGCCTCAGCCTGAACCTGAACTTACGCCTCAGCCTCAGCCTCAGCCTGAGCCCGAAGCCGAGCCCGCCGCAGCGCCAGGGCCAGAGGTGACCACACAGGCACGGCCAGGGGCCGAGGACGAAGATGAATCCATCAGCGAAGACCCCTTCTTCGAGGCGGCGCGGGCGGCCGTGCCCCAGGTCGAGGAGGAAGACGATGATGAGCCCATGGAAGACCCCTTCCTGGAGGCCATGGGCAACAGCCTGGACGAGCTGGACCCGGACGCCGCCGAGGAGCCGGTCAAGTCTCTGGAGCAGCGCCTGGGCCTGGAGCAGGAGCTGAGCGACTCGGACCTGCGCCTGGACGAGGACTCCGGTCTGGATGCCCTGGCCAGCGTGCCCCAGAGCGATCGAGGGGCAACGGCGGCAAATGATCTGGACCTGCTGGAGGATGTCGAGGGCAGTGACCCCGAGCTGCTGGAGATCTTCCTGGAGGAGGCGCAGGAGCTGGGCGAGGGCATGGATGCCGCCCTGCAGGGCTGGCAGGCCCAGCAGGACAGCGACTCCCTGAACCAGCTCAAGCGCCTGCTGCACACCCTCAAGGGGGCCTCGCGCCTGGCCGGGGTGATACAGATCGGTGATCTGAGCCATGCCTACGAATCCCTGTTCATGGCCATAGAGCAGGGCCGTCTGCCGGTGGACGACCCCCTGTTGGGCCTGATCCGCCAGGTGGGCGACCACCTGCTGGCGCAGATCGATGCCCTGGCCACCACCGGCAAGGTGCCTTCCAGCCAACGCTTGATCGAGGCGCTGGAGGTGGCCCAGAGGGGGGAGCGCTGAATGGGCAGGGAGGCCCTGATCAGAGGACAGAGGACAGAGGTCAGAAGACAGAGGACAGGGGACAGAGGACAGAGGATGGGAGGCAGATGACAGGGGACAGGGAGCCTTTGTTGGAGGAGGTGGCCAGTGAGGATGCCGAGTTGTTGGGCATCTTCCTGGAAGAGGCCCAGGAGCTGGGCGAGGAGATGGACCGTGCCCTGCAATCCTGGCAACAGAACCCCCAGGACAAGACCGCCCTGGAACCGCTGAAGCGGGTGCTGCATACCCTCAAGGGGGGCGCACGCCTGGCCGGGGTGATGCAGATGGGCGATCTGAGCCATGCCTATGAGTCCCTGTTCATGGCCATCATCCAGGGCAATATCGGCGTGACCGAGCCGGTGCTGACCCTGACCCGGCGCGTGGCCGATCACCTGCTGGCGCAGATCGAATCCCTCGCCGAATGCGGCAAGCTGCCCTCCAGTGGGCCGCTGTTGCAGGCCCTGGAGCGGGCCCAGCAGGGCGACTGGTCGGCCAGCGAGACCCTGCCCGCGCCGACCCGGGCCGCGCCAGCCAAGGCCCCGGCATCGGCCCCATCCGGCCCTGCGGCGAAATCGGCACCGGTACCGACGGCGGTACCTGGCCCGAGCGCCGCGCCAAGGGCCCACAACCGGCCGAGCAGCAAGACCCTGAGCAAGCAGGAGATGGTGCGGGTACGCGCCGACCGGCTCGATCAGATGATCAATAACTCTGGCGAGATCAGTATCTTCCGCGCCCGTATCGAACAGCAGTCCGGGCAGATCGGCTTCAATCTGGAGGAGCTGGAGCAGACCGCCCTGCGCCTGCGCGGTCAGCTGCGCCGCCTGGAGCTGGAGACCGAGGCGCAGATCCAGTTCCGCTACGAGCGCGCCCGGGAAGAGGGTGCCAGCATGAGCGACGCCTTCGACCCGCTGGAGATGGACCGCTTCACCACCATGCAGCAGATCGCCCGGGGCATCGCCGAGACGGTGGACGACCTGGTCAACGTCAACGAGGCGATAAACGACGCCAACCGGGTCAGTGAGAGCCTGCTGCTGCAGCAGTCCCGGGTCAACAACGACCTGCAGGATGCCCTGCTGCGCACGCGCATGGTGTCCTTCTCCCAGGTGGTGCCCCGGCTGCAACGCCTGGTGCGTCAGACCGCCCAGACCCTGGGCAAGCAGGCCGAGCTGGTGGTCAGCGGTGCCGGTGGTGACGTGGACCGCAGCATCCTGGACCGCATCGTCGCCCCGCTGGAGCACATACTGCGTAACGCCTGCTCCCACGGCATCGAGGAACCGGCCCAGCGCCAGGCGGCGGGCAAGAATGAGCGCGGCCGCATCCAGATGTCCCTGCTGCGCGAGGGCAAGGACATGCTGATCCGGGTGCAGGACGACGGCGCTGGGGTGAACCTCAAGGCGGTGCGCAAAAAGGCCCTGGACCGGGGCCTGATGACCGAACAGATGGAGCTGTCCGACGACGAGCTGATCCAGTTCCTGCTGGAACCGGGCTTCTCCACCGCCAGCCAGGTGACCCAGATCTCCGGCCGGGGGGTGGGCATGGACGTGGTGGTGAGCGAGGTCAAACAGCTCGGCGGTGTGCTGGATATCCGCTCCAAGAGCGGCCAAGGCACGCGCTTTGATATTCGCCTGCCCTCCACCCTATCCCTTACCGAGACCCTGCTGGTGGCCGTGGGCGAGGACACCTTCGCCGTGCCCCACACCAGCGTCGAGGGGGTCATCCGCATGCCCAGGGAGCAGCTCAAGGCCTGCTATGACGGCCTCCAGGAAGGGGTGGAATACGCCGGACGCATCTACCGGGTGCGCTATCTGGCGGACATGCTCGGCTTTGTCGATCCCCTCGGCGACTTCTTCCCGGAACAGCGCAAATGGTACCCCATGCTGCTGGTACGCCACGGCGAGCAGCGTGTCGCCATCCAGGTGGACCGCATGCTCGGCAGCCGCCAGATCGTGGTCAAGACCGTCGGCCCGCAGCTGGCCACGGTGCGCTGGATCACCGGCGGCACCATCCTGGCCGACGGCCGGGTGGCGCTGATCCTGGATGTCTCCACCCTGGTGCGTCTGTCCAGCCGCAGCGGCAGCCAGTTCAAGGTGCTCAAGCACGGCGAACTGCCCGATGTCAGCTTCGACGAGCCGGTGCCCGCCGCGCCGGAGAAGAAGGACGAGCCCCTGGTCATGGTGGTGGACGACTCCATCACCGTGCGCAAGGTCACCAGCCGCCTGCTCAGCCGCCACGCTATGCGGGTGGTTACCGCCAAGGACGGGGTGGACGCCGTGGCCCTGCTGCAAGAAGCGCTGCCGGACATCTTCCTGCTGGATATAGAGATGCCGCGCATGGACGGCTACGAGCTGACCCGCCACCTGCGCCACGCCGAGGAATACCGCGACATACCCATTATCATGATCACCTCGCGCTCCGGCGACAAACACCGCCAGCACGCCATGGACCTGGGGGTGAACCTCTACCTGGGCAAGCCCTTCCAGGAGGCGGAACTCATGGCCAGCATCCGCAAGCTGCTGCGGGAAAAGCGCAACAAGGTCCTACTCAGAGAACACAACAACAGAGGAGAAAAGGCATGAAATTGACCGAACGGCTGGAGAAGATGTTTGGCGAGTACCGCGACGACAAGGAGATGGAAAAATGGTTCATGTCCCTGGCACCCCTGACCATCGCCTTCCTGTTCTTCGTCATCTTCATGCTGCCGGTGAAGATCGAAAACAAGGACCTGATCCTGGTGGCCGCCGGTTGCGCCGGTTTTGCCGGCCTGCAGGCCTACTGGGTGGTGCGCGGCTGGAAACGGGCCGAGGGCATGACCATACTGCAGGGCCTGCTCGGCATAGCCCTGGCCCTGTTGGTGGCCTGGTCCTACCTGCACTTCCTGCATCTCAATCCAGGTCCGATTGTTGGCTGAGTCAGGTGACTTAACTGAGGAATAGTAGGTTGAAACAAGAGATTCTTATCGGCGGTAACGGCCGCCAACAGGTATCCCTGTCGGCCGCCACCGCCAATCGTCACGGCATGATCGCCGGGGCCACCGGCACCGGCAAGACGGTCACCCTGCAGGTGCTGGCAGAGGGCTTCTCGCGCATCGGCGTACCCGTGTTCATGGCCGACGTGAAGGGCGACCTGTCCGGCCTGGCCAGCGCCGGCGGCATGAACGAGCGCATCCAGCAGCGGCTGGATCGGATCGGCATCGCGGACTATCGCAACCAGCCCAGTCCGGTGCTGTTCTGGGACCTGTTCCGCCGTCTCGGCCACCCGGTGCGCACCACCATCTCCGACATGGGCCCGCTGCTGCTGTCCAGCCTGCTGGAGCTGAACGACACCCAGACCGGGGTGCTCTACAGCGCCTTTGCCCTGGCCGATGACCACGGCATGTTGCTGCTGGACCTCAAGGACCTGCGCAGCATGCTCAACTGGCTGAGCGAGAACGCCCGCAGCCTGAGCAGCCAGTACGGCAACATCAGCCGGGCCAGCGTGGGGGCCATCCAACGCCGCCTGCTGGTGCTGGAGGAACAGGGGGCGGAACAGTTTTTTGGCGAACCGGCGCTGAACATCAACGACTTGATGATCACCGACTTCTCCGGCCGCGGCGTTATCAGCGTGCTGGATGTCACCGACCTGATGAACAAATCCCCCCGGCTCTACGCCACCTACCTGCTCTGGCTGTTGTCCGAGCTGTTCGAGACCCTGCCCGAGGTGGGCGACCCGGACAAGCCCAGGCTGGTGCTGTTCTTCGATGAGGCCCATCTGCTGTTCGACCGCGCCCCGCGCGCCCTGCTGGACAAGGTCGAACAAGCGGTGCGGCTGATCCGCTCCAAGGGCGTGGGGATATTCTTCATCAGTCAGAGCCCGCTGGATGTGCCGGCCGATATCCTCGGTCAGCTCGGTGCGCGGGTGCAACACGCCCTGCGCGCCTTCACCCCGCGTGACCGCAAGGCGGTGCGCAGCGTGGCCGAGACCTTCCGCCCCAACCCCGAGCTGGACAGCGAACAGGTGATCACCGAACTGGCCACCGGCGAGGCCCTGGTCTCGGTACTGGACGAGCAGGGCGCGCCCAGCCAGGTGCAGCGCATACTGGTACGGCCACCGGAATCGCGCATCGGCCCCCTGACCCCGGCGGAGCGGGCGCAGACCCTGGAACGCTCACCGCTGAAGGGCCGTTACGATCAGGACATAGACCGTGAATCGGCCCACGAGATCCTCATGCAACGGGCCGAGCATGAGGCCCAGGCCGCCGCCCAACGCGACGCCCAGAGCGCCGCCGAACCGGGCCAGGGCCGCCGCGCCCCCAGCCGACAGGGCTTTGGCGAGGCCATCGGCAAGAGCCTGGTCCGCTCCCTGTCCAGCAGCATCGGCCGCCAGATCGGCAACAAGATAGTGCGCGGTATCCTCGGCTCCATCCTGCGTTAGGCCGTGGCGTCCGCCCGCAGGCCACAGCCACCTAGAGAAAAGGCAACAAGATGACGATATCCGGCAAGATCCGGGCCCTGCTTGAACTTGGCGAGAAAGCAAGACCCTCGACCGAGATCGACTATCAGGCCTACGGCTTCAGCTGCGCCGATGTGCCTGACCTGCTCGACCTGGTAAGCCAGGCCGGGGAGCTGACCGCGCAAGGGGACGAAGACCTGGCACCGGCCCATGCCCTGTTCGTGCTCGCGCGGCTGGGCTGCCCCGAATCCATCCCGCCCCTGCTGGAGCACCTGGATGCCTACCTGGATACCTGGCTGTTTGAAGACTTCATGATCGAAGGCCTGACCCTGTTCGGCGAACCCCTGATAGAGCACCTGCTGCACCTGCTCTGGAAGGAAGACCCGAAACAGATGATACAAAGGACGATTGCGGTGACCACCCTGGCCATGTTGGGCCGTCATCAGTCAGACCTGTACCCACGGGTGGTGCGGCAGCTGACCAACTACCTGGACTCCAGCCAGGCCAGCGACCCCCTGTTCAACAGCCATGTAGTGGCCTCCCTGGCTGAACTGGGCGCGGTTGATGCCTTGGGAGTCATTACCCGCCGCTTCCAGGAGGGAGCGGTCAACTACGAATTCTGCGGTGACCTGGAGCAGGTGGAGATCGAAATGGGGGTGCGCCAATGGCGTGAAAGCCCCTACCCGGACTTTGCCGACGAACTGATCGACGCGGACGATGACCTGCCCTGGGAAGAGCTGATGGAGATACGCGGCTATCTGGAGCAGTTCGACAGCCCCCAGGCGATCAACAGCCTGCTGGAGCTGCAAGGCTTTCTCTACGCCATCCGCTCGGCCCCCTGTTTTTTCGCCCCCCAGGCATGGATATACATGCTCTGGGGTGCACCGGGGCAGTACCCCACGGGCATGGACAAGGATGATCTGCGCAAACTGGTGGAGCTGGCGCTCTTCCTCTACGATTGGGTTGAACCCGGCATGGACCGCATCGGCATCGACGAGGCCCTCTACGAGGGGCACCTGGACCAAGACCCCTGGGGGGTACCCAGGGTCTGGTGCCGGGGCTACAAAAAGGGCCTGGAGATCTGGCCCGAACTCGACCCAAGCAATGCCGAGATACTCCGCCTCCACAGCCAACCCATGGCCCTGTTCTGGGCAGAGCAGGCCCCAGGACCCGAGCAGATCCCCTACGAGGACGCCGAACAAGTGCTCAGTTCCATAGATTCAGCGGCCGAGATCATCTATCAGCACTTCACCGGAGAAAGGCTGGTAGCGCACATGGAACAGGCCATCACCAAACCCAAGGTAGGCCGCAACGACCCCTGCCCCTGCGGCAGCGGCAAGAAATACAAAAAATGCTGTCTGTAAAGGCCCAACAGGCGGAAGCGGGCCTGCTGGTGGGAGTGGGCTTGCTGGTGGGAGCGGGCTTGCCCGCGATTCAAACAGCCCGATATCTGGGAACTCAGGGATAAAAATCCCTTCCAATCGACCATCATGCAAAGCCTGATCCACGCCACCCAACTGGAACGCCGCTACGGCAGCCACCTGGCCGTTGCCGGGCTGGATATTGAGCTGTGCCGGGGCGATATCCTGGGCTTTCTCGGCCCCAACGGGGCGGGCAAATCCACCTCTATGCGCATGCTCACCGGCAACCTGGCGCCCCATGGCGGGCGCGTGCTGATCGACGGCATCGACCTGCTGGAACAACCCCTGCAAGCCAAACGCAACCTCGGCTACCTGCCGGAGACCCCGCCGCTGTATCGGGAGATGACGGTGGACGAATACCTAGCCTTTGCCGCCCGCATCAATGCCATCCCCAAGGCCGCCTGCGCCGCTGCGGTGGAGCGGGCCAAGCAGCGCTGCGGCCTGAGGGATGTGGGGCGGCGGCTGATCGGCAACCTGTCCAAGGGCTATCAGCAGCGGGTGGGCATTGCCCAGGCCATCATCCACGACCCCCTGGTGGTGGTGCTGGACGAGCCCACCGTCGGCCTGGACCCTAATCAGATCCGCGAGATCCGCGCCCTGATCCGCGAGCTGGGCGAGGCCCACAGCGTGATCCTCTCCACCCACATACTGCCCGAGGTGCAGAGCCTGTGTAACCGGGTGCAGATCATCCACCAGGGCCGCACCCTGTACAGCGACCGCCTCAGCCAGGCCCAGACGGCGGTGGAGGGCCTGCGCATCCGCCTGCGCCAGGATCCGCCAGAGGGGCAGCTGCTGACCCTGGCCGGGGTCCGCACGGCACAGCGGCTTCCCGATGGACACTGGCAGCTGGGCCTGGAGGCAACGGCGGATATCGCCGAGCTGGCCGCGCAGCTGGTGGCGAGGGGCTGGGGCCTGCTGGCGCTGGAGCCGCAGCGGCGCAGCCTGGAGCAGATCTTCGTCCAACTGACCACCGGGGAGGCCGCATGATCCGCGTCATCGCCGCCAAGGAACTGCGCCTGTTGTTCCTCTCACCCCTGGCCTGGAGCCTGCTCGGGGTGTTGCAGCTGATCCTGGCCTGGATCTTTCTGGTGCAGCTGGAGCAGTTCGTGCAGATTCAGCCGCGCCTGGCGGGGCTGGAGGGCGCGCCTGGGCTGACCGACCTGGTGGCCGCGCCCATCCTCGGCTCAGCCGGCAGTCTGATCCTGCTGTTCATGCCCCTGCTGGCCATGCGCCTGTTCAGCGACGAGTTCCGCAACGGCACCTTCAGCCTGCTGCTCTCCGCGCCTGTTTCCATGACCCAGATCGCCCTGGGCAAGTACCTGGGGCTGCTGGGCTTTCTCGCCATCGCCCTGCTACTGTGCCTGCTCATGCCCCTGTCCCTGGCCCTTGGCGGTAACCTGGACTGGGGCAAGCTGGCCGCCGCCTTTCTGGGCTTGACGCTGATGGTGGCGGCCTTCTGCGCCATAGTGCTCTGGCTGTCCAGCCTCACCAGCCAACCGGCGGTGGCGGCGGTGGCCAGCTACGGCGTGCTGCTGTTCTTCTGGATCATCAACCTGGCCGCCGAGGGCGGTGGCGAGGCCAGCGCCCTATTCCACTGGCTGTCCCTGCAGAGCCACTTTGTCGCCCTCGGCAAGGGCCTGGTGCAAAGCCAGGACCTGGCCTATTACGGCCTGGTGATCCTGGCCTTCCTGCTGCTGGCCATACGCCAGCTGGACAACCGGCGGCGGGAGGCCTGAGAGGGTGAAACTGCCCCTGCCTGACATCTTGCTGCGCCGCCTCAACGGCCTGCTGTTCTACCTGCTGTTTGGTACCGTGTTCGGCCTGGCCGCCTGGCTGAGCATCCAATACAACGCGCAATGGGACTGGACTGCCGGTGGCCGCAACAGCCTGTCGCAGACCTCGCTACAGCTGCTCGGGCGGCTTGAGGGGCCGCTCAGCATCAAGGCCTTCGCCGCGGACAACAAGCTGCTGCGCGAGCCGATCCGGGAACTGATCGAACGCTACCAGCGCCACTCCGACCAAATCACGCTGAGCTTCATCGACCCCGAGCGCGAGCCGGAGCTGACCCGACGCCTGGGAATTCGCCAGAGCGGCGCCCTGCTGCTGGAATACCAGGGCCGCAGCGAGACCCTGGAGCGGCTGGACGAAGAGGCCCTGAGCAACGCCATCCAGCGCCTGGCCCTGGGTGGCGAGCGCTGGATCGGCTTCCTCAGCGGCCATGGCGAGCGCGACCCCCAGGGTCAGGCCAATCACGACCTGGGCAGCTTCGCCGCCGAACTGACGCGCAAGGGCTACCAGATTCGCCGCATCAACCTGACCGAGGACGCCAGCCTGCCGCGCAACCTCAGCCTGCTGGTCATCGCCGGCCCGCGGGCGGCCCTGCTGCCGGGCGAGGTGGCGCTGATCCAGCAGCACGTCGAACAGGGCGGCAACCTGCTCTGGCTGCTCGACCCCGAACCCCTGCAGGGCCTGGAGCCCCTGGCCAAACAGCTGGGCCTGGAGCTGCTGCCGGGCACCATCGTCGATATCAACGCCTATGCCCTGGGCATCCAGGACCCGGCCATGGCCTTGGTCACCCAATACCCGCAGCACCCGGCGGTTCGCGGCCTGGATCAGATCAGCCTGTTCCCCCATGCCGCCGCCCTGAGCCTCCAAGCCCCGGAGGGCTGGTCCAGCCAGCCCCTGCTGCAGACCCTGGATCGCACCTGGAACGAGACCGGGCCATTAGAGGGCGAGATCCGCCCCGATGCCGAGGCGGGCGAGCACAGCGGGCCGCTGGATCTGGGGCTGACGCTGGAGCGGCAACAGGGCGAGAAGACGCAAAAGCTGGCGCTGATTGGCGATGGCGATTTCCTCGCCAACGCCTACCTGGGCAACGGCGGCAACCTCGGCCTGGGCCTGAACCTGATCCGTTGGCTCGGCGGTGATGAGCAACTGCTCGACATTCCCGCCAAGACCGCCCCCGACCTCAGCCTGCAACTGAGCCAGATCCAAGGTGCCCTGCTCGGCCTGCTGTTTCTCATCCTGCTGCCCTTGGGCCTGATCGGTACCGGCAGCATGATCTGGTGGCGACGGCGCAATCGCTGAGGCCTAACAATCAGGGAGCGGGCGGCGTCACCCCGGAACATGAACCTAAAAAGAGCATTTGGCCACAGAGCCACAGGGCACACAGAGAAAAATCAATGTGTTGGAAGCCGCTGGGCGTGGCCTACCCGGATTCCGCTACGCTTCATCCTAAAAAGAGCATTTGGCCACAGAGCCACAGACGACTCCATGGACGGAGGAGGTAGGGCGAAGCCTGGAGCCAGAGCCGAGCGCACAGAGAAAAATCAATGTGTTGGAAAGCGAACATTCAACACCTTCTAGGTGAGCCTGGTCTGATATGTAACTCTTTGAAACAACTCTGTGATCTCTGTGTCTCTGTGGCTTAACTGAGGAATATAGGTTCATCCGGGCTACAACTGGCTCGAACCTACACCTCCGAGCGTCGTTCAGAATTTCCAGACAGCCTGACCAACAACCGCATCCGGGGAGACTTGGCATGAAACCCAAACTGCTGATCAATCTCCTGCTGCTCCTGCTGCTGATCACCCTGGGCCTGCTGGCCTGGCTGCTGCCGGGCAAGGCCCCGGAGACCCAGCTTGAGTCCCTGACCACACACCGGCCGGATGGGGTCCAGCGTCTGCTGATCGAACGCCCCGACGGGACGCGGCTGCGTTTTGCCCGCCAGGCCGGCCGGTGGCAGATGCTGGAGCCCTATGCCATGCCCGCCAACGGGGTGCGCCTGGATGCCCTGGCGCGGGTGCTGGAGGCCCCCGTGCTCAGCCGGTTCCCGCTGCCCCTGGATAGGCTGGCGGAATTCGGTCTGGACCGGCCCCTACGGCTGCGGCTGGATGATCTGCAATTGGAGTTTGGCGGTAATGACCCGATCAACTTTCACCGCTATGTGCGCCAGGGTGAGCAATTGGCGCTGATCCTGGACCGCTTCTATCACCACCTCAGCGCCAGCGCCGAGCAACTGCTCAGCCCCGCCCTGCTGCCCATCGACGCCCGCCTGCAAGCCATAGTGACCCCCAACTATCGTCTGGAGCACGGCCCCCAGGGCTGGCAACTGACCCCGGATGATCCCAGGCTCAGCGCCGACCAGTTGGCCGAACAAGCCAGCGCCTGGAGCCAGGCCCAGGGCCTGAGCCTGCAACATTTTGACGCCATCGATGGCCTGCCAGAGATAGGCCTGACCCTGGAGAGCGGCGAGCGGCTGGTGTTTGGCCTACGCCAGCAGGACGGCAGCAACTGGCTGATACGCCGCGACAATGGCATCGGCTATCGCCTGCCTGGCGACAGCCCCCTGCTGAGCCCACCCCAGCCAGCGGTAGAACAGGGTGCCAAGGAGCAATAACGAACCGATGCGGGTGGTTTGCTTAGGACGCAGAGGAGGCATAGGGCGGGCCACGCCCGCCGCCAAGCCACTTGAAATGAGGCTGCACCTTGCGCGGGCGCGGCGGCCACGGGCCGCCCTATGTTCTGCCAGGTGTTTGGCATTTCCTCTTTGCGTTCCTTTGCGCCCTTTGCGATCCGATTTTTTCCCCAAACCTTGCCAGATCAGACAGACAAGATGCCCGAATTACCCGAGGTAGAGACCAGCCGTCGCGGCATTGCCCCGCTCATCGAGGGGCTTTTGGTGAGCGCCGTGCGGGTGCGCCAGCCCTTGTTGCGCTGGCCCGTCAGCCCGGAGCTGGAGCAGGAGCTGGTTGGCCAGCGCATCCTGGAGGTCGCTCGGCGCGGCAAATACCTGCTGCTGCACACGGCATCCGGCTGTTTGATCCTGCACCTAGGCATGTCCGGCTCCCTGCGCGTGCTGCCGACTGATACGCCGGCGGGCAAGCATGATCACCTGGATGTCTGCCTGGGAGAGCGCTGTCTGCGCCTGCACGACCCGCGTCGCTTTGGTGCTGCCCTGTGGAGTAGCGAGCCCCTGCGCCACCCGCTGCTGGCCGGGCTGGGGCCTGAGCCCCTGAGTGATGCCTTCACTGCCGAGTATCTACAGGCCCGGCTCAAGGGCCGCAGTGCCGCGATCAAGACCCTGCTGATGGACAGCAGGCTGGTGGTGGGGGTGGGGAATATCTACGCCAACGAGGCCCTGTTTGCCGCCGGTATTCACCCGAACCGCGCTGGCGGGCGTATTGGCAAGGCCCGCTTGCAGCGCCTGAGCCTTGAGGTCAAGCAGGTGTTGCAGCGGGCCATAGATCAGGGCGGCACCACGCTACGGGACTTCAGCCGGGTCGATGGCAGGCCGGGGTATTTTGCCCAGGAGCTAAAGGTCTATGGCCGGGCGGGACAGCCCTGCCCAGGCTGCGGCCAGGGCATACGTCAGATAAGATTGGGCCAGCGCTCCAGCTACTATTGCCCCCACTGCCAACACTGAACCCCGGTCACCCCATGCGCATCACCCGCCTCTACACCCCCCAAGCCCTGGCCGTGGATAGCGAAATCGAGCTGGGGCCGGATGGCTGCCGACGTCTGAGCCAGGTATTGCGGCTCCAGGCCGGGGCCGAGTTGCTGTTGTTCAATGGCGATGGCCGCGATTACCCGGCCCGGTTGTTACGCAGCGACCGACGCGCCTGCCGGGTATTGGTCACCGGCCAGGGCGAGCCGGAGGGCCCGCCCCGGTTGGTGATCGAGCTGGCCCTGGGCATCTCCCGCCCGGAGCGCATGGACCTGGCCCTGCAAAAGGCGGTGGAGCTGGGGGTGAGCGGGATTCAGCCCCTGCTGCTGGCCTTCTGTAATCAGCGCCAGCAGGGGGATTGGCGGGAGAAGAAGGCCCGCCATTGGCGGCAGATCATCCTCAGCGCCTGTGAGCAAAGCGGGCGGCGGTGGCTGCCCCAGCTAGCCCAGGTGACGGACCTGGAGGGCTGGCTGGGACAGCCCCCGGCCGATGGACCGGAACTGGGTCTGGACCTGGTGCTGGACCCCGGCGGGGGGCAGACCCTGGCCGATCTGTCCGCCCCGGCGGCGGGGCGGCCCATCCGCTTGTTGGTCGGCCCCGAGGGCGGTCTTGCCGCAGATGAGATCCAGGCCTGCGCCAAACGGGGCTTCAGCCCCATCCGCCTGGGGCCACGGGTGCTGCGCACCGAGACTGCGCCCCTGGCCGCCATAGCGGCCTTGCAGGCCTTGTGGGGGGATTTTTGCTGACCCTTCGACAGGCTCAGGGCAGCGCCCTTTGACGGACTCAGCGCAGCGCCCTTCGACGGACTCAGCGCAGCGCATAGGGCGGCCCGTGGCCGCCGCGCGCCGACATAGGTGGTCTGCTGGCGGGCGCGGCCCGCCCTATGCCGCATGGCCAATCAAATAGACTTGGCCTCAAACCGCAGCCCTGACCTGGGCCTGGATTTGCTCAAGCAGGCCGGGTTGCAGGTTCAGCGCCTGGGCCAGGCCGTCCAGGTAGATCTGTTCCGCTGCCGAGGGGGGCTCCAGGATCAGGGCCGAGGCGGCATAGACCTCTGCCGCCTGTTCCGGCCCCTCCACCTGGCCGCTCAGGCCGCTGATGTCCAGGGGCTTGCCGTATTCCTCGAACAAAAAGGCCTTGTCCTCCGCCGATAGCTGCAATTCGTTGATCTGATTAAGAATAGCCTGGCTCTCCTGGGTGTCGATCTGGCCGTCCGCCTTGGCGGCGGAGATCATCGCCCGCACCAACAGCAGGCTGAGCCGCTGCGCCGCATCCTGGCTTGACGGTAGGGCAAAGCCGCTGCCCGGCGGGGCCGGTGGCACGCCCTCGGCGCTGGCGGCGGCCTGGGTGTTGCCCTGCTGGTAATTCTGCCAGGCCTTGTAGGCCATGCCGCCTACCAGGGCCATGCCGCCCATCTTGAGCGCGGAGCCGGCCAGTTTCTTGGTCTTCTTGCCGCCCAGCAGGTTGACCAGGGCACCCCCGGCAAGGCCTCCGGCGAGACCGCCAGCGGCCCCGCTGCTGACCAGTTGATCGAGTAAACGCTTGGCATCGAACATGGTTTTCTCTCCAATGGGTAGTGAACGGGAATCAGAATAACATCATAGCCGACACGGCGGCCGGTCTGGCCTCAACCCGCTGTCCTCCGTCCTCCATCCTCTGTCCTCTGTTTTACAGCCCGCTGCCCCGGCTTACCCGGCTGGACAGGGCCTGTTGCAGCACCGGGTCGCTGGGGCAGGCCAGGGTGAAGCGCTGGCTGGCGCGGGTGATGCCGGTGTAGAGCAGTTCCTTGGTCAGCACAGGGCTTGGCTGGTCGGGTAGCAGCAGCAGGCTGTGTTCGAACTCCGAGCCTTGAGACTTGTGTACCGTCATGGCGAACACCGTCTCTACCTGCTGCAGACGGCTGGGCAGTATCCAGCGCACCCCGCCCCCGCCATCGGGGAAGGCCGCCAGCCGCTGCCACTGCCGCTGTGGGCCGGGCCGTGGCAGGCAGATGCCGATATCGCCGTTCATCAGCCTCAGGCCATAGTCGTTGCGGGTCACCAGCAGGGGCCGACCCAGATACCAGAGCCCGGCCTGGACCGGCCAGCGCCGTTCGACCTCTGCTCCGTTCGGGTTCGGCTCCTGATCCCGGTCTTGGCTCAGGCGCGCGCGCAGGGCCTGGTAGATCAGCCGGTTCATGCCCTCGACGCCAAAGGCCCCAGCGCGCACCGCAGTGAGCAGCTGAAAGCGCCGCTGCGCGGCGAACACCTGCAGGGCCCAGGCATCCCAATCTTCGGGCTGGGTACCCTGGGGCATCTGGCCGATACGCTGCAGATAGGGCCAGTAGCCCTGGATGACAAGCTCCAGCAATGTGCTGTCCGGCCGCTGCTCGTCGTGCCGGTCCAATTGCAGATAGCCCAGGGAGCCGGTCTTGCCCGGCCCCTGCCAGGCCTGTTCCACGCACAGCGTCTTGATCTCTGCCACCCGTGCCTGGCCAGTGTTGACCCGCTCGGCCAGCCGACCGATGCCGGGGTGGGCGTCAAACCGGTAGCTGTGCCGCAGCATGGTGGTGGCTTGCAGCAGGGCCGGTCCCTGGGGGTCGATCAGGCCTGGCCCGGCAGCCGATTGGCCGATCTGCTCACCGCTGGCCTGCTCGATCCAGTCCTGGGTGGCAGGCCAGTAGCGGCCCCGTTCGGCCTGGCGACAGAGGTCGCCGAGCACCGAGCCGGCCTCCACCGAGGCCAGCTGATCCTTGTCGCCGAGCAGGATCAGCCGCGCCTGATCCGGCAGGGCGGCCACCAGGCTGGCCATCATCTCCACATCCACCATGGAGGCCTCATCCACCACCACCAGGTCCAGCGCCAGGGGGTTGCCTGGGTGGTGTCGAAAGCGGCGGCTGCCCGGCCGACTGCCCAGCAACCGATGCAGGGTGCTGACCTCGGTGGGGATGGCATTGCGCCAGTGCTGGGTCTGATCCCCCGGCAATAGGCCGTCCAGCGCCAGCCCCTGCACGCTGCCGGCGATGGATTCGTTCAGTCGTGCCGCAGCCTTGCCGGTGGGTGCCACCAGGCGAACCTGCAACAGCGGCTGGCCGTTGCGCAGGCGCAGCCCCTGCAGCAGGGCGAGCAGGCGCACCACTGTGGTGGTCTTGCCGGTGCCCGGACCGCCGGTGATGATGGCAAAGCCGCTACGCGCCGCCAGGGCGCAGGCAATCTTCTGCCAATTGGGCCGAGGCTGGGCCGTGTCATCGGCAAACAGGCCGTCGAGCAGGCCCCGTACCTGCCCCTGTGGCAGTTGCAGGGGTTGCAGGCGCTGCTCTATGCCCTGGCGAATGCGCTGCTCATAGCCCCAATAGCGGCGCAGATAGAGCAGCGGCCGCTGCTGCCCGCCATCCAGTACCAGGGGGCTGGTGCCGGCCGAATCCCAGTCGGGCGACCAGCGGGCCTGGGCCAGGCCGCTGGCCTCCAGTTGTTCCAGCCAATGCTCCAGGCCCCAGCCCGCCAGCCAGGCCTGGAGTTGGCGCAGGGGCCTGGGGTCGGCCTCCTGCAACTGGGGCAGTTGCAGCTGCGGCCGTGCCCAGAGGTCGGCCAGGTCCAGGCAGACGTGGCCATGGCCGTTGTGGCCGCTGACCAGGGCTGCGGCCAAGGGGATGACGGCCTGGGCCTGGGCACATTGCTCGGCGGCGAACTGGGCAAAGGCCAGGTCCAGCCAGCGCAGGGCACCCAGCTCGACCCAGGTCTTTAGTCCTGCAAGTATTTCCTCGGATGTCGCTGTCATGGGTTGCCTTTGGTTGATTCCAGCCCGGGATTGCCCTGGCGGAAGGCCCGGTCCATCCGCTCGATAAGCCGCCTTGAGGGGCGGTCGAAGAACAGACCCTGGGCTGGATCCGGGCCGGGTCGGGCGCGCAGGAATACGTAGATCGCCCCGCCCACATGGCGATCATAGTCGTAGTCCGGCAGGCGCGCCTGTAGCAGCCGGTGCAGGGCCAGCAGGTAGAGCAGGTATTGCAGGTCGTAGCGGTGCCCCAGGATGGCCTGACGCATGGCCGACTGGCTGTAGGCCTGGGGGCCTTGGCCGAGGTGGTTGGATTTCCAGTCAATCACGTAATAGCGCCCTTGATGCACCACCACCAGGTCGATAAAGCCCTTCAGCAGGCCCTTGAGCCGGGTTGGCTGGGCGCAGGGCCGTGGTGCTCCATCCAGGCTGAGGTCGATGATCTGTCGATCCAGCTCGGCGATGTCCAGGCCCTGGCAGCCGATGAGAAACTCCAGCTCCACCGCCATCTCGGCCGGGTTCAGATCGACCAAGGAGAAGCCCTGGATGCCGCTGCCGGGCAGCGTCCAGGGTTGCTGCAAAAAGCCCTTGAGCCAGTCGCTCAGTGGCCCGGCCAGATGCCCGATAGCGCGCAGACGGCAGCGCCGGGCCAGCTGATCCCGCCGCCCGGCATCGTCTGCCACAGCAGCGGCAAAGCCGCGCAGCAACCGGCCATCTGTGCTGCGGTAGCGCTGTTCGGCGGCCCATTCCAGCAGGCCGTGCAGGAAGGTGCCCCAGAGGCTGCCAGCGGGTAGCTGCCGCATCACCTGGGCCTTGCCGGGCGGGCCGCCGCTGGTCGTGGCCTGGGCCTCCAGCTTGGTGGGCTCGAGCTCGGCCTCGGTCTGGCCGCGCAGCTCATCGGCCTTGGCTGACCGGGCACTGTCCGGCTCCTGATCACGCAGATAGGGGGATTGCGCCTGGGCCGGTGCCGGGGCGGGCCGGTCGTTGCCGTCCTGATAACCTATGGCCGAGTAGCTGGCGATCCACCAGTCGGCGATATCGCCAAGCTCGGGGGCGGGTCGGGCTTGGCCCAGGGGCGGGGCGGGTTGTGTGTCGTCCTGCGGGGTAGAGTCGGGTGAATCCGGGTTCAGGTTCAGGTCCAGGCCCTGCTCCCCGTCCACCGCTTCCAGGGCGATTTGATCACAGGCCGCAAGCCAGGCCCGCAACCGCCCCAGCAGCTGTTCGGGGCCGCTGATCCTTGTGCCGCCGTTGAGCAGGTGTCCCAGTGCCGAGCGTTCCAGCTGGGGGTATTTGGCGTTGCCGGATTTGAGCGGCGCCAACCCCAGCCAGAGGGCATGGCGGGCGCGGGTGAGGGCGACATAGAGCAGGCGCATGTCCTCGCTCAGGCGCTCTGTGTTGGCCTGTTCCCAGGCCTGGCCAAAGGCCTGCTTGCCGGCCACCTCCCGGTAGCTGGCCCCCTGATGACGCCAGGGCACCTGCCGGGTCTTGCCGTCGATCTCACGCCAGGCGGCGATGAAGGGCAGCAGTACCAGGGGGTATTCCAGGCCCTTGGACTTGTGGATGGTGACCAGCTTGACCCGGGCCTCATCGCTTTCCAGGCGCAGCAGTTGCTGTTCGTCCTTCAGCCCCAGGTGTTCGCTCAGGTGGCGAATCAGGGCCTGTTCACCATCCAGCTGGGCCTGCGCCTGTTGCAGCCATTCGGCCAGGTGCAGCAGGTTGGTCAGGCTGCGCTCGCCGCTCCCCTTAAGCCGCGCTGGCAGCTCATACTCATCCAGCAGGCAATAGAGCATGGCCAGCACACCCTGCCCCCGCCAGATCTGTTGCAAGCGGGCAAAGCGCTGCATCTGCGCCTCCCAGGCCAGCTCGTCCTCCTGCCAGGCGGCCAGCTGTTCGATGGGCAGGGCCAGGCTGTTGCTGGCCAGGGCCTTGCGCACCAGGGCCTCGTTGCCCGGTTCGTTGCAGGCGCTCAGCCAATGCACCAGATCCACCGCCTCCGCGCTACAGAATACGGATTCCCGGTCGGACAGATAGACGCTGGCCACACCCAGGGAGTCCAGCTCCCGGCGCAGCAGCAGGGCCTCGCTGCCCTGACGCACCAGGATGGCGATATCCGCCGCCTGCAGCGGCCGGGTTATGGGGTTGGCCTGGCCTTCCCGCACCCCTTGGGCCAGGGGGCCGAACCCGGCCTGCCCCTGGCCTGCCGCCGCCAGCCACTGGGCCACCCGGCGGGCCGCCAGCCGGGCCGCCTGGGCGCGATAATCCTCCATGCCCAGCGCCTCAGCACCCGCTGCTGGCGGCAGATACCAGAGGGTCAGGGGCCTTTGGGCCTGGCCCTGCTGGCCTGGCAGATAAAGCTGCTCGTCAACCCCCTGCGCCTCGACCTGCACATAGGGCAGCGGATTGTGCCCGCCCTGGGCAAAGCGAAAGGCCCCGCCGGGGAAGGCCTCGGCCTGACCAAACAGGAAGTTGCAGGCCGTCACCAGGCCCTGGCTGGAGCGGAAGTTACGGCTCAGGCTGTAGTGCCGCCCGGCGGTGGCCTGACGGGCCTCCAGGTAGCTGTGGATATCGGCACCGCGAAAGCTGTAGATGGCCTGCTTGGGGTCGCCGATGAGAAACAGGCCGGTGATGGGCCGGGCGGGAGCCTGGGGGTTGGCGGCCTGCTCGGCATCGCTTAACCCATAGATACGTTCGAAGATGCGGTATTGGATGGGGTCGGTGTCCTGAAACTCGTCGATCAGGGCCACCGGGAAGGCCTCGGTCAGTACCTCGGCCAGGTGCTCGGCGTGATCACCGGCATATTGCGGGTCCAGGGCCTGTTGCAGTTGCAGCAGCAGGTCATCAAAGCCCATGGCGGCCTGGCGTTTGAGATTCTCGGCAAGGCGCTGCCCTACCCAGTCCAGGGCATGGGCCAGGATGGCCGCCTGCAGGCCAGGCTGCGGCGGTTGCAGGGCGTCGATCGCGGTCTCACTTTGCGCCCGTGCCTGTAGCAAATCCCCGAGCCGGTCGAAGGCGGCCAGGTCCGGGGCCTGCTGCAGCGCCGCCTTGGCCTTGAAGCGGAACTGCCCGCAGGCGAAATTGGCCAGCTTGGCAGGCTCGGGGCCACCCTGGGTCCAGGCCTGGATGGCGTCCAGCAGGGCGTTGAACTTCTCCTCCGTGCTGCTGTCGTGGCGGGTACCGTTGAGGTGGGGTCTGAGCTGTAGCAGCTGGTTGCGGATCTCGGTCCAGTCCTGCCGCCAGAGGGTCCGTACCTCGGCCTGCTGGGCCTGCAGGGCCTGCTGACTGGCCTCTTGCTCGGCCTGGGCCGCTTGGTGCCGGTGCTCGTAGTCCAGCTGGAGCTGGATAAAGGGCCCCAGATCATCCACCCGCAGGGGCTCACCCTTGAAGCTGACCCCCTGGGTATCGGCCCCGAGCAGGCCGATCAGGGCCGCTTGCAGGCTATCGGGCTGGGAGAAGGCCTGGCTGACGCACTGGGCCTGCTGCTCGCTCAGAGGGTAGAAGTGGATGCGCCAGTAATCGCGCACCGCCTGGGTCAGCAGATCCTTGGTATCACTGAGCAGCTCTCGCTGGAACAGGCCCCGGGTGTCGAAGGCGTGTTCCCTGAGCATACGATTGCACCAGCCATGGATGGTGGAGATGCAGGCCTCGTCCATGGCCTCGGCCGCCATCTGCAGGCGCCAGGCGCAGCCGGGCCAGTCCTTAGCCGGATAGGAGGCGCGCAGCCGCCGCAGGGCGATATCGGCCGGATCATCGAGCCGGGTATCGGGGTCCATCTGGAAGCAATCGGCTGCCTCCACCAGGCGGGCGCGGATGCGCTCGCGCAGCTCGCCAGCGGCGGCCTCGGTAAAGGTCACCACCAGGATCTCGGCCGGCGTCAGGGGCCGGGCAAAGGCCTGCCCCTGCCCACCATGACCCAGCACCAAGCGCACATAGAGCAGAGCCAGGGTATAGGTCTTGCCGGTGCCGGCGCTGGCCTCGATCAGACGGCTGCCATGCAGGGGGAAGTCCAGCGGGTCCAGGGACAAGGGCGCGCTCATGGGCCGACTCCGTAGATTGGGGTTTGCGGCATGGGGATTGATGCTTGATGGAGGAATATTGATTCAGGCTTCACAGGTCTGGCTTCACACTGTTAACAACCGGTCCATACAGGCGCTGGCTGTAGGCCATGAATGCAGGCTCGGCGGCCAGGCTGGCGTAGTCCGGCCAGAGGCGTTGGTAGCCGGGGTGCTCCTGGATCTCGCCTTCCTGCCGGAAGCCTCCCTCGTAGGTCTGCTGCGGCCTGCCTTGCAGCAGCCAGCCAAAGGCGGTCTTGCAGGGCAGCGGCAGGGGGTGTTGCATGGCCTCATGCCAGGCTTGCAGCAGATCCAATAGCCAGGTCTCGGCCTGTTCAGCGGCCAGGGGCGGCAGAATGATGTCACTCTCCGGGCCCAGCAGCCGAGTGGTTACCGGCTGGCGCAGCTGGGCAAACAGATGGGCCGGCCAGTGCCGCACCAGCTGATACCACTTGATCTCGTCGCCCTGGTACAGACGGCTGGCCTGCAGCACCAGCCGAATCACCTCGCCCTGGGCATTGGCGCGCAGGTCGGCCAGGCGTGCCTGCAACTGCACCTTTGCGGGGGCCTGGCCCAGCTCACCCAGCTGGGCGGGCAGGGCCTGAGTGTATTCCGTCAGCAGGCCAAGGTACCGCTCCAGGGGCGGCTGCAACTCCTCGCCCAGCTGCCGTTGCAGGGCACTGGCGAAGGGCGGCATGGGCAGTTGCCCGGCGCGGCGCAGGCCCTGTGCGGCGCAGGCCAGCAGCTCGGCGGGGGCCTTGTTCGCAACCTGCCCCGCTGCCTGCGCCAGCTCCAGGCCGACCTGACGCAGCATTTGATCCTGCAGCGACCATTTCTCCAGGCCCTGCACAGCGAAGGTCTCGCTGTCCTCCTGGGCTGCGTCGATGCGGAAATCGGCCACTCCCAGACGGCGCTGATAGAAGCAGGGCAGCGGCCGACGCAGAAATTCGGCCAGGTCGCCCAGACCCAAGGCCCCTTCCGGGCGGTAGCTGGCCAGGGCGTTGACGGATTGGCCCTGCTCGGGCCGTTCGGGACCGGTATGTACCCGGCGCCACTCATGGGCGTAGGTGAACAGGCGGGTATCCTTGCCCTCGGGGGCGAGGCTGAAATAGCGGCGGCTGAAGGGCTGTAGTGGGTGCTCCGTGGTCAGGGCGGCGAGCAGTTGCTTGCGCCGCGCCGCCTCGGAGCAGGGTTCCGATTGGTCCTGAGCCAGCCGCCACCCGGCGGCTATGTGGTCACGCAATTGGCCGAGCAGTACCGAGGGTGGCCGCAGGGAACCATCGCGGATATCCCGCCCCACCCAGCTGATCACCAGCCGTTCCCGCGCCGAGAGCAGGGCCTCAAGGAACAGGTAGCGGTCGTCTTCCCGGCGCGATCTGTCCCCTGGCCGGTAATCCCGTGCCATGAGGTCGAAATCCGCCGTCCGGTGGCTGCGTGGGTAGTCACCATCGTTCATGCCGAGCAGCCAGATCTGTTTGAAGGGTACGGCACGCATGGGCATGAGGGTGGCGAAGTTTATCGCCCCGGCAAGGAATTTCTGGCTCAGGCTGGGCCGGTCCAGGGCGGCGAGCAGGGCCTCGCGCACCACCTCCAGGGGTAGGGTCTGGGTTGCCAGCCCGGCCTCTAGCCAGAACTCCAGCAGCCGCTCCAGTTGCAGCTCCAGCTGGTTCAGGGCCCAGTCGTCCTCGGTGCTGTCGCTGAGGAAAAAGCGCTGCAGCAGATCCTGTAGCAGATTCAGCCAGGCCTCTGGCGTCTGTGCCTGGCGCAGCTGTTCCCGGCTGGCGGCCAGGTCTTGCAGCAGGCGATACAGGGGGCCGACCAGGGCCGCCTCCAGGCCGCCGATCTCGGCATAGGGCTCAATCCCCTGCCAGGCCCCGGCATCGCCCTGGGCATAGCCCAGCA